>NZ_QTLP01000008.1:0-134070 GCF_003635405.1 Parabacteroides sp. AF39-10AC | reverse complement strand
GTCCTGTAAACCTATGGAATCAGGCTAAAGAGAATTCAAAAGGCAAAGACCGTATGTCGGTGGAACTGAACCACTACTTAGAAATCACACGTTCGCACATACACCAAATTTATAGAGAACTGGAAACTTCCGGCAAGATTATCACCGTTGATCTTGTGAGAAAGTTGTTTTATGGTGTGGACGAAGATAGCAAAACACTATTACAGGTATTCAGAGAGCATAACGAACAAAGCCGTAAACTGATCGGAAAAGACTTTGTAAGCAAGACCGTTCAACGGTATGAAACTACTACCCGATATTTGGAGGAATTCATTAAGAAAGAATATCAGTTATCGGATATTGTCCTAAATAATTTAGAAGCTAATTTCATTTCCAAGTTCGATGCTTTTTTGAAGATTGAAAAAGGTTGTGCGCAAAATTCAGCCATCACCCGATTGAAGAACTTGAAGAAAATTATCCGTATTGCTTTGGAAAACGATTGGATAAAGAAAGATCCATTCGCTTACTACCGCTTCAAACTGGAAGATACAGATCCTGAATTTCTGACGATGGACGAGATTAAAATAATTCTTGCTAAAGAATTCACCATTAAACGAGTAGAACAGGTACGGGATGTTTTCATTTTTTGCGTTTTTACAGGTTTGGCATTCAGCGATGTGAAAGATTTATCACCTGAACACTTGGTAAAAGACAACAAAGGAGAACTTTGGATAAGGAAAAATCGCCAAAAGACAAAAATCATGTGTAACATTCCTGTGCTACCTGTGGCAGCTTCTATACTGGAAAAGTATAAAAATGTGGCAGAATGTACCGGAAAACTATTGCCAGTACTGAGCAATCAGCGTATGAACAGTTACTTGAAAGAAATTGCCGATGTATGCGGGTTACAGAAAAATCTGTGCACACATTCAGCCCGGCACTCGTATGCCACAAGTATTTGCCTAGCAAATGGCGTGAGTATGGAAAATGTTGCTAAAATGTTAGGTCATGCAGATACAAGCGTAACAAAACACTATGCACGGGTACTGGATCAGAATATTTTCAAGGATATGCAAAAAGTAAATAACTGTCTGTCTGAATTGATATAAATAAATAGCGATTAGAAGCACTTAAAATCTTCTAATCGCTATTTATAGTTTCACTTTATTTCATTTACAATAGATTATTTCTGTTTCTCTAGCAAATATTTATGTAATTTTTTCTTTATATATCCAGCATGAAGAATAAACTTCTTTCCGTTTCTTCCACCAAATAATATGCCAATAACCTTTCTTTTATCATTTAATATAGGACATCCACTAGCTCCCTTTTCTAAACCTCTATCAACAGTAAAACAATTATTAAAAAAAGATTGAGTATGTGCTGTCTCATCCACATCGTTTAAATATCTATCAACAATAGTCACAGGGATTGAATACGACTTAACCTTCTCAAAATCCACATAATCATTAGTCTCATTTTTTCGGAAAGTTATATCATCTCCAACTTCTCCGTTTACTTTCTTTTCATTAACTAGACCTTCCATAACAACTCTTTCTCCTATTTTGGGTCTATGTGTTTCGAATTCAAAAAAAATATCTGTAAGCAGATTAATCTTTGCAAATGCTAAATCTTTAAAAACATTATCTTTTTGGTTATTACGCTGTTTATATTCTACATATACACTTTGTATAGCGATTAGCTCAGATTTTTCATCAGGAAACGCACAATAATATTTACTTAATGGGATTTCTCCTATATGATATTTTTCAAAGACGTGTCCTGCTGTAACAATGTCACCAGCAGAAGATATTAAAAAAGCTGTTCCAAGATGTCTATACTTACCACCTTGTTCATATCCGATCAATAGCAATTGACCATATTGTTTCTCTAATTTAGACTTACAGTTCATTTATTTAGTAGCTTTATAGTGAAGAATCACAAAATAAAATAGTTTTCATCACAAAAACAAATTAATACTTCAACAAATTAATATGAAGCATTGACAAAGGTAAGTTCCGTATTTAGCCTGTTCAAGTCCGAGCCTTCGGTTTAGATGAAAATCTTCCTCTCATTACATTTCGAGTGTATTTTCATCTAAAGACTTGCACAGACTAAATACTTCACTGGAAAAGTCAATGATTCAAATTAAATTCCGAAAAACAATGTTTTCGGGGCTAGCATGAGGAAAACGTCTTTCACTTGAATAGCGTTTAAATAAGTTTCTCGTACAGTTTGAACCAATCCAGCCCGTAGTTGCCAAAACCTAAATCTACGGTATCAATGTATTCAAAACCACATTTCTCATAAAGGGAGATTGCCGGAAGATTATTTTCGTACACATCTAAACGAATAGATTTTATGCCTGATTGTTGAGCCAGTTCAAACGAATGATCCATCAAAGCACGACCGATACCCATCTTCAAAAATGAGGGATGCACTACAAATGTGCGTATGACAAAAATACGACTGTAGTCATCTTCTATTTTCCACCTTACATTATTATAGGCTTCATCGGGATGATGGTCTAAGATAATAGAGCCAGCTATCTTTCCATTATGCCTGACAACGAAAAGAGTATTATTTTCTATGCCAGCAACCGCATCTTTACGAATAGGATAAATGCCTTTTATCCATCCGGGATAGTTGGTGGTAGCTGATAGATAATCATTCAGATCATCATATAACTTTTCTAATTCGTCAATGTCGGCAATTGTACCGGATCCTATTACAAACTTCATAATTTCAACTGTTTGGGATGCAAAGGTATAATTTCCACCTTAATAAAAGAGGTTTCCTTTTAAGATAGTGGAAATCATACTCTTTTAGATAGTTATTCTTTCCAGCTTTCAAAATAATGCTTTTGGAGCAGTTTATCAATATCGCTTTGGCGATAGATAATTTTACCTTTTATCTGAATAAAGGGGATTAACCCTGTATCTCGCCACTCTTGCAAGGTTCGCAGACTGACATTCAGTTTCTTGGAAACCTCATTGTTAGAAAGAAAGCGTTCCCCGTTCAAATGGGGCTTGTAGTGTTTGACAATAGATTCAATGCCATTCAGCATCGAATCGAGCGAAGAAATAAATTCTTTGACTTGTGGGGTATCTTTATTTATTAGTTCCATGATTGAAAGATTGTTTTATTGAAATATTGATTTCAAGATGGCTGGTTAGTTACGTAGATAGTCACCTAGCGATGAAATGCTAAGTACATCTTTTGACGAATCATAATCTACATAGAGCCGTTTGGATGCAATGGAAATAAAATACTGGCTACCATCTTGCTGTATCTCATAAGTAGCGGGTGAAGCCTGTTTAGTGGTTTCCGATATATATATAATAGAAAGAAGGTACTCTTTATCGCTCCGATAAATGATTATCGTAGGATTCAGATTAACGCTTTCCCATGTGCCGACAATGGAAAACAGGTTGAAGGACGGGTAATCTTCTTTAGTTCTTCTCATAAGGCATAATTTGTTTGGGTGATTGATTTTGTGTTTCGCTGTCCGCAATAATTCTTTCAATATCAGAAGATTTATAATAAATCTTGCTACCGATTTGAGAATAAGCCAGTCGCCCGCTACTCCGGTAATATTGTAGCGTTCGCTTGCTAAAGCCTAACAACAGGCACACTTCCTGACTATCCAGCCAGTTTTCTACTTTCTGGGTATGAGTGCTGCACAAACTTTCTATCCGTTTGGCAAACTCGGTGAACCGTTCGCAGACATACGAAAAGGTTCTTTTTTCAATGGTTACTACTTCCATACTTTCATTTTTTAATGGTTTATAAAACGTGTTGATTCTCTTTTCATCGGCAAATGAAAGAAGAATCAAGAGCCGTTTTCAAAACTGTCTGAAAGTGGTATATCCTGTCTATCTCTGGCTTAATTCATTTGGAATATACTAATGAGATATTCGTTTTTTGAACGCATTTACATAGAAAGTCAATTGGAAATAGAGATACGAAAAGATTTATCGCTTATCTTTGCCGCATGACTACCAACAAGATAACACCCGAAGAACTATGGGCTAAACAACAGATCAGCCCACTAGATGTGGACTATGATTTGTGGAATGAACGCAGAGCATCTATACAGATATTCTCACAAATGAGTCAAAGTTGTATCTTTACAGTAGATGTTTTCAAAGAACGGTACGATTTTGCATCCGATAATTTTGCGAATATCTTCGGATATAACCCTACATGGATAAAGACGATTCGGAAGCAGGGGGATTTATTGGAGGAACGGATTCACCCGGACGACCGGGCGCAACTCATCGAACACCAGATTGAACACGGGCAGTTCATCTATTCACTTCCGCAGGAACAGAGGAATGATTATCAGCAGATATTCCAAATTCGTATGCTGAATGCCCGGCAAGAATATGTGAATGTAATCAGTCGTCACCAAGTGATTCAGAAAGACAAGAACGGAAAGGCGTGGATGATTATGGGAGTGATGGATCTTTCACCTGACCAAACGCCTATGGAGCGAATCAAGCGGACGGTTATTAATCGGAAGACGGGTGAGATACTTGCATCGGCAGTTGTTCCGGCAGACCAACAATTAACCAAGCGGGAAAAGGAAATACTCTTATTGATCCGACAAGGCTTTCTAAGCAAGGAGATTGCATCTAAACTGAACCTTAGTATTTACACGGTGAACAATCACCGCAAGAATATATTAGCAAAACTGAATGTCGATAATGTGATCGAAGCTATCAACCGGGCAGAAAGTTTCGGTATTCTCTATTAACTAAGCACTGGCTTTTTTCTTAATCTAGATCATTATTCAATCACTTCAATATAAAAAATAACAGGACGAAAACCATCGTTACATGAAATCATTGCTGAGTGCGGATTTTTCATCCAACCATCATAAAAGTTGCCGCCCTCATTGGCTAATTCTGTAACAAAATAGCTCATTGAATCCCAAGCACTTTCACACAGTCCTTCCGGTTTCTTTCCATCAACTGAAATAAAGATTGTACCTTGTTCAATATCACAAGTGTGTTCAATAGGATTTTCGTACATAGCCGATAAATCACTATGCTGTACCTTTCTTATAGCTGTTATTCTAATCTTTTTCATTTTCAATATTTATCACGTACGATATATACAAGGGTACTCATTTATAGCGATTCGTAGGGCTACTTTAAACGTATTTTCCATTACGGCATCCAATCCAAGCTATTTGTCAGCGGATTGGTTTTTCTCCATTGTTCCAGTTCTTCGTAATTGCGGACTCCACCCACAAATACGGCATGATAGATTTCTATGCCGGGAATCTGTACACCGTCCGGCACATCGAATTTAATTTGAAGGATGGTTTGCTTGATTTCAGGGGTAAGTCGGTTTGTAATGGCAGCAGTTACTTTTTCAACCACACCATCATATTTTGAGCCTTTGCGAATATGAATCATGTCGAACTTCCACGTGTTCATATCTTCATCTTCGTAGATGGCGTGCCATTCGATGCACTCTTCTTCTGTCTGAATCAGATTCTTATAGTGGACTTCCTTTAAAGAGAGCCGTTCGGCAAGTTCCTGCATCACAGGAAAGCTGTCTGCAATATCCAGAGTATCGGTATAGATATGTAGGTCTATATCCCTACTCTTTGCCAGCAGACCGGATTTAAGCGAGCCTACCAGATGAACGGTTGCCCCAATACGTTCCCATGCCGGAATAATACGGGTATGTTCCAGTATCTTCCAAGCGGTTTGCTGATTATGTAGGGCAAGTTCAAGAATATCCATATCGTTCATTTTGAGCGTGCAAAGATACAAAACTTATGGATATATAGCTATAAATAGCCATTTCCTATCCTACCCGATTGTAGTAATTTTGCGCACCGTTTTGACTCTTATTTTCATCCTTTAGCAATAAATTACTACGATGTTCAATCAAACAGAGAAGCAAGAAAGAAGTTATTTACAGCAAATAATCGCCCGGCTGAAACAGATAATCAGCCATACCGATGTGTCCGTGAAAGACCATGTAGATACATTGGCGGAGTACAAAGACTACCTTTGGAGCAATAAAGATATTGATCCGCATGAGATACGCTCGATGCGTGAAAGCATCCTGAATCATTTTGCCATAGGCGAAAGTGTAATTGACAAACGCCGACGGCTTGCCAAAATAGTAGATATTCCCTACTTCGGGCGAATCGACTTTCAAGAGAAGAGCGAAAGCCGTCCGATAATCCCTGTTTATATCGGCATTCATACCTTTCACGATACTGAAAACCGGACAACCGTAATTTATGATTGGCGAGCACCTATTTCAAGTATGTTCTACGATCATGAACTGGGTGAAGCATCTTATCAATCCCCATCGGGAGAGATAAAAGGGGATATTTCGTTGAAACGCCAATACCGGATTCGGGCTGGAAAGATGGAATTTATGATTGAAAGTGCGCTGACCGTCCACGATGACATTCTGCAAAAGGAACTGAGTGCTAATGCGGATGATAAAATGAAGAACATTGTCGCCACCATCCAGCGGGAGCAGAACCGGATTATCCGTAATGAGGAAGCCCGAACGCTCATCATTCAGGGTGTAGCGGGTTCGGGCAAAACTTCTATAGCCCTGCACCGCATCGCCTACTTGCTGTATGCTTTTCAGGGCAGTATTTCTTCAAAAGACATCTTGATTATTTCTCCGAACAAGGTGTTTGCCGATTACATCTCTAACGTGCTGCCCGAACTGGGCGAAGAAACCGTACCCGAATCCAGCATGGAGCAGATACTTTCTGAAGTACTGAATCACAAATACAAATACCTTAGCTTTTTTGAGCAAGTGAATGAATTGCTGACAAAACCAACACCGGACTTTATCGAGCGAATCGAATATAAATCATCTTTCGACTTCATCGCCAGTTTGGATCGCTTCATTCTGCACATCGAAAACCACTACTTTAGAGCAGAAGATGTGAAGCTAACGAAACACATCACCGTCCCGGCTGAATTTATCGAAGAGCAATTCCACCGTTTCAACCGCTATCCCATGCGCCAACGGTTCGAGGCAATGACGGATTATATTCTCGACATGATGAAAGTACAATATGCTTTCACGGTGACGACTGCCGAACGGAATTTCCTTAAAAAAGAGATCAAGCGAATGTTTGCCGGAAACAATGACCTGCAAGTCTATAAAGATTTCTTCACATGGATGGGTAAGCCGGAACTCTTTAAAATGCGGAAGAACCGCACGCTTGAATATACCGACATAGCACCAATGGCGTATCTGCATATCGCTTTGGAAGGTAATACAAAGAATTGTGTCAAACATTTGCTGGTAGATGAAATGCAAGATTATTCTCCAATCCAGTACAAGGTAATGCAAAAGCTATTCCCTTGCCGGAAAACGGTGTTGGGCGATGCCAGCCAGTCGGTCAATCCTTACGGCTCGTCTACTGCGGATATGATTCAGAAAGCTCTTGTCACAGGTGAAGTGATGAAGCTATGCAAAAGTTACCGTTCCACTTGCGAGATCACCGATTTTGCACAGAAAATACGGACAAACCCCGATCTTGAACCCGTGGCACGGCATGGAGAGAAACCGCAAGTACTACAATATAATAATGAGAAAGAAGAACTATCTGCTATTAAAGAATTAATAGCCACCTATCAGGAATCCGCCTATAAATCACTGGGGATTGTCTGCAAAACCGAATCGCAAGCCCGTGAGATGGCAGATAAATTACAAATTCCCGATATTCATTTCTTATCGAGCCAAAGTTCAGCTTTTGTACAGGGTATCGTTATCACCTCTGCACACATGGCAAAGGGTTTGGAATTTGATGAGGTTATTATCCTACAAGTAGATGATAGGAATTATCATTCAGAGATTGACCGGAGTATGTTATATGTGGCGGTAACGAGGGCGATGCACCGTTTAACACTGACATATAGCGGAACAAAACACACGCCATTCATCTAAATTTTCGGCTTACTTTATTGTCATGCGGAGATTAACCTCTATATTTACCACCATGCGCACAGCAGATGAACAAAATAACGATGAAAGAAAGCAAAATTCTATATCCGTCACCTGTACTTTCCCAATACATTAAATACTATTGGGTGCTAAAGACCGATGTAGTAGAGCCAGTAATGGTACAGACTATTCCATCGGGGTGCGTGCATCTTGTTTTTCATCGGGGTGAGAATCTGAATATCCAATCAAAAGGTTTACAGCCAAAGAATTTCATCCGGGGACAGTTCTCAACGCATGGGAGTTTGATTTCAGAAGGCAACATTGATATGATTGCCGTAATATTTCATCCTCTGGGGCTAAATCCATTTGTGCGGTGTTCTATAAGTGAGCTTTACAACCATTATATAGATGTAGAAGATTTGGAAGATATTGAACTGAATCACCTGAAACGAAATATTTCTGCCGAACCAGACGTTGAAACCTGCATCCGGTTGATTGAACGCTTTTTCATGCAACGGTTGGTCGATGCAAATTGTAACTACCAAAGAACGCATCACGCTATCTGCCAAATAATCAATCAACCGCAAATTGACGTGAATACCCTTGCTGAAAGTGCTTGTTTGGGATATAGGCAATTCAAGCGAGTATTTACCAACTATATAGGAATGAGCCCTAAAGAATATTATCGGGTAGTTCGCTTTCAGCGAACACTGTATCTGTTGCAGAATCATCCGGGAATGGAATTTGTAGACTTGGCTTATTCGTGTGGCTTTTACGATCCTTCGCACTTGGTGAAAGACTTTAAAGAGTTTACAGGCTGTTCGCCTACTCAATATCTATCTTCCCGTTCTCCATATTCTACATTCTTTTCCGAAGATTGTAGGCTGAATGTTATTAAATCGCATAGTCGTGCGTAGTCATTTGTGATAAAGTCAGTTTTTTACAAGTGGATGATAGGCAAAGAACTTACTTTTGCAGAAGTATTTAAAATTAGAAAGTTATGCAAGAAAATAGTTTTACTCACATAACCACTGGCATTGCACAGGTTATTGAAACAGAAGAGAAATTGTTAAGTGGTTTGCCCGTAGAGGCTATCACACAAAGGCGAAATACGCAGAATCGCACCATCAAGCAGATTCTTGGTCACTTGATTGATTCGGCATCCAATAATCACCAACGCATGGTTCGGTTACAATATAGCAAAGACCTGCTTTTCTTCCCTGATTATACACAGGATAATGACTTGTGGATAGCTTTGCAAGATTATCAGAATGCAGACTGGGCTAACTTAATCCAGTTATGGAAGTGTTACAATCTGCACATCATCCAAGTAATTAACTCGGTAGATAAGAACAGGCTGGATAGTTACTGGCGCGACTTTACAGGAGCAAAGGTTACACTACAAGAAATGATAGAGGGATATTTGGGACATTTGCACCTGCATATAAAAGAAATCCATGAATTGATAGATTGAATTTATTAATTTTTCATACATTTGCGCTATATCAACTCACAAATAGTATTCACTTCTTATGAAACTCTGTATATAGCTACGCTCCTGCGAATAGCCCCATTCAAGAAAGCTATTCAGCTATTTGACAAATAACGATTTATTTGCCACAGAGATTTTATATCCTTTTATTTATGAATTTACGAGCTGGCAGACTATATTATGCAGTCTGCTCGTGTCGTGCTATTATGCAGTTGAGCAATGAATTATACATATAAACAAATCTGGCTCATCAACTTTCCGGTAATGATGAGCATCTTAATGGAGCAGTTAATCAATATAACGGATGCTGTCTTTTTAGGTCACGTAGGCGAGGTGGAGTTAGGAGCATCCGCTATTGCCGGAATTTATTATCTGGCAGTCTATATGCTGGGCTTCGGGTTCAGCATCGGATTGCAAGTAATGATTGCCCGGAGAAACGGGGAACAGAATTATAAGGCAACAGGAAAGACTTTCTTTCAGGGGCTATTCTTTTTATCGGGATTAGCCGTCTTGCTTTGCCTATTGATTCATGCCGTTTCTCCTTATCTATTGAAACGGTTAATTTCTTCACCGGAAATTTATCAGGCGGTAGTCCACTATTTGGATTGGCGCAGTTTCGGGCTGTTATTCTCATTTCCTTCTCTGGCTATCCGGTCTTTCTTCGTTGGAATAACACACACAAAAGCCTTATCGTGGTCGGCTGTTACTGCGGTAGCGATTAATATCCCGCTGAACTACTTCTTAATATTTACGCTGGAGTTAGGTATTTCAGGAGCAGCCATCGCTTCATCTTTAGCGGAAATGGGTTCTTTGATTGTGCTTTGTCTCTACATAGGAGCGAAGATTGACAAAGAAAAATACGGATTGGAGCCCGTGTATGATGGACGGTTACTTATCAAAGTCCTGAATCTGTCTGTGTGGAGTATGCTTCATGCCTTTATCAGCGTAGCCCCTTGGTTTCTATTTTTCGTGGCAATCGAGCATTTAGGGAAAACAGAGTTAGCTATTTCCAATATCACCCGAAGCGTATCGGCTATTTTTTTCGTAATCGCCAATTCCTTTGCCGTCACTACAGGTTCATTAGTGAGCAATGCTATTGGAGCCGGAACGAGAAACGAGCTTTTCCCGATTTGTCACAAGATCCTGAAATTAGGCTATGCTGTTGGCTTCCCATTGGTAGTAGTTGCATTACTCTGTAACCGTTGGATTGTCAGTTTCTACACCGATAATGAACTATTGATAGAATTAGCATTTGCTCCTTTCGTGGTGATGCTATTGAATTACACGTTTGCACTACCCGGCTATGTATATCTCAATGCGGTCGGGGGAACGGGAAAAACCAAAATCACCTTTCTGTTCCAAGTGACAACCACCTGTGTCTATTTAATGTATCTCTACTGGTTGAGCTTCTGTATAGAAGCATCTTTAGCCCTCTACTTGACGGCAGAATATCTGTTTGTGATTCTGCTGGCACTGCAATCTATTATTTATCTGAAAAGTAAACACTATTAAAAACGAATCAAGTTATGATGACAAAAATATATCCACGCACCGGAGATAACCAAACAGTCTATCTGAATGCCGTGATTAAAGATCCTCAAATTGAGGTAGGCGATTATACCATTTACAATGATTTTGTAGCTAATCCCTTGCTGTTTGAGAAGAACAATGTGCTTTATCATTATCCCATCCATCGGGAGAAGTTAATCATTGGCAAGTTCTGTTCTATTGCCTGTGGCACGAAGTTTCTGTTTAATTGTGCGAATCATACATTGAAATCTCTGTCTACCTATACCTTCCCTTTATTCTATGAAGAATGGGAATTGGAGAAGTCGAATATTACTACTGCATGGGACAATAAAGGCGATATTGTAATCGGCAATGATGTATGGATCGGCTACGAAGCTGTGATTATGGCAGGTGTTCATATCGGTGACGGAGCAATTATTGCCGCACGTGCAGTAGTGACCAAAGATGTTCCACCTTATACCATTGTGGGCGGTACTCCTGCCAAAGAAATACGAAAACGCTTTGACGCAGAGGTTATTCAACAATTACTCATGCTGAAATGGTGGGATTGGTCTACTGATGAAATACGTCAGTGTTTGCCATATATTGCAGAGGGAAAATTGAATGAATTACTAGCCATAATGAAAGAATAAAATATGAACTATATAAAGAAATCATTAACAAGGATTGATGCAGGTCGCAGTTCTTCTGCATAGCTACATTTCGCTATTTTAGAACTCATGCCAGTGAATTATATTTGTAAGAAGCAGGAATTTGAGGTTCAACATTTCTAAAATTGCGACCAATAAGGCTGAATACCCCTTGAATCATTCTGATTAGCAGAGGAACTACAAACAAAACAAGAAATCATTCAGCATACAAAGCAAATGCTTTGATATATATAATTTATTCACAATTAAATTTTATGCCTATGAATGATTTATTGAGAACGAGGTTTTTCATCTTACTGGCTGATACCTCACAAGAAGTTATTAACACAGAAATGCAAGATGCTTATGAAGATTTTGTGAAGCAAATAGTAACAATTAGCAATTCGGAAGATTATACTCATATCTTCCGGATGCTTAATCTCACCCGTATTGAGATAGTCCCTTTAAAGGGGTTGTATCAGGATGGGCAGGGGGAAAAATGCGCCTAAAAATCTATACATTCACAAAGCATTATCCTTAATTGATGCAGAATTAGAGTTACTCAATCTGAAGATTACCCATCCCGAACAGTTTAATTCACCTGTGTCTACAGAGTTCAAATCAGACCTATATGTACTCCCAAAGTCTAAAGAATTGGGGATTATAGGTATTGCTGAAATTGTACTAGCTCTGTTTCTACTGGGAAAAATCGTTGGGGAAAATGGAAAGCCAGTCCCAAAAATTCAGTTGGCTCGTGGCTTTGAGCAGCTTTTCAATCTGAAATTTGGTAGTATCTACGATAAGATCGGTGAAGTGTTTACTCGTAAACCATACAATCTTACTAAAACATTGGATGCTTTGCGAAATGCTATTGCCAGAGAAGACCGTAAACGCAAAAACAAATAAAGATTAGAAAAGATGATTCTGCAAATTGTTTATTTATAGTAGTTTATAAACCATTTTTCGGGGAGTAGGTAACTACTCCTCTTTTTCTGCGACCTTGTTTTGCAGAACTTTGCTTCATCAATCGATTGAAAACAATAATGTTGAACTTAAAATTGAAGCAAAATGTATATAGACAATGAAAACTTCGAGAAGTGGATGGAGAAGCTATCCAAGAAACTCACCGAAATCGGACAAGACTTGAAATCCCTTATCAACACCGATACTGTATTCGATGAAAACGAAAAGCTATTAGATAATCAAGACTTAGCCTTTCTGTTGAAAGCATCTTTCAGAACCCTACAACGCTATCGGGCAAAAGGTGTACTTCCCTACTTTACCATCGGACGAAAAACGTATTATAAAGCCAGCGACATCCGGGCTTTCGTCCGTGAATATGCCGATTCTCAAACCTACAAGCAGTTTGAAAAAGCCAATCAGTTAGCGAATCAGCCCTGATAGCAAAAAGTAGCAGAGGAAAGAAGCATATGTTTGAGCTATTCCTCTGTGCCACCACCCCGATTTAGCACAAACTGCTTCACCTATCGGTTCAGCCCGTTTCGCTAAATCGAGCAAGAGGGAACTGGACAAGTCCTGTTCTTCCCTCTTGCCCTGCGGGGCAAAGCCTTCGGCTTTAGCGTGTTACAAGAACACGCTGTAATGACACCTGTAATAAGCATTTTCTTTGCAACGCTTATTATCAGGTATTTATCTATCCATATTTCTATAAAAAAGTAATTACCATGCCAAACAGCAGTCGGAAAACAATATTTACTACCATTTCCATAGATAAGGAAACGGCAACTTTGGTAGAAAAGATATGCAAACGCTATTCACTGAAAAAGAGTGAAGTTGTAAAGTTGGCGTTCGGGTATATAGACAAGGCACATATCAATCCATCCGAAGCACCTGAATCTGTAAAATCAGAACTTGCGATAATAAATAAGAGACAGGACGATATTATCCGCTTCATTCGTCATTACGAGGAAGAACAACTGAATCCTATGATACGGGCAACAAATTCTATCGCTTTGCGTTTCGATGCTATCGGCAAAACTTTGGAAACTCTTATTCTCTCTCAACTGGAAGCCAGTCAGGAGAAACACACAGCCGTACTCAAAAAGTTAAGTGAACAGTTCTGTAATCATGCCGATATGATAAACAACCAGTCCAAGCAGATTAATGCACTCTATCAGATACACCAACGGGATTATAAAAAGTTACTTCACCTGATACAACTCTATTCGGAACTTTCTGCTTGCGGTGTGATGGATAGCAAGAAGAAAGAGAACCTGAAAGCCAAAATCAGCAATCTGATAAATACATAAGATTATGCACATAGACTTTGCCCCGCCATCAAACGGAACGTATAATAATGCTGGTAGTAGCCGAAAGCTAACTAATTATTTAGAACATGAAGATTTGGAACGCATGGAAAAGGGTATCTATACCGAAGGCTTTTTCAATCTGATGGAGGATAACATCTACAAATCAAAAGTAATAAAAGATATAGATACTAATATCGGGCAACTCCTGAAAACAGATGCTAAGTTTTATGCTATCCATGTCAGCCCATCGGAAAAGGAACTTAGAGTAATGGGCAATACAGAACAGGAACAAGCCGAAGCAATGAAAAAGATATATTCGTGAAGTTTTTATTCCTGAATATGCCAAGAACTTCAATAAAGAACTATCCGCTTCGGATATAAAGTTTTACGGCAAGATTCATTTTGACCGTAACCGTTCCAATAATGAACTGAATATACATTGCCATTTGATTGTGAGCAGGAAAGATCAAGCCAATAAAAAGAAGCTATCACCACTCACCAATCATAAGAATACTAATAAAGGAATAATCAAAGGTGGCTTTGATCGTGTAAAATTGTTCCAACAAGCAGAGCAAGGATTTGATAAGTTATTCAATTATCAGCGACAACAAACTGATTCATTCGATTTTCACAATATGATGAAGAACAGCTCTATATATGAACAATTTAAACTACAGGAGCAAGGAATTCAATCAGGCGAAAGAAAAAGAGAAATCAAGCAGGATAGCAATCAAACATCTAAATTATTCATTTCTTTTGCTTCATCAGAAGCATTTTTTCCAACTAATTCAGAAGAAAAAGTGGTAAAGCCTAAGAAGCGGAAGAAAGGACGTCGATTATAATCACTTCTTTATTTGAATTATAATGAAAAAATCTCTGGATTTATCATTCAATCCATTCTCCACTAAACCAATAAATCCCTTAACGATCTACAAAATTTATTTATGTCTGTTAGCTTGATAGTTTAAAGCCAAGTCTTTATTATAATCATTGCCTATATTCTTTTTCTTTGAATATATAACTTCGTTTTTACGTTCATACTGATCCCAAGGAATATTATATCTAATACAAATATTATGTCGCCTTACGTTTTTTCTAAAACTACGAATTAGATAGTCCGTCCAGTTCGAGTGAATATAATAATCATTATTATCTTGACTTTTCTTTTGTGGACTATAATTATCATAAGTTTGATTCAATGGTCTATATCGGCAATCGGCTATTTGTACTCCCCATTCATAACACTTCTGCCGTTTCTTTTCCATTACTTCATATGAATAATCCCAATTATAAATCATGAATATAAATATGTCTTTCGATTTATAACCAGCTTCATTCAATATACGGATCCAATTCTCAACTTCGGAATACTGTTCATATTTGAAATCCCATGCTAAACGAATATTTTCAAAGCGTGCTCCTTTTAATAATTTTGCATATTCAGGATGTTTCTCTAATATACGACCATCAAAACCACTTTGACATTCACATTTAAGAACTCTATTATTTAAAGTTGTATTACTCAGCATATTAAGAATATCTTTAATATGTGGATTTACAAGCATATTATTGTCATAAAAAATAATATGATTTTTGATTATTTCATTCTTGATTTCTATTGCCGTCTTAAAATTAAGTTTTTCAATACGCCAAATACCACAAAAATCACACTTTCTACAGCATCCTCTCATTCCATGAATTATCTGATAATCAACATTTACTAAATCATAAGCTGGTTGACACTTCTCTGCATTTCCAAATTGCCCACTGTAAACGACATCACATCCTGTATATTCTTTACAGTGATCAGGCATTAATGTTGCATAAATCCCCCCTACCTGAATAGTCGCATTAGGATAGAGTTGCTTGTAAAATGATACAGATTCTCTCACATATTTAGCCCAGTATGTGAATAAAGATGTTATGTAAATAAAATCAGGAGTAAATTCGGCAGAAAAGTTACCCCTAATTAGCTCAATTCTATCTCCTTTTATTCTATGATAAGATGCCAATTTCAATAAACCAATCGGTAGAAAATTTGAATGATTTTTACTTTTAGCAGGAATTGGAAAGTCTGGTTCAACAAATAAACAATTCATTATTTCAATTTAGGATTACTAAAAATAAAACTTACCAAATTTTCAAAGATCGCTAAAACCTCATTCATACACAATTTGAGAGTTGTCGGATGCGCACATTCATTTCTTATATCATAATATCCTTTAAGTTGCTTAAATTGAGATGGAGTAATAATACCCTCATAACATAAATAGCACAACAATTGCATATCTTTCGCCACTTCCTTAATATCCTCTATAGTAGTAGCACTTTTTTGAAAATTAGCCGCATAAAATTTATAGAATGACTTTTTTTGTAGTTGCATAGTTTCCGAAGCAGTGTTAAACCGAGCAATGTCTTTTTCTATATATTTCAAAATTCGGCTTATAGATGAAGCCCATATCATCAATACAGATGCTTTTAAAGCTCTTTCTGTACTCAAACATACAATAGCTTCTTTTATGTATTCAAGTTCTTCTTCTGTATATTGTTTACTAAGATTTTCTAAGCTCTCTTTTATAGCATTAAAACCGGATTTTTTAGCTTTTGCAATAATTATAGGAGTCCTTTCTGCATTTGTAGCAGGAGTGTTAGTTCCACTATTTTTTTAGTATTATTTTTATTCAAACTGTCTCCCCCTTGCTCAGTAGTATTCTGCTCCCTATTTTTCTCATTGGGTGAAACAGACAATTTATCATCATTTCTGCTAGCATTTATTTTACCATCAACATTTACCGAAGATTTATTCTCTTCTTTATTAATATTTTCCTCTTCCTTTTGTTTTATATTTTGAAAGGCTGTAAATAAATCAGATGCACTCTGTTCCGGCGATTGCAAAAATGTCCCAATTAATGTGCATATCTCATCACGATATAAACTAGGCTTAAATATCTCTTTAAAACTAGAATTCATCATGTACCTCGTATTGATAAGAAGTTTAAGTTCAGCCTTATGAATCATTATTCTTCGAATCTCATTTTCACCAAAAGTGTCTATCAATTCAGGATATACTCTATTTACAGGAGCTATAAAGTCGTCCTCTATACGGATCAAGTAACTATGTTCTATTTCTCCTTTTGAGGATTTATCCTGTACATCTTCGTCATATTTTAGAATCTTCAAAATATCATTAATAGCTGTAGGCTTATGAGATGTAACTTCTATCAATTTTTTCTTTAAATCTGTATCTGAGATATTAGGATCATCTACTTTTATAGAATTAATAATACTCTGAATAGATTTAGCCTCTGAAGGTTTACTCCACGCCTTGCGATTTTGATGAATTTGATAAGCAATTATTTTCCCTTCAACATCACTTTGAACAATTCTCACAGGTATTTTTTCAAGGCTTAAATCCATGGATGCTCTTAGTCTTCGTTCACCATCAATCAATATAAATTCTTTTCCAGTATTAGGAACTTGATTTTTTTTGACTATTAATGGAACAAGAACTCCAATTTGAGAAATGGAGTCTTTCAATTTATGAAAATCTTCATCATTTATGATTTGTTCAGCAGTTTCACCTCTTGGATTAAATTCATCAAATTGTATAGAGTTTGGTGCTATATTAAATAAAGTATCACTTAAGGACATAATATTAGACTTTAAACGTTTATGATTAATTTAGATAACTCATATACAAATGTATGACTTTTTTTCAAACCAGAAAAACTATATAGAAATAAGATGTGTGAAAATGCAAAATATTATATTGTCCGTATATACCCATCACCTAATTTTGTTTTTCCAACAAAGTACTTCACTGATTATTCCGAAAGAAATTATTATATACTTTAAGTACTAGAAAAAAATGTTATCTTTGCCCACAGTATTCTCCATGAGCAAACTACCGCAAAAGCACGTAGCAAATTAGTGGGATAAATCATGGGATATGCTTGAAGCTCAAAAGATAAAGTTTTAAATATCAGCGTGGTAACTCTATTAGGAGAATCCCAGGCGGATCACATAAGAACAAAGCTAAAAGAGATAAGTCCTGCAATATTAACGTATTGTGGGACTTTTTTATGTTTTAGTCTTGCTTGAAAGCCCAAAAAGGCGCACGAAAAGATACGGTTGAGTATCCAAATCGTACCCCCTTCCCCGAAAAACAAAAAGGGGGTACAATTGTCGGAAAGTCCTTCTGATAAACTACGTGGAGGTCTTCTATTTAATACCAAAACTCATGATCGAATACAGAACTAGCTTTTTTATTTGGTAGATAACCTATTTACTTATTTCTCCAACTTTATAACCTACGATTCCAAAAGATTTGTGTAGCGCCGGGATTAACCACATGATCAGGCCGGGTAGTCCCCAGCGTTTTTTCTCTTCGCTGATGAAATAGAATCGTTCGATCAGTTTGAGCTTGGGGAACCATTGCTCGATTGTGTGCGGATCGTTTAGTCCGAAATGGAAACGGGCTTTTGTCCGTTTTACCGATTCATGCTTGTCGGAGTTGCGGGCGGCCCATTTATTGACGAAATCAAAATATATCTCGCATCCGGGAAAGCGTTGGGCGAGGTTTTGGATAACAGATTTTACCTGTTCCTCATTGAAATACATCATTACACCTTCCGCGAGGAAAAGGAAGCGGCCGTGAGGATGTTTTTGTCTCAACATATCCATCCAGTCCGTCTCGAGCATAGAGCCTTTGATCGTGAGATCTTTAGCGGAGGCAGGGAATAGCTTTTCACGCAAATTGATTACTTCAGGTAAGTCTAGTTCGTAGAAGGTCGCTTGGTTATGGTTGGAGACACGTTGGAAACGGCTGTCTAATCCGCAACCGATTGATACCACTACCGGATCTTCAGTTACCTTACGGTCGATGAATCGCTGGACCAAACGATCGAAATGACGTAGGCGGATAGCGGTTCCGGTAGTACTCATCGTGATTTTACCAAACTTGGCGAAATCATAATCTATTTTCTCAACAAGCTCACATGCCATCGGGTCTTTTAATATCGCATCTTTCCGGTGACTTTCGTGAGCGCGTGATAGTAAGGGAATAAACAAGGTCTCCGCGATGTTATCCTTTATCTCTGGTTTTATTTTATTCATAATATACCTATTTATAGGGATTGATTATCCGGTACAAAGATGGGATCTTTGCTTTTGGTTTATTTACGCAAGAAGGAAGTGTATTTTAATCAAACGGAAAAATGGTACACATAGAACTCTCATCTCGTGGAAGAGATACGATCGCTTTAGAAATGCCGGATATAAGTTATTTTTCTACCAATCGTTCAGGAGGGCTAGAAGAGAACTGTTGGGAGGCGGAGAACAAATTATTGACCTATCGTATCAGTGATTTCAGATGCAGGGATTTTAATGTGACAAGATACCAGATCTATTGCAAGGAGGATTGTTGCATGCGTTCCCTAAATGTCGGTAACTCGTTTATGGGACTTTCTGTTGTTCGTCAGGGGATCGTCGAATGCTTTTTGTCGGAGACACGGGATAAGCGGATTTGGCGGAAAGGGTATACGAATATGATCGTAAGTTCTGGTATCAAGGAAGAGCGGAATCTGTTCCGTAAAGGAGATACTTTTGGTATGACAAGTATTCTGGTGTCGCCGGATTTCTTCCAACATTTGTCGGAACGTTATACGGAGTACTTCGGGAGTGCTTATTTGCGATTCGGCAGGGGGGAGACTTTCTTTATCGCTCCCAAGAATCTCTCGATTCCAATCGCTTTATCTGTGGCGTTGAATGATCTTGAGGTCTCTCAGATGATGGGAAATGCCTCGCCAATGTATCTCGAAGCAAAAGTAACCGAGTGCTTGTCTTTATTTATGCGGGAGACGGAAGGTAAAGAACCGGTTAACGCAAAGATAGTAGGCTTTTCCGATCGGGATAAAATTTATCAGGCCCGGGATATTATATGTTCCGAATATTTGAACCCGCCTTCATTACATGATTTGGCTTTACGTGTCGGAACTAATGAATGTACTTTGAAAGCGGGGTTTAAAGAAGCGTTCCGGACGACCGTGTTTAACTATCTCTTTGATTATCGTATGAATATAGCGATTCACTATCTTTTGGATACCAATAAATCAATAGGGGAAGTTGCCGGCTTGGTCGGCTATGAACATCAAGCGCATTTTTGTACGGCCTTTAAGCGGAAGTTTAATGTCACCCCATCTGAATATAGGTTGAAAGCGTAGTATAGACCATTGGCTTTTATTTCCCGAATCGGGAACTATCCACCTCTTTATGCTCTTTTGCTTTAAAATCTCCGAATTTATAGATAAAGGATAAGGAGACTCGTCTGGAATCCGGGATCATACGCATATGTAAGTCTTGTGTTTTGTATTGGAGATTAAGATCTTTTGGGACCCATGAATTAAACATGTCATCCACTTTTAAAGAGATCTCCGCTTTGCCGTTGGGGGAGATCCATTTCAAGCCGGCGTCTACATTATACATACTGCTGATCGTCATTGGGCCTTGAATGTTGCGGGTAATATAAGAACCGGATACTTCCGCTTTGATAGTAGGCTTCGATGAGATGTTGAACGTATTATTTAATTCGGCATAGAATGCCAGATTATCTTTATTGAAGCTTATATCATGGTAATTATCACATTTCATCTTGTCATAATAACCATTTAACGTTAATCTGGAATCAAGCACGGAGCCGGCTTTGAATGGTATCATTACATTTAGGCCTAGCTTACTGGAATAGTCGAAATTCAGTGTCTTATAGATAAGAACTAGTCTCTCGGAGGATTGATAGGGGAGCTGGTTGAAATTATTGTCTATATAATTTGCGTATAGCGTGAAAATGTATTTGTTTTTTAGGATGTAGTTCAATTGGGCAGAGTAGAGTCTGGACGGCCTTAAATCCGGGTTACCTTGTATCTCGGTATATCCATTCAGATAAGACACCGTATTCTGCATCTCCCAATAGCTGGGATAGGTCTTGTCTGAAGAAACGGATAATTGCAGGATGTGGCTGGGGTGGGCTCGGTACGTGATTTCCATCATAGGGAATAAGCTCCAATAATCAATCTCCTTATGTTTGTAATACTCTCCGGTCAAAGAGGCGTTTACGGATAGGTTATCAGAGAAGCTTTTGGAAAAGCCGGTATATAAATCATATACATATTCATCCAGTTTACTGTAACTATTAGAGATGGACCAATCGTGTTCGCGCAGTGAATGATATACCTGAGAACTTTTGTCTGAGGCGAAGCTGAATTTTGTCCCATAGTTGAGCATCCAGCCTTTTCCTAATTTATGGTTCTGGTCCGCGTAGACGGAGAGCCTACGGATGTCTTGTTGTGATTTAGCGTTGAAGGCATCTTCTTTCCCTGCTTTCTTCTCTTGGTAATATTGTGTCGTATGATTGATGTAAGCGGTAAAATCAATCCCTACATTAAGGCCGAACCCGGAGGCATAGTCGAGCGCCAGATTATGCATCTGGATCGGTTTGTCGGATTTCTTTCTGTTTTCGGAATCCGAATAGGTTCCTACAGAAGAGGTGAAAGGATGAGTCCATTGCTGGATCTCTGAGGTATAGGCGAAGCTTAGTTTGTTCTTATCGTTCAAGAACCAATCATTGCCTAGGCGTATGGTATGGACTGGGAGCCGGGTATGTCCTCTGTCGAATTGCTCGATCTCGTAGGTCTTACCATCGAATAAATGGTGTGATAAGATATCCTCACCTGTCCGTTCCCTGTGGTAGCCGAAGGAGTACATGAGATCGGTAGAATATTTAGGCGTGTTGTAAACGAGAGTAGCGCCACTTTGGTAATTAGCGTAATGCCCTTGGTTGTATAGAGCATTGACTTGTCCTTGCAGTTTGGGAGTCTCGGAAATACCGTTATTAAGGACCAGATTAATCACGGCCCCGCGTACATGATATTGGGGTGGAGCGCTATACATGATCTCTGCTTCTTGAATACGTTCTTTGGGCATATTCTTAAGCAGATTCTCCAATTGGCTCTCACCCATATTGGTGGTCTTGCCATTGATGATAACCGTGACTCCATTTGTTCCGGCAAGTTGTATTTTCCCGCTTTGTTCCCGCACTCCCGGTAGTTCTAGGATCGCCTCGTAAGCGCTAACGGCCATCTTGTCTTTTAACAAATGCGGCATGCTGTAGGTTATTTTACCATCGACAACCTTGGCTAAGGGACGCTCTCCGGTAACAGATACTTCCGAAAGCGTCTGGCTTTTCTCGTTCAGTTGTATATTGCCTATCGTAAGTGAGTCATAAGTGCTTTGATACGTTTCATACAGCAGATGCTGGACGGTTAAGAGGAAAGGGGATATCTCCGCTTTGACACTAAAAGAGCCCAAAGAGTCCGTATAGGTGGAGTTTACATATACTGAATCGTTCGTTTGTATAATCACGACCGCTAGTTCGATAGGATGGTTATTTAAGTCCGTAACCCTTCCCGTAATAACTTGTGCCTGTGTGAATGTGGTAAATAATAATCCTAAAAAGATAATCCAGCTTCTCATATCATCCTCGATTTAGTCAACATTCCTGTGCATATTTCGCAAATATACTTTTCATTAGGGAATCTACCTAATAAATTCTACTTTTAGGACTTAGGGGATTAGGATATATTTGATAGCTTTGCGGAGGAATGGGGTTCGTGCCTCTTTCTCGAATAGATGATAACAATAAAAGTAAATGATAATGAATGAAAAAATGAATACTCCATTGGGTAGCGCTTTTCCCAAGGAACGGGTTCGTTATGCGATGCTTTCTTTCTTTTTAGCGCAAGGTCTTTGTTTCTCTAGTTGGGCTAGCCGTATTCCGGACGTGAAGGATTTCTTTGAGGTGAATTACGCTTTCTATTGGGGGTTGGTCTTGTTCCTGATCCCGGTAGGTAAGTTTGTGGCGATACCGTTAGCGGGTTATTTGGTGTCGAAGTTGGGAAGCCGTATTATGGCGCAGGCCAGTGTGTTGGGATATGCCTTGGCCTTATTTGCGATCGGTACGGCACATAATATTTATCTGCTGGGTGTCTATTTATTCTGTTTTGGGGTGTTCTGGAATCTTTGCGATATATCCTTGAATACGCAAGGGATTGGTATCGAGCGGCTCTATGGACGTACGATTATGGCCTCATTTCATGGAGGTTGGAGTCTGGCGGCCTGTTTAGGAGCTTTGATCGGGTTTATCATGATCGTATCCGGCGTCACTCCGTTCTGGCATTTTACGTTGATTGCATTATTGATTGGAGTGACTGTTTTGGTAAGCCGGAAGTATTTGCAGGAAGACGTGGCGGTTGAGTCACCGGAGGAAGAGAAGGAAGCGGAGAAGAAAGAAGCTCCGGCATTGTTGAGCTTTATCCGTAAGCCGGAAATACTGTTGATCCAGTTAGGTATCGTCGGACTGTTTGCCTTGGTGGTGGAAAGTGCGATGTTTGATTGGAGTGGACTTTACTTCGAATCGGTACTACAAGTTCCTAAATCCTTGCAGATCGGTTTCTTAGTGTTCATGGTGATGATGACGGTAGGCCGTTTTCTTACGAACTCCGCCTATAGTGTTTTAGGAAAGCAGAAGGTGTTGCAATTAGCGGGTTTCTTTATTTTTGCAGGTTTCTTTATCTCAGCCATGTTGGGTGGAATGTTCGAATCGATGACGGTTAAGGTGATCGTGAATTCCTTAGGCTTTATGTTGGTAGGCTTGGGCATCTCGTGTATGGTGCCTACTATTTATAGCTTAGTGGGCGCTAAATCGAGAACTCCGGTGGGAATTGCCTTGACGATCCTTTCCAGTATCAGCTTTATCGGCTCGTTGATCGCACCTTTGTTGATCGGAGCGATCTCGCAGGCTTTCAATATGAAATACGCTTATATCGTGGTCGGCTTGTTAGGGCTTTGTATCTTGCTAATGACTACATTCTGCAAAGCATTCAAGAATAATTAAAGATAGAGAATTGAGAATTGAAAATTAGGAGAGAGCGAATAATTTTCAATTCTCAATTTTCAACTACTCAGGCATTCGTTGTTCCGCTGTCTCTAAGCATCGCAACACATCTTCCTTAGTGCCGTTGAATGGGCCTATTCCTTCGATTTTCAATGTTGTCATAGCTGCCGCGAAACGTCCGGCTTCTTCTATGCTTGCGCCTTTGGCACGTTTATAGAGATATCCTGTCATATAAGTATCACCCGCTCCGGTAGCGTTTACTACTTCTTTCGGTATGTAAGCGGGGATTTTATGGAAAGTGGAACCGTCGTAAATGATAGATCCCATGCTTCCGAAAGTCAGCAATACCTCTTTCACGCCCCAATCGTAGATAACTTTTCCTGCGTTCACGGCATCGGTATATCCGGTTAACACCTCCATCTCATGTTCGTTAGCCTTGAGGAAGTGCACGTATTTAAGTACTTCTTTTTTCTCTGGCCAATCCACGGCAAATACATCCTTGTCTCTTACTTCCCGTAGATACCCTTGCGAGTCAATCGATACTAAGCCTTTCCCCGCTAAATACTTTACCACTTCCAAAGAGAAATCATCGGCAAGCAAACTACCAAGGTGGAAGATCTTGGAGTCGATGTTCTCCAGATACTCTACGGTGAAAGGATCTGCTTTCGCCAATACACGTTGCGTACGGTTATCTTGGTTCTCTCCATAAATATTCTCGAAATAAACGGTGTGCTTACTTGGCATCACGGCAACGTCGATACCTTCGGCTCGTAGTTCCTCCACCGTTTTCATCTCAGATTCAGCCAAGGCTGTCACTAGAGTATAGTCAATATCATCGAAATGTTTTATCGCATGCGAGAAATAAAAGGAGGTTCCTCCCGGCATATGGACGGTATTCTTAGGTGTCACTACCTTATCCAAGGTGATGTGTCCTACGCAGCAAAGTTCGTGTGTATTCATTTTTTACTCAGTTTATTATAAAGCGACAAATTTATGAAAAAAGAGTTCAAGTACATAGGATAGTCGTTATTTTGACCAATAAAAGCGTAAACGAGGCGCTTCCATGCAAGAGCGAAAGTATTTACATATAGTAGAAACGAAAGTGTTTACCTCTAGAAGTAAAGTCATTTACATATGGAAGTAAACAGCGTTACATCTAGTTGTAAATGTAATATGCTGATAATCCGTATATAATACTGTTGGCGGATAATGCTCGGTGTATCTGCTGGAAATATTCAAATTCACCTTATCCGATAAGCATGCTTATTTGGATTTAGAAAGAAGAATTGATAATCAGTCAACGACATAGATAATATATAATGTACGCTCGTACATTATAATATATGCAATACGCATAGAGGTTATACTACTATATAGGTGATGTATATTTTATGTGCGATGGAATAGAATGTGAGAAACGACTAGTCTAAACGATCGATTTTTCTAGTCATTTGCAAAGGTACGCGTTTCTTCGACACTTACAACCCTTCCGCATTATTTTTTTATCGCTTATCCTCTTTCTTATCAATAGGATAGGTTATCCTTTACGAAACAACGGATTCTTTCAACAAATCTCCTGTTTTGGCACTAAAAAAACGCAAGATTTAGACGATCGTTTAGACTAGTCGTTTTATGCCCAATTTGAAGGGGCAAAATATTGAAGAGCTTTTAATTAACACTAGTATTAATATTAATTTTAGAATTATGAACAAAAAGTTTTCTACTCTTGTAGCTGGACTTGCAATGATTTCGGCTGTTGCTTCAGCCCAAATCACCAAAACAGACGGTTACACCATGTTGAAGTCCAGTTCTTCTGATTATTTAGCTGTTTATGGAGCTAAATCGGACTCTGTAGTGGTAAAAACATTTAGCAATTTGGCAACTGCTCCTAAAGCTTCTATTGACTCTGCTATGTGGAAGGTTACTGAAGCTGGAGTTGATGCTACAGGAAACAAGCTTTACAGCTTCACTAACAAAAAGACTGGTGCTGTATTGTCTTTCGCTGCAAAAAAAGATGCTAAACCTAATTTAGCGGCAGGTGTTGACAAGTGGTCTGTAACTACTGACGGCAAGATTTCTGCTTATTATTCTGCGAACGGATCTTTAGGATTGGTTGTGTCTGGAGGTAAGTTATCCTTGGGCATTGCTAGTGCCGCTACAGCATTCACTTCGGAAGTAAATTCGGCTTTGAAGGCTCGTACTTTGGCTGCCTCTGACTTAGGCGATGGTTTCACTGTATTCTCTTTGAACTTTGGAGAGGCTTATCAAGAGAACATCTTTGAGGGCAAAGAATTAGTAGCTACTCAGTTGACTGGTGCTGATGCTGATTATGTACAGTTGCAGGAAGTTGGCGCTGATAAGATCGGTGAAAAGGATGCTTACTTCGGTTTGGATACAACTAAGTACACGATCGCTGGGCAAAAGGATGTATTTGGCTATAAATTCGCAAAAGACTCAACTTGGTTGGATAATGGTTATCATACAGTATTGAATGGTGATTTTCAAAAGTTCAAATTTATTCAAGACTTATCAAACGATAAAGTCGCTGTTTATGTAAAGAATGCACCTGTTTATAATACAACTACTAAGAAATTTGAAGCTGCGCTTACAGGTACTGCTGCTGATGTTCAAGTAGTATATGCTCAGGTAACCAATTCAAAGGTATTGACAGTCTCTAAACTTTCTGGTACTCCTTCTACAATCGAGCAAGGTGTCGCTCCTTCCGTAAAATTAGGTAAGGGCACTCCGGCTACATTGCCTACTGGTGATGGTGTTTACTTCATCAAGGTTAAATCTGGTGATGAGTTTAAGTATGTTTATGCTACGGCTAGTGGATTGGAATTGAAGAAGGATGCTCCTAATGCATATAACCCTGCTGGTCAGTTCTATGTAGTTGCTAAGGGTGGTAAATACCAATTCGTTGAACGTAACTTCAACCAAGGTCTTACAACTGCTGCCGCTCAGATCTATAAGGTAACAGGTAAAGACGCTTACAGAGTGGATGCTGTAAATAGCGCTGCTTCTGCAAGTTTAGCGGCTGGTACTGAATTCTATTTCGAATATCAGAAAGATATCAAAGCCGGTGGCAAGGAATACAACTATATGGCTACGAAGTATTTGGACAAGGTAGCTGTTGATAACTTCGCTTATACATTGAACTTGATCTCCGGTACGGAGGGTGTTGATGATTTGTATACAATCGTTGACGGCGTATTGAAGGTTAAGAAAACTACAGCCGAAGACGCTGCTAAATTCAAGGTTGAAGTAATTAAAGATAAAACGGGTAAGGTCTGGACTAGCAATGCTGATGAACACAAAGCTGGTGTAGGTGCTATCGCTTTAGGTGATACTTTAGCTACGGCTACTTATAAACTTTACAAGCAATATACAAAAGAGTATGTTGTAGCTAAGGATAATGAATTTAAGTTGGCAAAAGAAGATAATACAGCTACTCCTGCAGTTGCTGGTTCTGAGTTCACATTCAAAACAGCTAAGGGCAATGGTTATTTATTGTCTACAGGTGATAAGATTGTGGTATTGGATGTTAATACTGGTAAGTTGATCTCTGCTGCAGCTTCAGCTGTAAATAACAACTATTTTGACTTGGTAGTAGAGCCATCTCCGGACTACGCTACATTGAATGCTCCTTCTCACATGTTGGTTAAATCTGCCGAGGCTGATGGTAAAGCTCTTTCCATGAATCCTAAGTCTTTGTTTGCGGAGGTTAAGTTGGCAGGTCAAGAAGAATATATCGACAGCTTGTTTGGTTTGTGGATTGATACTGCTTGTGTAAAAGATGTAACTAGACCTACTTATTACATCACAACAGGTAATGGGTTAGACTCTGCTGCTATCGCTGATGGTTACAGATATTTCTTGGTAAATCCTCAAGATTCTGTTTATTCTGCGGTTAAGGGTGATGATGATAAATATACATCTAAGACAAATGAAGGTAGCGCTTATTGGAATGCTACAGAAGGTTTGGTGAAAGCAGCTTTTGTTAAAGCTATCGTTTATGGTGAGGATTCTTTAGCTATTGTTCGTGAAAAAGCAACTGCTGTTGATACCTTGAAGACTATGTCTGTAAATCCGGCTGCAATGGCATTTGTTACAACTGCAAATAATACATTGAAGATCGAGAATAAGACAACAAAGGAGATTGCAAACGAAGATGATGCAACTAAGACTGATCGTGAAGATGTAACTTCTTATTTGAAAGTTATCAACAACGTATTAGTTTGGACGGATAATCGTGACGAGGCTCATGAGTTCGTTGCTGAGGCTACGACATTACACCCGACATCCAACGATAACGTTGAAGAAGGAGCTTCTGCTATCTCTGTTATCGCTAACGATGGTACTGTAACAATCCAAGGTGCCGCTGGCAAGTCTGTTGTTATCTCTAACATCTTAGGTAAGGTGGTTGCTGAGACAGTTCTTTCATCTGATAACGCTACAATCGCTGTACCGGCAGGTATCGTAGCTGTAGCTGTAGAGGGTGAGGCTGCTGTTAAGGTGGTTGTTAAATAATTATTTTATTCGAAATGATACAGTAGAGGCGGGCACGTCCCGTCTCTATCTAAATATATTTAATTAAATAATTTCCACGCAACAAAGTATCCCGTGATGGGGGAACGTGTGGTTAATACTAAAGTAAAAAAGTTCTTCCGATAGTATTTCCGTGAGGAAGGAAACCGGATAAAAAATTGCTCCCGGCGATATTCGTATCGTCGGGACTTTTTTATGGTTCGGAAAGCTTTTACATAAATAAATGCGTATATTGCGGCAAGCTTATAATTTTAGAGTTTATGGAATATACCTTACTGATACTTCTATTACTGATCATGATTTGGATAAACTTGCGTAATAAGATATCCAAATCACAAGAGAAAACGGAGGAATTGTTGAAAGAGATCGCTGCCTTGCGTAAACGTTTGGAGAATAGTCTGGAAGTTGTGGACGAGATAAAGGAACCGGAGCCTGAGATCTTGAAAGAGCCGGAAGTTTTCGTACAACCTGAACCGGTAAGGGCGATTGTCGAACCTGCTAAAAATCCTCAACCCCAGAAGGTGCGGAAGCCTGTCAATTATGAGAAATATATCGGTGAGAACTTATTCGGTAAAATCGGTATCCTGATACTCGTCTTGGGTATGGGGCTTTTCGTGAAGTATGCGATAGATAAGGAATGGATAAACGAGACCTTGCGTACGATCCTTGGCTTTGGGATGGGTGGATTACTTCTATTCGTGGCTTGGCGTTTGAAGGATTCCTATCGTACCTTTAGCTCTTTGCTGGCGGGAGGCGCTTTCGCGATCTTCTATGTAACGGTGGCGATCGCCTATCATTATTACGGGCTGTTTAGCCAAACGGTCGCTTTTATTCTGCTTGTGCTGTTTACCGGATTTATGTCGTCTTTATCTATACTCTATAATCGTAGGGAACTGGCAATTATCGCTTTGGTGGGTGGATTTATCGCTCCATTCTTAGTGGGTAGCGGAGATGGAAGTTATTGGGTGCTGTTTACCTATGTCATGATCTTGGACCTAGGAATGTTCGGGCTATCTATCTATAAGAAGTGGGGGGAATTGCCTGTAATTTGTTTTGCCTTGACTTGGATCGTCTTTGCGGGTTATACGTATGCTGCGGATCTGGATTTGATGGGAAGTGTCCAATTAACGCATTTACTTATTTTCTCTATCGCCTTCTATTTGATCTTCTTATTATCGGTCGCTTCCATCGTGCGAATCAATATCCGGGGGATCAATCAATATTTATTAGGAGTGATCGGATTGAACAATTTCGTATTCCTGTTCTTTGCCCTTTGTCTCCTGCAGAATATGGAGCTTGAGCGGAATTACAAAGGTCTGGTAACCCTTTTTGTTGCGGCTATTAACTTCGCTCTTTTCTTTTGGATCAAACGGAAAGGGGAACCTTTCACTTTCTTGATGCATACGTTATTGGGTATCGCTCTTACGTTCGTATCGGTGACGATCCCGATCCAACTGGAAGGGACCTTTATTACCTTGTTTTGGGCTTCAGAGGTAATGATTATTCTCTGGTTCTATAGTCGTTTCCGTCTGCGGGTTTACGAGATATTCGCTTGGGTACTTCCGGTCTTGACGCTGGGCTCTTACGGAATGGATGTCTTCCACGGATGTATGGAGGCTCGGTACGGAGATTCTTCCCTATTTATAAATGGCTTGTTCGCTACCGGTATTTTTACGGGGCTATCGTATTGGGTAGACGCTTGGTTGGTACGTCCGACAAGGATATCGACGAAAGGGCCTCTCTTGACGGGATGTGTCGTATTATATATAGCCTTTGTTTTCGATTTCTATTCATATGTAGATCCTTCGATCGTGTCCTTTAGCTATATCGAGACATTTACGGTGGCGGTTTTATTTGCTGCGAATGTTTTATTAGGGAAAAGCTATTTGCCTGTGTCAAGAAATGCGGGGGGATACGGACTACTCTTGGGGCTATCTTTATCCCTGTTCGGAGGAATGTCTTTGTGGGTCGGGTATGATGATCTCTTTATTCCCCGGTTCCTGCTATGGGTTTCCTTGCTTTTAATCGGGGGGCATATTTTTGTCTTGGGGCGGTACTATTATAAGTCATTTGACGCAAGAGAAAAGCGTACGCATGGGATGACCTTATATATTTGTTTGCTGTCTACGATATTACTGGCCGTGGGAACGAATAATTTGTTGAATCAGTTGGGCTTGCCGGATGAATTAAGCGCAGGCTTCTCTATCTCGTTGAGTCTTGCCGGCTTTATGCAAATGGCGGTGGGAATGCGATTGCACCTGAAGGTTGTCCGGATGATTAGTTTGGCCACTTTCTCGATCGTATTGCTAAAGTTGGTGTTGGTAGATCTGTGGCTCTTGCCTACGATCGGGAAAGTGGTCGTCTTTATAATCTTGGGAGTTATCTTATTGGTTCTCTCCTTCTTGTATCAAAAGTTGAAAACTGTCTTGTTCGATGATAGCTTATAGGATATCCACTAGTTTCTCCAGCCCCATGCTATGAGAGCCTTTGATCAAGATATGATAGCCCTTTAACGGCTGCCTCCGAAGCTCCTCCGTCATAGCCTCTGTGGTAGCGAAGGGGGAGAACTCTTTGCCTACCTTGGAGAAATGCTCGCCGCAGAGGAACACCTTGTCGAACTGGCCTTTCTTGATCTGTTCGACAACCTCCGCGTGTAATTCGTTGCTAGTTGGTCCAAGCTCGCGCATATCTCCAAGGATGATGGCTTTAGGCTGTACGGGCATGGTGATGAAATTGTCCAGAGCTACTTTCATGCTACTCGGATTCGCGTTGTAAGCATCGATAATCAATTCGTTATTATCGGTTTTCTTGAACTGAGAACGGTTATTGGTAGGCTCGTAAGCGGCGATAGCACGGCTGATACGCTCTGCCGGGATCTTGAAGAAGCGGCCTACGGCGACGGCGGCCAATACATTATCTAGGTTATAACTACCGATCATATGTGTTTCGACGGTATGCAACTTTCCTTGTTGCTTCCAATTGAACACTAAGAAAGGATCGCAACTGACTACCTGTCCGGACGCGAAAGCATCATCCCCGTTTCCATATGTGATTTGTTCGATGCCTTTGGCGATAGACTGAAGGTACTCGTTCTCTTTCTTGATAAATATCTTGCCTTTGGAGCGACGGATATAATCATATAACTCCCCTTTTGTCCGGATCACACCCTCGAAAGAACCGAAGCCTTCCAGATGGGCACGGCCTACGTTCGTGATGATGCCATAGTTAGGATGGACGATATCCACTAATTCCTTGATGTCTCCCGGATGGCTGGCGCCCATCTCGATAACCGCCATCTCATGGTCATGAGTCAATCGGAGCAAGGTCAAGGGAACGCCAATATGATTATTGAAATTTCCTTCGGTATATAGCAAATTGAATTTCGTTGAGAGTACGGCAGCCAATAACTCTTTGGTCGTGGTCTTGCCATTCGTTCCGGTAATTCCGATGATCGGCAACCCCAGTACCTTGCGGTGATGGTGCGCTAATTGTTGCAAGGTCTTCAGCACGTTATCAACAAGGATCGTGCGTTCGCCTATATAATAATCGGGATTGTCTATGACGGCATAGACACAGCCGGATGCCAAGGCTTTCCCGGCATATTGATTTCCATCGAATTTATCGCCTTTTAAGGCGAAGAAGATAGAACCCTTCGGACAGTTCCGGCTATCTGTCGTTATTTGAGGGTTATGTATAAATAAATCATAGAGGTCGATAATACTCATGACTGTATCGCGTTAAATATTTATTCCTGTCTAATTCGGGGCAAATGTAGCAATTAAATAAAGAATGAAGAATCTAGAAGGAGATTTTAAGAGAGAAACCTGTATCTTTGCTGGAAATAAGGAAAGATCATGTTAGATAAAACGCTCAATATTAGAGGGACACTCACTTCTTTAGCGACGCCGTTGGTGATGGGAATCTTGAATATTACCCCTGATTCTTTTTATGCGGGCAGCCGCAAACAGACCGAGACCGCTATCGAGGACCGTATCCGGGAAATCTTATCGGAGGGAGGAGATTGGATAGATATCGGTGGTTATTCATCCCGTCCGGATGCCGCTGAGGTTACGCCGGAGGAAGAGATGCGCCGTTTGGAGTTTGCCTTACATATATTAAATAAGCATTACCCGGATATCCCGGTGTCCGTAGATACGTTTCGTGCGGGGATTGCGCGTCGTTGCGTAGAGGAATATGGAGCAGCTATCATTAACGATATCTCCGGCGGTGAGTTGGATGCGGATATGTTCCAAACGGTAGCGGATTTGAAGGTGCCTTATATCATGATGCATATGCGTGGAACCCCTCAAACTATGCAGAGGCATACTGATTACCCGGATATGATGGAGGAGATCATGCTGTACTTTTCCCGGAAGGTACGCCAGCTTCGGCTTTTAGGGGTGAATGATATCATTCTCGATCCCGGCTTTGGTTTTAGTAAGACGTTGGAGCAGAATTACCAATTGATGAGCCATTTAAAGGAGTTCTCTATTTTTGAGTTGCCTTTATTAGTTGGAGTCTCCCGTAAAAGCATGATTTATAAATTACTGGGTGGAACCCCTGCGGATAGCCTGAACGGAACGACTGTATTGAATACGTACGCTCTCTTGAACGGCGCTAATATCCTTCGTGTACATGACGTGCGGGAAGCAGTGGAAGCCATTCGCGTCATAGGTCAAATGACCAACAAATAATTTTCAATTTTCAACTTTCAATTCTCAATTAACTATGTGGATGCATTTCGGTATAAAAGACTTGATTGACGTATTGCTGGTGGCTTTCTTCCTGTACCAGACCTATAAATTGATGAAAAGCTCAGGCACATTGGCTATATTCAGTGGAGTCGTATCATTCATCGTCGTATGGATCTTGATCTCGCAGGTATTGGAGATGCGGTTGATGGGGGCCATCTTGGATAAGTTTATTAGCGTAGGTTTCGTGGTTTTGGTAATCCTCTTCCAAGACGAGATCCGCCGTTTCCTGTTGGCGTTAGGTTCGCATCGGGGCTGGAAATTCCTAGGGAAACTTTTTTCCAAGCGAGGAGGCGATCCGGAGAAAGAAGGGAAGTTTGTCGCCCCTGTTGTCTTGGCTTGTATGAATATGGCCCGGAAAAAGACGGGTGCCTTGATCGTGATCCAGCAAGATATGGACTTGGCGATCTATGAGCATACGGGCGAAATGTTCAACGCCGATGTAAATGCCCGCTTGATCGAGAACATCTTCTTTAAGAACAGCCCGTTGCATGATGGTGCCATGATCATAGCCGATAACCGGATCAAGGCGGCCGGTTGTATCTTGCCGGTCGCCCAGAACGCTACCCTTCCCAAGGATATGGGATTGCGCCATCGTTCCGGGTTGGGGATGTCATTGGAGACAGATGCGCTGGTTATTATTGTCTCGGAGGAGAGAGGAAAGATCTCCGTGGCCCATAAAGGTAAGTTAAGTGTGAATGTGACAGCGGAAGAACTGCAACAAATACTCTCCGGGGAGCGGGAAGTGACGAATTACTGTTAAAAGATCTGAAACTGGTATCTCTATCTGTAATTCTTTTGCCTATTTTGTAAACTCTATATTGCATTATGCCTAATTTTGTAGCCGGATTACGAGTACAATTATTAAATAATATAAAATATCTTCCGCTATGGATTTAATGCAAGACATTATTGCGCGCGCTAAAGCTGACAAGCAGCGTATTGTTCTTCCCGAAGGTACCGAGGAAAGAACTCTTAAAGCTGCCGACCGATTACTGGCCGACGGTGTAGCAGACATTATCTTAATTGGAAACCCCGCTGAGATCAAGGAGTTGGCGGCAGGTTTCGGACTGAACCACATCGGTGAGGCAACTCTTGTCGATCCGAAAAATCACGAGAAGAAAGCCGCGTATGCAGACTTGCTTTTCCAACTTCGCCAAAAGAAGGGTATGACTCCCGAGAAGGCTGCGGTTTTAGTTGAAGATCCTTTGTTCTTGGCTTGCCTGATGATTAAGTCGGGTGACGCTGACGGTGAGATCGCCGGCGCTGAGAATACGACGGGTAATGTATTGCGTCCTGCTTTGCAAATTATCAAGACGGCTCCGGGCATGAAGTGTGTTTCCGGTGCGTTCCTTATGTTCACGAAGACTCCTCAATATGGGGATGATGGTATTTTGGTATTTGCCGATTGTGCGGTTATGCCGAATCCGAACGCGGAAGAGTTGGCTAGCATCGCTGTCGCTACCGCCGCTACGGCTCGTAATATCGTAGGCGTTGAGCCTCGTGTGGCTATGTTGAGCTTCTCTACGAAGGGTAGCGCTTCTCACGAGATGGTAGACAAGGTAGTGGAGGCTACTCGCTTGGCTAAGGAGATGGCTCCGGACTTGAAGATCGACGGAGAGTTGCAGGCCGACGCGGCTTTGGTTGAGGCTGTAGGTAGCAAGAAAGCTCCGGGTAGCGAGATCGCCGGTAAAGCGAATGTTTTGGTATTCCCGACTTTGGAGGTGGGTAATATCGCTTATAAGCTGGTTCAACGTTTGGGTGGCGCTGAGGCTGTCGGTCCTATCCTTCAAGGTATGGCCGCTCCGGTGAACGACTTGTCTCGCGGTTGTTCCGTAGACGATATTTATAAGATGGTAGCGATCGCTTGTAATCAATCCATCGGTTTGAGATCCGCAAAATAATAGATAATCCTAACGACTTAATAATATGAAGATTCTAGTATTGAACTGCGGTAGTAGTTCTATCAAATATAAGTTATTCGATATGACCTCCGGTGAGGTTATGGCTCAAGGTGGTATCGAGAAAATCGGTTTGCCGGGCGCGTTCCTGAAATTGACGGATAAGGAGGGCAAGAAGGTGGTTATCGAGAGAGAGATTCCCGGCCATCAACAAGGCATCGAGTTTATCTTGAGCGTATTGACCGACGCAACTTATGGTTGTATCAAGGACTATAAGGAGATCGACGCTGTTGGTCATCGTTTGGTACATGGTGGCGAGGAGTTCGCTTCTAGCGTATTGATCAATCAGGATGTAATCAATAAGGTAATCGAGTGCTCTGATCTGGCTCCGCTTCATAACCCGGCTAACTTGAAGGGTGTTCGGGCGATGGAGGCTTTGATCCCGGGTATTCCTCAAGTAGCGGTGTTTGATACGGCTTTCCACCAGACCATGCCGGATTATGCGTATATGTACGGTTTGCCTTACGAGATGTACAAGAAATATGGCGTACGTCGTTATGGCTTCCACGGAACCAGTCATCGATATGTATCCCGTCGTGCTTGTGAGATCTTAGGTGTTCCTTATGAGGATCAGAAGATTATCACGGCTCACGTAGGTAACGGTGGTTCTATTACCGCCATCAAGAATGGTAAGAGCGTGGATACTTCCATGGGCTTGACTCCGGTTGAGGGTCTGTTGATGGGTACTCGTTGCGGCGACGTGGATGCGGGTGCTTTGTCTTTCATCATGGATAAGGAAGGCATGGATGGTGCCGGCCTTTCCGACTTGATCAATAAGAGAAGTGGTGTTGCCGGTCTTTCCGGTATCTCTTCCGATATGCGTGAGATCGAGGCTGCCGTAGCTGCCGGAAATCCGCGTGCGATCATGACCTTGAACGTATATAACTACCGCATCAAGAAATATATCGGCGCTTATGCCGCCGCTATGGGTGGTTGCGATATCTTGGTTTGGACCGGTGGTGTCGGTGAGAACCAATGGGCGACCCGTCGTGCGGTTTGCGAGAACATGGAATACATGGGCATGAAGATCGATGTTGAGAAGAACGAGGGCATGCGTGGCGAGGAGATGGTAATCAGCACTCCGGACAGTAAGGTGACTATCATCGTCGTTCCTACGGATGAGGAATTCATGATCGCTGCCGATACCTTGGAGATCTTAGATAAAAAGTAACCAGTAACGTTTCATATAATTTTAGCTAATCCTCGCAGCTTACAAAACACGGGATTAGTGTTTAGATCGCCCCGACACCGGTTGGGGCGATCTTTTTTATGCGAATATCGGATTATTCGTTACTTTTGCGGAATTACATATTAAATATATACAAAACATGGCTCAATACAAACGTATCTTATTAAAATTAAGCGGTGAGTCGCTGATGGGTGGTAAACAATATGGGATCGATGAGGTTCGCTTGAATGAATATGCGGCACAGATCAAGGAGATCGCCGAGATGGGTGTACAGATCGGTATCGTGATCGGTGGCGGTAATATTTTCCGCGGGTTGAGCGGCGCTTCCAAAGGTTTCGATCGGGTAAAAGGAGACCAGATGGGTATGCTGGCAACGGTGATCAATAGCTTGGCGCTTAGCTCCGCTTTGGTCGCTCAAGGCGTGAAGGCGAAGGTACTGACGGCTATCCGTATGGAACCGATCGGCGAGTTCTATAATAAATGGCGTGCGATCGAGTTGCTGGAACAAGGCAACGTGGTAATCATGTCTGGCGGTACGGGTAATCCGTTCTTTACTACGGATACCGGATCTTCTTTGAGAGGCATCGAGATCGAGGCGGATGTCATGCTGAAAGGTACCCGTGTGGACGGTATTTACACCGCTGATCCGGAGAAAGATCCTACGGCTACCAAGTTCTCCGATATTACGTATGATGAGATCTATACCCGGGGCCTGAAGGTAATGGACTTGACCGCTACCACGATGTGTAAAGAGAACAACCTCCCGATCATCGTATTCGATATGGATACCAACGGCAACTTGAAGAAAGTGATGAGCGGAGAGAATATCGGGACACTGGTGCATAATTAGTGCCATTAACCGATGACACGGCAGTGCCATGCTGATGGCATAGTTGTGCCACAGGTTATGGCACAGCTATGCCATCCGTATGGCACTGTCGTGCCACAGGCATGGCAAGGTTGTGCCAGCCCTGTGGCAAATACGTTAGACCTTTATTCTTGTATATGAAGCATCCCTTTTTACTAGTATGGTTAACCTTGATCGTATTGTGTGGTTGCACGAGCTCGGGGAAACAGAAGAGGCACGTTATCGGCCTCTCCCAATGTATGTTGGACGATGCTTGGCGGGAAGCTATGATTAACGATATGCGTATCGAAGCCTCTAACTATGATGATGTGGAAATTATTATAAAGGACGCGCAAAACAATAACGAGACACAAATACAACAAATACGAGACTTGATCCGCCAAAAGGTGGATGTCTTGATCATCTCCCCCTATCAATCCGAGCCGATCACGGCAGTTGCCGAGGAAGCGTACCGTGCCGGAATCCCGACGATCATTACAGATCGCAAGGTAAATACCGATCAATACACCTCTTTTGTCGGGGCGAACAATTATGAGATCGGACTAGCGGCAGGCAATTACGCCGCCCATTATCTTCCCCCGAACGCTATTATCTTAGAGATATGGGGACTCACGCAAACCTCCCCGGCGCAAGAGCGACATAAAGGTTTTGTCGATGCCTTGCGAGAAAGGGAGGATCTTTCTTTCCGTAAGATAGAAGGACAATGGCTGGTCGATACCGCCCGGATGGAGCTTCGGAAGTTAGAGCATCCCGAGCAGATAGATTTCGTTTACGCCCATAACGACATGATGGCCATAGCCGCCCGGGAATACTTTATGGCATGGGATTCCATCCGAGGACGGGATTTGCGGATTATCGGCGTGGATGCTGTGGCGGGTGCCGGTCTGGAAGCCGTGGAAGATGGACGGATCAACGCCTCTTTCCTCTATCCGACAGGAGGGGAGCAAGTGATTCGCACGGCTATGCGTATCATTCAAGGGGAGCCGGTGGATAAGTTTATCCCTCTTCGTACGGCTCCGGTAGATCATCAGTCTGCCCGCACCTTATTGTTGCAAGCGGACCAACTCCAGAAATATAAGCAACGTATCGAGGCGCAGCGTTCCCGCATCGACGGTTTGTCCGACCGGTTTTATTTCCTGCGAAACTCTTTAGGGGTGATCTCCTTATTGATGATCGGTTTTATCGCCCTTTCCATTTACGCCTTTTACATAAACCGGAAGATGAGGCAGGCGAATCGTAAGCTAATCTCCTTGAACGCGGAGATGAAAGAGGTGACGGCGCAGAAACTCCAATTCTTTACGAATGTCTCCCACGAGGTACGTACGCCCTTGACCTTGATTCTCGCCCCTTTGGATCGCTTGATTGTCTCGTTGCGGGAATCTCCTTACGCCTCGGATCTAGGACTGATCCAGAAGAACGCCAACCGTTTGTTGCGTGTGATCAACCAAATATTGGATTTCCGGAAGGTGGAAGGCAAGCAAGAGAAACTAGCGGTACGGGAAATCGATTTGGTTCCTTTCGTTGGCGAGATCAAATCTTATTTTGACAGTATGGCCTCGGTACGTGCGATCTCCTATACGTTCACTTCTTCGATAAAACAATGTACGCTATGGATCGATCCGGACTTATTGGAGAAGGTATTTTTCAATCTTCTCTCGAACGCTTTTAAGTTTACGCCGGAGGGAGGTAGCGTGCGGATAGAGCTGACGGAAGAGGGAGGCCGGGTCTTTATACGGGTTATCGATACGGGAAGTGGCATCCGTCCCGCTAACCTTCCGCATCTGTTTGACCGTTTCTATACGGAGGATCGGTCGATGGGAACCGGGATCGGATTACATTTGGTAAAGGAGTATATAGATATGCACGGAGGGGAGACCCGTGTGGAGAGCGAGCCGGGACAAAGGACTACCTTTACGGTCTGCCTACGGAAAGGAAAGGCGCATTTCGAGGATAGCGACCTGATGGAAACGCCCGTATCCCATCAAGCCTACGAAGCCTCCCGGTTGGACGACTCGGAAACCAAGGAGATGCTTTCCAAGACCTATCCTTATACGATACTGATCACCGAGGATGACGATGAGGTCCGCGGCTTTTTGGAACGTGAGCTTAGCCTTCATTTCAAGATCCGGACGGTCGCGAACGGGAAAGATGCCTTGCGGGTATTGGAAGAGGAGGAGATATCATTGGTAGTAAGCGATGTGATGATGCCGGAGATGAATGGTTTCGAACTTTGCCGGACGATCAAGTCGCAACTTCCCTTTAGCCATATCTCGGTGATCTTATTGACCGCCTTGACCGATGAGCGTCAACGGATTTTCGGAATAACCGGCGGGGCGGACGATTATATACAGAAGCCTTTCCATACGGATTACGTGAAGATCAAGATTATCCACCTATTGCAAGAACGCCAGAAGTTACGGGAACGTTTGTTGGAGAAGCTGCGGGATAATAAGCTCCTTCTGTCCGAGCCGGAAAAGGTGGAGAGTATCGATGATACCTTCTTGCGTAAGTTCGCGGAACAGATCGAGGCGGTTTATGCGGACCCCGAATATAATGTGGAGAAACTAAGCGAGACCTTGGGATTATCCCGGGGGCACCTTCACCGGAAGATCAAGGAGCTGACCGGAACCGCACCCGTCGAGTTCTTGCGTACCTATCGCTTGAATAAGGCGACCCAGTTGTTGAGGCAGAACGCGTATACGGTGAGTGAGGTCGCTTACCGAACCGGTTTCTCCTCGCCCGCTTACTTCTCTAAATGTTTCAAGGCGGTCTACGGGGTTACGCCTACCGAGTATCAATAACATTTGTACGATCTTTATCACAAATGTCATATCTCCCCATCTTTAGGGGATAAGTGCTTTTCTATCCGGAAGAATCCTATTAATTTTGGCGGAGAATCAAACTGTATTATCCTTTAATCCGTTCGTTTATGAAACAACAAACAAAGAGACTTCTTAAGAGTTTATGTATGGCTGTCGGTGTCGTTTTATTAAGTGCTGTCGATCCGTTGGCCGGATATGCGACAGAACGTACTATAGATATAAAGCATCTGGGCGAAGGACAAAGCATTGTCCGTGTGGATGCGCAAGCCAAGTATTTGTTGCTTCCGGTCGAGGAGTCCTCGCCGGAATCCAAGTTATATATGATTGTCGATAATGACGTGGTACGGACTTTCAATGTTCGTTTGGCGGTGAATAAGGTGGATTATTTCGTTCCGGTAGATCTCTCGGGGTATGCGGATAAGCATATCTCCTTCAACTTCCAGCTTGCCCCGGAATCGGCTCTTTGCTGGAAAGAGATGAAGCTATCCGATCAGTTTGATTCGTCTAACCGGGAGAAATTCCGTCCGGCCTATCATTTCTCGCCGGCTTGGGGATGGATGAATGATCCGAACGGCATGGTATACAAGGATGGTGAGTATCATTTGTTCTATCAATACAATCCGTATGGCTCGATGTGGGGGAATATGCACTGGGGGCATGCGATCAGCAAGGACTTGATTCATTGGGAGCATCAACCGGTGGCGATCGCTCCGGATGCCTTGGGTACGATCTTCAGCGGTAGCTGTGTGGTGGATAAGGATAATACCGCCGGTTTTGGCGCTGGCGCTATCGTGGCTTTCTATACCTCGGCCAGCGACCGGCAAGTGCAGAGTATGGCCTATAGCTTGGACAACGGCCGGACGTTCAAGAAATATGACCGGAATCCGATCCTTACTTCTACGCAACGTGATTTCCGTGACCCGAAAGTTTTCTGGCATAAGGAATCCAATAAATGGATCATGGTACTCGCCGTAGGGCAGGAGATGCAACTCTATTCTTCTCCCAATTTGAAGGACTGGACGTATGAGAGCAGTTTCGGGGAAGGACAAGGAGCGCATGCGGGCGTTTGGGAATGCCCGGACTTGATCGAGCTTCCGGTGAAGGGTACGGAATTGAAGAAGTGGGTCTTGATCTGTAATATCAATCCCGGCGGTCCGTTTGGCGGCTCCGCTACCCAATATTTCGTAGGTACGTTCGATGGGAAACAGTTCGTGAATGAATCTCCGGCCTTGACCAAATGGATGGATTACGGCAAGGATCATTACGCTACGGTAACTTGGAGTAACGCTCCGGAGGACCGGAAGATCGCCTTGGCTTGGATGAGCAATTGGGAGTACGCGAATAACGTGCCGACCTCGCAATACCGGAGCGCGAACTCGGTTCCTCGCGACTTGGTTCTTTATACGAAAAACGGGCAGACGTACTTGAGCAGCACCCCGTCTCCCGAGGTGTTGAAGTTGAGAGGGAAAGCCCAGAAGAAAGGTTCCTTCAAGGTAGACCGTTCCCATGAGGTCAATCCGATACTTTCCGATCATATGGGAACCTATGAGATCGAGATCAAGTTTAAGAATAACGGAGCCGATATCATGAGTTTCCAATTGTTTAACTCGAAAGGTGAGGAAGTGGAGATGCATTATAATCTTCTGGATAATACGTTCACGATGGATCGCCGTAACAGCGGGGCTACGGATTTTAGCAAGACATTCGCCACGGCTACCTCGGCCCCGATCTCCGCCGCTAAGGAATATACCTTACGTTTGTTGGTAGACAATTGTAGCATAGAGGCCTTCGACGGGAATGGAGAGTTTGTCATGACCAACCTAGTCTTCCCGGAAGAGCCGTATAATCGCATTAGTTTCAATGCGAAGGGAGGAGCGTTTACGGTTACGTCATTAACCATTTATCCCTTCAAATAATTAAAAACAAAATATATCATGGAAAAGAGTAAACCTGTAGTAGTAGGCATTGGTGAATTATTGTGGGATGTTTTCCCGGAAGTGAAGAAAGCCGGTGGAGCGCCGATTAATTTTGTGTATCACGCTACCCAATTAGGAGCGGAAGGTTACGCGATCAGTGCCGTGGGCAACGACGTGTTCGGAACCGAGATTATTCAGGAATTGGATAAGAACGGTATCGATAGTAATTATATCAGTACGGTGGAATATCCGACCGGAAGCGTGATGGTAGAGCTAAAGAACGGCATCCCTTCCTATACGATCATCGAAGGTGTGGCATGGGATCATATCCCTCTTACCCAAGCGTCTATCGACCTGATGAAACGTGCGGACGCCGTATGCTTCGGAACATTGGCGCAACGTGCCGCGGAATCTCGTGAGACGCTTCGTACCTTGCTTTCTTATATGCCTAGTCATGCCTTGCGCTTTTTCGATATCAATATCCGTCAGCATTTCTATTCGAAGGAGCTGATCGAATCGTTGCTCGAATTGGCGAACGTATTCAAGATCAATGATGAGGAATTGGAAATGCTTCGCCCGATGTTTGGTCTGGAAGGCACGATAGAGGATATGTGTCGCTGGTTCATGAAGAAATATGGTTTGCGCTATTTGGTACTTACGGCCGGGGCGGAGTATAGTACGATCTTTTCCGAGGAGGAGGTCTCTACGATTCCTACCCCGAAGGTACAGGTGGTAGATACGGTAGGCGCCGGCGATTCTTTCTCCGGGGCGTTTATTTCATCGATCTTAACCGGAAAACCTTTACGTGAGGCACATGAGAAAGCGGTAACAGTAGCCGCTTATGTTTGTACGCAGAGTGGCGCATGGCCTGCTTACCCTAAAGATTTATAAGCCATGAGCGAGAAGACTTCATCCTTGAAATTGATTCCCGTGATGTTGGCGTTCTTCGCCATGGGATTCGTGGACTTAGTGGGAATCGCCTCTAATTACCTGAAAGCGGATTTAGGCTTGAGTGATTCGGAGGCGAATATCTTCCCGTCGCTCGTGTTCTTCTGGTTCTTGATCTTCTCCGTCCCGACGGGAATGTTGATGAACCGTATCGGGCGGAAAAAGACCGTGCTATTGAGCTTGATTGTGACCTTCCTTTCGCTAATGATCCCGATCTTCGACGACGCGTATATGGTCATGTTGATATCCTTCTCCCTGTTGGGTATCGGCAACGCTTTGATGCAGACTTCCTTGAACCCGTTATTATCGAATATCGTAAGCGGGGATAAACTAGCTAGTTCTTTGACATTCGGTCAGTTCGTGAAGGCGATCGCCTCCTTCTTGGCGCCTTATATCGCTATGTGGGGGGCTACCCAAGCGATACCGTCGATGGGACTCGGTTGGCGTGTCTTGTTTCCGGTCTATATGGTGATCGCCGTGATCGCTATCCTGCTATTGGGAGCTACCACTATCCATGAGACCAAAGAGGAGGGGCGGCCCTCCACCTTTGGCGAATGTCTGGCTTTGCTGGGCAAGCCTTTTATCCTGCTTTGCTTTATCGGTATCATGTGCCATGTGGGGATCGATGTAGGGACGAATACGACCGCCCCGAAGATCTTGATGGAACGTCTAGGCATGACATTGGCCGACGCAGGCTTCGCCACGAGCCTGTATTTCATCTTCCGTACGGCGGGATGCTTCTCCGGGGCTTTTATCTTGCGAAAAGTCTCTCCGAAAGGATTCTTTGCCTTTAGTGTTTTCTTGATGTTATTGGCGATGATCGGTCTGCTGTTCTTCCATTCGAAAGAGATCATCTATGCTTGTATCGCCTTGATCGGCTTTGGAAACTCGAACGTCTTCTCCATTATTTTCGCCCAAGCCCTGCTTTCTATGCCGAATAAGCAGAATGAGGTGTCCGGTTTGATGATTATGGGACTGTTTGGCGGCACGATCTTCCCGATCTTTATGGGCGTGGCATCCGATATGTTGGCTTCTCAAGTAGGGGCGGTGCTGGTGTTGTGCGTGGGTGTAGCCTACTTACTATTCTTTACGTCTAAGTTAAGTAAACAGTGAAGGTGATAAGCTTTTATACGGTACTATAAATCTTTTGTTAGGGAGTATTTTAATTATATGTTTGCGAAGTTGGAAATCTTTATTACTTTTGTTAATTAAAAGATTCGCAAACAAAAAACGTATATTTATGATAGATACGAAACAATTGATCAAAGCAGGGGAAGAGAAGATGACGTTCGCCATTGAGTATCTGGACGAGCAATTGTCTCACATTCGGGCTGGTAAGGCTAATCCGAAAATCCTCGATTGTGTGAAGGTAATGTATTATGGGGCGCCTGTTCCTCTTACTAACGTGGCTACGGTGACGGTTCCGGACGCACGGACTATCATGATCACTCCGTGGGAGAAGAAGATCATCCGCGATATTGAGAAAGGTATTCTGGATTCTGAGTTAGGTATCACGCCGGAGAATAACGGTGAGGTGATCCGCTTAGGTATTCCTCCGTTGACTGAGGAGCGTCGCCGTCAATTGGTGAAACAATGTAAGCAGGAGGCGGAGAATGCGAAGATCAGCGTTCGTAACGCTCGTCGTGACGCTATTGAGGCTTTGAAGAAAAGCATCAAGTCTGATGGGGTTCCCGAGGACGTAGAGAAAGACGCCGAGGCAGAGGTTCAGAAAATCCATGATAAGTTTATCAAAAAGATCGATGAGCTTTACGCCGCTAAAGAAAAAGAAGTAATGACCGTTTAAATAATTGAAAGTTGAAACTTGAGAATTGAGAATTAAGGAACCCCATTGAGTCCTTATTCCAATTCTCAATTTTCAATTCTCAATTTTCAATTCTCATGAGGGGACTGGTAATAAAAAACACAGGTAGTTGGTATACGGTCCGTACGGAAGACGGGCGAGATATAGAGAGTAAGATCAAGGGTAACTTTCGTCTGAAAGACATAAAGAGTACCAATCCGGTCGCGGTAGGAGACCGTGTCGTAATCGATATTAATAAAGAAGGAACCGCTTTTATTACAGAGATCGAGGAGCGTAAGAATTATATCATCCGTCGTGCCTCTAACTTATCGAAGCAATCGCATATTATCGCCGCGAATTTGGATCAGGCGATGCTGATCGTTACGGTGAATTATCCTATAACAACAACGATATTTATCGATCGCTTCTTGGCGACCGCCGAGGCTTATCGTGTCCCCGTTAAATTAGTTTTCAATAAGATTGATCGTTATAATAATGAGGATCAAAGGGCGTTGGAGTGTTTAATCGAGTTGTATACCTCGATTGGCTATCCCTGTTCGACGCTATGTGCCCGGACCGAGGAAGGTTTGGATGCCTTGAAAGCGGATCTAAAAGATAAGATTACGCTTTTGTCCGGCCATTCGGGTGTCGGAAAATCCACGATTATCAATAAACTGGTGCCGGGGGTGAATCTCCGTACCGGTGATATCTCCGAATATCATAACAAAGGAATGCATACGACCACCTTTTCCGAGATGATTTCTCTTCCCGGGGGAGGCTATTTGATCGATACTCCGGGTATCAAAGGATTTGGAACGATCGAGATGGCGGACGCTGAGATCTCCCATTATTTCCGGGAGTTGTTTAAATACTCGGAAGAATGCCGTTTCAATAACTGCACGCACCGTCATGAACCGGGCTGCGCCGTCATTCAAGCCGTTAACGATGGGCTAATCAGTGAGTCCCGCTATAAAAGCTATCTAAGTATCTTGGATGATCGCATGGAAAGCAAGTACCGGGAAGAATTCTAACACTTTATTACAACATCAAACGGCCGGCAGGCTCATACCGGTGATTTTCCGGTATAGATCGAGCGCATATACATCGGTCATGCCGGAGATATAATCGAGTACGCATTGTATCTTGCCATATGTAGTAGGAGCTTTCGTGTCGTATTGCTCCGGTATCCGTTGTAAGAGCAGCTTGCTGTAAGCATGCTCTTGGTTCATCACGGCCTCGGTCAAGCTGTCGATCAGATGGCTGAAAATATGATAACCGGCTAATTCAATGTCGAGCACTTCTTTTGCCTTATATATTTTCTTGTATGCTGTAGCCGAGCAATTAGCGTAAGCCTGCTTGGCTTGATCGCATATGTTACTGATTAACGGAGTGCTGTAGGTACCATTGAGGATGCTTTCCTCGTTCTCTAAAAAGACACGGGAACATTCATCTACTAATAGCCCGATAATACAAGAACGCAGATAGGCGATTTGCTCATTGGTATCGTCTACCATATGCATGACCTTGCGGATATGCTCCAACCGCTCTCCTTCGAAAAATCCCAATAATAGTTGTATGGCCTCTTCGGTGGTCAGGATATGTAGTTTGCAAGCATCTTCTATATCCATAATTTGATAGCAGATATCGTCTGCCGCCTCTACTAAGTAAACTAACGGGTAACGAAGAAATTTGTCCGGGGCTTCCGGGCTATGTCCGATCCCTAGCTCTTGGGCGATTTGCAGATAGCTTCCCTCCTCCGATTGGAAAAAGCCGAATTTCCCTTTCTTTCCTGAATAGATGGATGCGTAAGGATATTTGATGATAGAGGCTAATGTGCTATATGTTAAGGCAAATCCCCCTTTTCTGCGTCCAATGAACTGATGGGTCAGCAACCGCATGGCGTTTGCGTTACCTTCAAAATGGACGAAGTCTTCCCAGCGTCCCCGTTCCTTCCGTACTTTCTCTTCTAGTTTTCGCCCATTCCCTTCGGAGAAGTAAGCGGAGATCGCTCTCTCTCCGGAATGCCCGAATGGAGGGTTTCCCATATCATGGGCAAGGCAAGCGGCTGATACGATGGAACCTATCTCCGGGAAGTTGATACTGCCATCCGGATATTTTTGCATAAGTCCTTTCGCTACGTTATTACCCAATGAACGTCCTACGCATGATACTTCCAGACTATGTGTAAGTCGGTTATGTACAAAGATACTTCCCGGAAGGGGGAACACCTGTGTCTTGTTTTGTAGTCTTCGAAAAGGGGATGAGAAAATCAAACGGTCATAGTCACGTTGGAAATCAGTTCTCTCATGTTTCCGCTCGTGATACTCTTCCATCCCGAAACGCTTGCCGGATAATAGCTGGGTCCAGTTCATAGTCAATACATTAATATATATATCGCAAATGTAGAGATAATCTGTGCAAATCATTGAATATTTGTGGAAGAAATTAGAGTTAATGGTTAATTTCCTGACTGAGTTGTTTTCGAAGCTTGTAAATAGAGCTGTAATTTTATTCCAAGATGATAGTCAGATAGCGATTGGATGTTATAGGAGGAAGAAGATAATGAAGGAAAATTATGTTAATTGAAATTTGTTGTTAGTTTCATTAGAACTAAATCAAATTAACATATTTAATTTATTGAGGCATGATGAAAATTTGACTATGTGTTATCGCAAACACCTGAAAAAGTGAGGAACATACTGATTTTTGTTACGTTTTAACTTGTATGTATAGTTATTATATATATATTTGTCTGTCAAAATATGAAAAACGACTTAGTTCTAATGATACTACGTTGTTATTATTATTTAAAATAGAACCGTTTGATTTTAAATAGAAAGAGATTTCCGTATGAGCATAATAATAACTTTAAACAAAAAAGAGTAAATGCCTATGCACTAAAAAAGAAAGAAAAGAGAGCCCGATCTCTCTAAAAAGAGTATGAAAATTAAAAAAGCACAAATGTAGAATCACTTAAATCAAAAACGATTTTTCATGAGAAAGTCATTTATCTTATTATTGGCGTTTTTTCTGTGTGTTACAGGATATGCACAGAAACTAACGATTAGTGGTGTCGTCATTGACAAGGATCTAAATGAGCCACTAACAGGAGTGAACGTGTTAGTAAAAGGTACGACAACCGGTACCATTACTGACTTTGATGGAAAATATACCTTGGAGGCTGACGCAAACTCTATTTTGGTATTCTCTTATTTAAGTATGAAAACGATTGAGGAGCCTGTAAATGGCCGTACGAAAATCGATGTTACGATGGTTTCAGACGCAGAGGCTTTGGATGAGGTTGTCGTAACGGCGATGGGTATCAAACGTGAATCAAAGACTTTGACTTATTCCGCACAAACGGTAGGCGGTAAGGACTTGAACGAGATTAAGAATGTGAATATGATCAACTCTTTACAAGGAAAGAGCGCTGGTTTGCAGATTACCCCGAACTCTACGGGTGCGGGTGGTTCTTCCAAGATCTTGTTCCGTGGTAATAAATCTATTAGTGGTAATAATCAGCCGTTGATCGTTGTGGATGGTGTTCCTATGATGATGAATGTCTCGGATTCACAGATTGATGGATCTTATGGTGGTGGTCGTGACGGTGGTGATGCCATGTCTACTATCAACCCGGACGATATCGCTCAGATTACCTTGTTGAAAGGTGCTTCCGCCGCTGCTTTGTATGGTGCGGTCGCTGCCAACGGTGCCATTATGGTTACGACTAAGTCATCGCAGTCTGGAAAAGTCGCTATAAATGTATCTAGCAATACGACGGTTGAGACTCCGATGGTGTTACCGAAGTTCCAGAATTCTTATGGCGTAAGTAACCAAGGAACGTTTAGCTGGGGCGATAAGCTTGCTTCTGCTTCTCCAAACTATGCGAAGGATTATTATAATCTTGGCTATACGACCAACAACTCTATCTCGTTGGCTGGTGGTAATGATAATATCTCATCTTATTTTTCTTATGCGAATGTATCTTCTAATGGTATTGTTCCGGAGAATACATATATGAGCCATAACTTGCTAGCGAAGGTTGGCTTTAACCTATGGACAAAACTTCATGTAGACGTGTCCGCTCGTTATAATAATCAGCATATCGAGAACCAGCCGACTGCCGGTTATGTGGGTAATCCTACTTTGGGCGCTTACTTGTTTCCAAGAGGAGAGGACTGGGATTATTATAAGAGTAACTATGAGGTGTACGATGGGACAAGAAATATAAATGTACACAATTGGACAAATACCGCTCAAGAGCAGTTCTCCAATCCATACTGGATGTTGAATCGCCAAAAACCGGTTTCTTATCGTAATCGCTATGAGTTTGGCGGTAGTGTCAAGTATGACATAATGGAAGGTCTTTCCGTTACAGGTCGCCTGCGCTATGAACGTGGTGATGAGACATGGAACTTGAATGAATATGCGTCTAGTACGGCAGGCCGTAACTTGCTGGGTACGATGAAAGACACACGCGTGAATAGCGAGCAGACTTATGGTGACTTGTTGGCCCAATATAATAAGACTTGGGAGGATACTTATTCTTTGTCTGTAACTGCAGGTGGAAGCTACCAAAAGACAAAAAGTTCTTCTTTAGAATTGATCGGTTGGGGTGATTCTCAGTTCTCTGTTAACGATGCGGGCGTGATTACAAGTGGTGCTTACTATCCTAATATCTTCTCTCCGGCTAACTATTATAAATTACAGACTACAAAGACTTTGGCCGAGAAACGTTTGAATTCAGTGTTTGCTACTGCCCAATTTGGTTATAAGGAAGGTCTGTTTATCGATGTTAGTGCCCGTAACGACTGGTCCTCAACATTGGCGTTTACAGATGGTGTTTCATTCTTCTATCCGTCTGTTGGAGCAAGTGTTTTGTTGGATAGATTTATTGATTTCGGCAAGAACGTGGATTTATTCAAGTTACGTGCTTCTTATTCTATTGTAGGTAACGATGTGCCTATCGGTGTGACCAACGAGCGTTATACATTAGGAGATCAAGGAGCGTTGAATCCGCCGGAAAAATCATCTTTCCGTACGTTGAAACCAGAAAAGACAAATTCGTTGGAAGTCGGCTTTGATGGTACATTCTTCCAGAATCGTTTCAACGTAAATTTGACCTATTATAAGACAAATACCAAGAATCAATATTTTGACATCTCCGCTCCATGGGAAACTGGTTTGAAGAGCCGTTATATTAATGCTGGTAACGTACAGAATCAAGGTTTCGAGGTTAGTCTAGGTTGGTATAATCAATTTACGGATAATTTCAGCTGGAGCACGAACTTTAACTTCTCTTACAATAATAACAAGATTATAGAGTTGGCCGACGAGCTTTCCGAGTGGAACCTGACAAGTTATTGTACAGGTGCCAAAGTGCTCTTGAAAGAAGGTGGGCATTTCGGAGACCTTTATGTTCGCGACTTACAACGTGATGATAACGGAAAGCCTATTGTCTCTGATACCGGTGCCCCTGTATTAGCTGGATCCGATAATAAAGATCTTGTTTATGCGGGCGATATGAATGCGAAAGTGAACATGGGTTGGACTAATACCTTCCACTATAAAGATTTCACGTTGTCATTCTTAATCGATGCGAAGGTTGGCGGTAAGGTCTTGTCGATGACTGAGGCTACCATGGATGGTTGGGGCGTTTCCGAACGTTCTGGTTTGGCTCGTGACGCAGGTTTTGTAGAGGTCGATGGAGTACAATTTGACCCGCAATTGTATTATTCAACTACCGGTGGTACAAGCTACAACTCTAATATCTTGACTTCCCAGTACGTATATGACGCAACTAATGTTCGTTTGCGTGAGTTATCATTTGGTTATACCTTCCGCAACTTGTTTGGCGCAGGTAAAAACTTGACCGCTTCTATCATTGGACGTAACTTGTTCTTCTTCTATAAGGATGCTCCGATGGATCCGGATGTAGCTGCTGGAACGGGTAATGGCTGGCAGGGTATCGATATGTTTGCGTTGCCGACAACCCGTAGCTTTGGTTTGAACTTAAAACTTAATTTCTAAATCTTACAGGTATTACTTATGAAACTAAATAGAATTCTAAAATATGCGGCTGTATCAGCTTTAGCTTTTAGCACAGGATTAACAACCGTGAGCTGTACAGACGATTTTGAGACATTGAATACCGATCAGTATGAGGTAGACCCGAACACTCTTCCTTTCTCTGCGCAGTTTAAAGAACCGCTGTCTTATGTATATGCTCCGCAACAGAACTTGTTCCAGTACTGCTTTAGTTTGAACGTAGACTTGTTTAGCGGTTATTTCATGACACCACATAATTTCAATGGTTCCGGTAACGTGGATTATGCGTTGAATCGTAGTTTTTGTGGAGGTATGTACGAGAATGTTTATTTGCACATATTCAATAATACACGTCGTTTGATCGCCTCTTGTGACGAACAAGGATTGACAGACTATGCGGGAATGATGCGTGTTGTTCAGGCTTATGCGGTCCAGATGTTGACGGATGTTTACGGCCCGGTAGCTTATACGTCTTGCATCGAAGATCCGACAAATGGTGCTTCGTTCTCTTATGATACACAGCAGAGCATTTATAACTCCATTTTCGAATTGTTAGATAAAGCGCTTCAAGATTTCCAGAGTCCGAAATCCACATTGGAGGAGAGACAGTCATTCGACTATTGGTGTAATGGCGATTTGGATATGTGGATTCAAGTAGCCAATCAATTAAAGCTACGTGCAGCCTTGCGTATCGTGAAGGCCGACCCGACTTTAGCTAAACAAAAAGCTGAAGAGGCTGCCAAGGGCGCTATCTTAAAGCAGGATGTATTGATCAATAAGAGTTTGAGTAATGAGCAAACTCGTATGTTCGAATGGGGAGATAGTGGCATGAACGCTAACTTAACCACGATACTGGAAGGATTCCAAGATCCTCGCTTACCGCTGTATATGACGAAGAACCAAGCTGATGTTGAATGTGAGGATGGGAAGACGATTGCATCCGGTACTCAATATTTAGGTATTCGTGGCGGCTGTGACTTGCCTGCTAAACCGAATCAATGGGGTAACTTCTCGAAGATCGTTTGTTCTTATACAACAGCTTTACCGGTAATGATGGCAGCCGAAGGTTATTTCTTGCGTGCGGAAGGTGCGTTGCGTGGTTGGAGTAACATGGGAGGTACGGCGAAGGAACTGTATGAGCAAGGTATCCGTGTTTCTATTAAGAATCAGTTGGCTTATAAGGGAAGTCTGGCCGGAGTAAGTTCAATTTCAGAAACAGAGATCGATGCCTATATCAGTGGCACGACAACACAAAAGGACTTCGTCGACCCGGTTAATGGTCAAAACAGCATCAAGGCTCAGAATGATATTACGGTTAAGTGGGATGAGAGTGCGACTAATGAGAAGAAATTACAACGTATTATCACACAGAAATGGATTGCGAACTTCCCGTTGTCTTGCGAGGCTTGGGCGGAATTTCGTCGTACAGGTTATCCGAAATTATTCCCGAACCGCGTGAATAAGAGTAATGGGGATATTGATACGAATGAACAGGTTCGTCGTTTATTGTATTCCGATAATGAGGATAATACGAATACCGTGGAATATCAAAAAGGTATCGAGCTGCTGAACCAAGAGAATACGGGTTCGATCTCCGGTGATAAAGGTGGCACTCATGTATGGTGGGATAAGGCTGGTGTAGGTAATTTCTAATCGGCATTAATAGGTTTTATTGTTAAATAATATGTAATGAAAGGGCTTCTTCGAGTTTGCGAAGAGGCCCTTCTGAATTTTGTAGTACTTTAGAAGGATAAATCTAAGATTATATGATGAACAGATGTATTTATTTATTTTGTTGGCTTTGTCTGGCTTGCTGGTTAAAGCCCGTATCAGCAGAGGAGCAAGCCTTGTTGGCGATTCCTGAGCCGGGAGAGAAAACCTTGATTCACTCAGATTGGTATGCCCGGAAAGCGAATGAAGTGAAAATGGATGGGAACCGGTTGAGCGCGGCGCCTTTGGATAAAACAGGATGGTTACCGGCCCGTGTGCCAGGCACGGTATTGACTACACTTTTGGAGAACCATATGTATCCGGCTCCCGAGTTCGGCTTGAATAACAATCTGATACCCGATATACATGAGGTCGGCAATGATTTCTATACTTATTGGTTTACTCGTCAGTTTACTATCAATAATTTACCAGAGGGACGTAATGTCTGGTTAAATTTCCGGGGCATTAATTATAAGGCGGAAATCTTTTTAAATGGTAAGCGGATCAATCGAAATACCCATGAGGGCATGTTCTTGAGGAAGATTTTTAATATAACCCCTTATCTTCGTACGGATGCCCCTAATGTATTAGCGGTATTGGTTTATCCACCTACACATGCCGGAAATCCGAATGGCGGACAAGGTGGCGATGGGCAGATCGCCCGGAATAATACGATGCAATATACGCCGGGTTGGGACTGGATACAACCGGTACGTGACCGGAATACGGGTATTTGGGATGAGGTCTCTATTACGACAACCGGGCCGGTATGCCTCTCTTCTCCTTATGTCGTGACCAAGGTACCCGGCGTACGTGATCCGGAAACGAAAACTCAAAGGGAGGCTTTTGTGAATACCTCTGTCGAGCTAGAGAATACCGGGAGCACTTCCTTAAAAGGACTATTGGTTTGTGAGACGAACGGAACCCGCTTAACCCAGCCAGTTACTTTATCGCCATTCGAGAAGAAAACGGTATCCTTGAATCCTTTAGCGGTAAAGAATCCTCGTTTATGGTGGCCTAGCGGTATCGGTGAGCAGCCTTTATATGATATGAACCTCTCTTTTGAGATTGGGAATCAAGTGAGTGACAGGGAACGGCTGCGTTACGGTATCCGGGAGATTACTTCCGATAAATGCCCGGATAACGGGGGACGCCGTTTCTTCGTGAACGGACAGAAAATATACGTCACGGGTGGTAACTATATTAATTCCGATTGGCTGCTTCGTCTTTCTCCGGAACGTTATCGGGATGAGGTACGTTTCCACGCGGAAATGAATCTGCGTATGATCCGTGTATGGGGAGGTGCGTTGGTGGAACGACCGGAATTCTATAACGCCTGTGATGAGTTCGGTATCTTAGTCTTTCAAGATCTGTGGGGCAGTGGTGATTGCAATGGCGCTTGGGAGGACCCGACCAAAATGGATTCCCGAGAACGTCGTTGGGAATATCCCGATAATCATGATTTATTTATCGCCTCCGTGGAAGATCAAGTGAAAATGATCCGTAACCATCCGAGCCTTTGTTTCTGGTGTGGGGCGAATGAATGGCCTTTAGCGAAAGATATCGATCAATGTTTGAGAAAGGAGGTTTTCCCCCGGTTAGATCCGGAACGTCTTTTCGTGAGTTTCTCTACAGATACGTTGTTTACCCGGAATTATTTGGGGGATAATGGGGATGGTCCTTACGGTATACAAGAGCCGGAATGGTTCTTTAGCTTCCGTTCGCATCCGTTTAATCCGGAAGCCGGATCGGTTGGTTCCCCGGAGGTCGAGAGTATGCGGGAGATGATGACGGAACAGGATTTGGCCGGTTTCCCAAGGAAAGGTTTTACTCGTAATTATACGTGGCGCTATCATAAGGATCTGGGCTATGGCGATCATCTGGAGCGATATGGGGAGGTGAAAGATATCGAGACCTATTGTAAGTATGCCCAAGTCGTGAATTATGACCAATATCGTAGTTTTATGGAAGGCTGGGCCTCTCATATGTGGGATTGGTATACGGGTATCTTGATCTGGAAAACCCAGAATCCATGGACATCCTTGCGGGGGCAAATGTATGATTGGTCTCTCGATGTAAATGCTTCCTTGTACGGAACCCGGAAAGGCTGTGAACCTTTACATGCCTATTATAACCCGGTAACCCGTAAGGCGGGATTGTTGAATACGACCCTGAAAGATTATACGGATTTATCGATTATAGCCCGTATTTATAATCTGGAAGGCAAACTGCTTTGGGAGAAAGAGACGAGAGCGAGCTCCAAGGCGAATACGGTACAGGAATTATTGGATATCCCCGTTCCGGAAGGGATCCAAGGCGCTTATTTCTTACGGCTGGCTTTGAATGCGGACGTTCCCAATATTTATTGGCTGACAACCGAGCCGAAAGACTACACCAGCTTATCTCAACTTCCGAAGTCAAGACCGGATATCAAGACCGAGATCAAGAAGGAAGGCTCGAATTTCGTAGGTACAGTCCGTCTGAGCGCTGATTCGCAGATCTCGTTCTTCAACCGTATCAAGGTCTTTGATAAGGAGACAGGCAAACGAATCTTACCGGTACATTATTCGGATAACTATATTACGCTAATGCCGGGTGACCAACAAGAAATAAGCTTGGAGTTCCCTGCTAATCTGCCGGAGGAGCGAATACAAATCGTGGTGGATAGCTACAATTCTCCTTTGCCTTGACGTACGATCTCGAAATTATCCGTCGTGCAATCTATAACCGTAGAGGCTTCCAATCCTCCGAAACCGCCATCGATTACGATATCCACTTGATGCTCGTATTTCTCGTGTATCAATTCCGGATCTGTCGTATATTCGATCACCTCATCCTCGTCACGGATGGACATGGTTAGGATTGGATTTCCCAAGGATTGTACCAATGTACGGGTAATGTTATTGTCCGGTACACGGATTCCGACTTCTTTCCGGTTCTTGTAAATCTTTGGAAGCTCGCTGCTGGTGGGTAAGATAAAGGTGAAAGGACCGGGCAGATGTTTCTTCATCAGTTTGAAAGCGGCGTTGCTTACCTTGGCGTATTCACTAAGATTAGACAGGTCGTAGCAGATGATAGACAGGTTGCTTTTCTGTGGATTAACTCCTTTCATCTGACATATTTTCTCTACCGCACGCACGTTTAACGCATCGCAACCGATCGCGTAAACCGTGTCGGTAGGATAAACGACAAGGCCGCCGTCCTGCAGGACTTTGACGACCTTGTCTATTTCTTTTTGATTCGGATTCTCCGGATAGATTCTCACTAACATATTAGCCGTAGATAATGTGTCCGTTCTCGTCTGTATATTCCTCTAATCCTTTACTATATTGGTTCATGGCCCGGAGGCTCATACCCATGCTTGAGAAACCACCATCGTGGTATAGGTTCTGCATCGTTACCTTGCGGGTAAAGTCGGAGAACATCATTACGCAATAGTCCGCGCATTCGTCAGCGTTGGCGTTACCCAGTGGACTCATTTTGTTAGAAAAGTCCATCAAGTGTTCCATTCCCTTCACGCCACTACCTGCGGTTGTCATTGTCGGGGATTGGGAGATCGTGTTCACACGTACGCCTTTCTCACGGCCATAGATGTAACCGAAACTACGGGCGATAGATTCCAACAGGCTCTTAGCGTCCGCCATATCGTTGTATCCGAAGAACGTGCGCTGGGCGGCCACATAACTTAATGCCACTACGGAACCATTCTCGGCGATAGCGTCTTGTTTCTTAGCTACCTGTAGCATCTTGTGGAAAGAAATAGCGGAGATATCCAACGTCTTTTCCAGCATTCCATAGTCCAGATCATCGTACGTACGTTTCTTGCGTACGTTCGGACTCATACCGATAGAATGTAAAACGAAATCTATTTTACCACCTAATATTTCCACTGACTTCGCAAATACGGTCTCCAGATCCTCTACGCTGGTTGCGTCCGCCGGGATTACCTGCGCATTCAACTTCTCCGCCAAAGCATCTACCTGACCCATACGAACAGCGATAGGCGTATTGCTTAACGTGATAGTCGCACCTTCCTCTACGGCTCTTTCTGCCACTTTCCAGGCGATAGACATATCGTTCAGAGCACCGAAGATAATGCCTCTCTTGCCTTTCAATAAATTATGACTCATACCTCTTGTTTATTAATTACGGCACAAACATACACAAAATGTGCAACATACGCAAATGAATATCATAGCCTGACATTTGAATATGTGCCTTGATATTAAAACAAGGTAGAGCCATTCTTTGTTGGCGGCTACTTCTTATTCCCGGAAATAAACCCTCTTTACCCGAGGCGAGATAGAGGTTAATATCTCATAAGGGATTGTTTTCAGTTTATCCGAAAGTTCGCTCACCGGTAGTTCGTCGCCGAAAATAATTACGGCGTCGCCTTCTTGCGCATGCGTGTCGGTGACGTCGATCATGCAAGCGTCCATGCAGATGTTGCCGATAATCGGACAGCGTTGTCCATTGATCAAGACTTCCCCACCTCCGTTGCTGAAGTGGCGATCCAGTCCGTCGGCGTATCCGATCGGGATGATAGCGATCCGGGAATCACGTTTCACATAACTCATACGGCTATAACCGATCGAATCCCCTGCGGGTACGTTTTGTATTTGTAAGATCGTTGTCTTCAAGGTGCTGACATTCCGTAAGCCTTTTTGTCCGGATGCGCTTACTCCATATAAACCGATACCTAAACGTACCATATCCATTTGATAAGCGGCGAAACGCTCGATTCCCGCAGAGTTTAGGATATGTTTGATTACCTTATACTCTAACCCGCTTTCTAGTTCCCCTGCGGCTTTGGTGAATTTATCCAATTGTTGATGGGTAAAATCATCGAAGACGTACGAGTCGCTTCCGGCTAAATGAGAGAAGACCGAACGGGCGATAACCCCGGATTGCGCTATCAAGCGTTCACAGATCGCCGGGACATCCTCCGGTTGAAACCCTAGGCGATGCATGCCGGTATCGATCTTGATATGGATAGGGTAAGAGGTGATCCCTCTGCGCTCGGTCTCCCGGATCATGGCATCCAATAGGCGGAAGCTATAGACTTCCGGTTCCAGATGGTTCTCGAACAAGACATTGAAACTGCTGAATTCCGGATTCATGACGATAATGGGGATCGAGATGCCTTCTTTACGCAATTCGGCTCCCTCGTCGGCTACCGCCACGGCCAGATAGTCGCAACGATGTTCTTGAAGGGTCTTCGCCAACTCGTAAGAGCCGGCTCCATAACCAAAAGCTTTTACCATACAAACCATCTTAGTCTCCGGCTTTAGCTTGGAACGATACTGATTGAAGTTGTGTACGATCGCGTCCAGATTTACCTCTAGGATCGTCTCATGCACTTTCTTCTCCAACAACTCGGAGATCTGCTCGAAATGGAAATGGCGGGAACCTTTAATCAAGATCAACTCATCCTTGAATTTCTTGAAGGAAGGAGACTTGATAAATTCCTCGGTGGTTGTGTAAAACTCCTTCTCGATCTCGAAGACGGAAGCATATTCCTTTAAGTCGCGGCCGATACCGATGATACGATCTATCTTCTTACGGCGAACCAAATCGGCGACCTTCTTATATAGAGATTTCGGCAAGGTACCCGATTGAAGGATATCGGAGAGGATTAAAGTGCTCTTTAATTGCTTGCCTACCCGGCGGCTTTGTTGGAAATCGAGCGCGATATCCAAGGAGTTGATATCCGAGTTATAGGTATCATTTATCAACAGGCAATTGTTGATACCTTGCTTTACGTCCAATCGCATAGCCACCGGCTCAAGATGCAAGAATTTTGTTACGTCGTTTACGCTGGTGGGTTTTAGGTAAAGCATAACCGCCATACAATGGATCACGTTCTCGATAGAAGCGTCGTCCGTGAACGGAATGGTAACGACCCGGTTGAAGCCCAGTAAAGTACAGTGAATGATCGTCTCAAACTCTTTCTTATCGATAGACTCGATAAACAAAGGAGCCTCGGAGTCCGTACGGCTCCATGCGATCGCTTTATGGGAAAGGCAAGCCGATTCGATACAATTGGCGATAAATAAATCATCCCCATCATAAATAATGGCTTCGCAATCATTGAAAAGCGTCAGCTTCTCCATACATTTCTGATTGGAGGAGAGGAAATTCTCTTGATGAGCCTCCCCGATATTCGTGATGATACCGATCGTGGGGGCGATAATGGGTTGCAGGCGTTCCATCTCGTCCGGTTGTGAGATACCGGCCTCGAAGATGCCCAGTGTATTTTTCTCGCTCATCTGCCATACCGAGAGAGGAACCCCCAACTGGGAGTTGTAGCTCCGGGGCGAACGTACGATGTTGAACTCGTTATGCAACAGTTGATAGAGGAATTCCTTTACGATCGTCTTTCCGTTGCTACCGGTGATGCCGATCACGGGGATATTGAATTGCTTCCTGTGGTGGGTGGCCAGCTTTTGTAAAGCCCGTAACGTATCTTTTACGATCAGGAAGTTCGCATCCTTCATGCTCTCGAACTCCGGTAGCATATCGCTTACCACGAAGTTGCGAACACGAAGTTTATAGAGTTCCTGTATATATCTATGTCCGTCGTTCGTCTTGGTTTTCAAGGCGAAGAAGAGGCTTTTTTCCGGGAAGGAGAGACGACGGCTATCTGTCAACAGCAAACTGACCGTATCGTCAAGCAATTGGTTTGTTTTAGCACCGATAACTCTTGCTATTTCTTTAATTGCGTATTCCATTCTTTTATTTTAGTTTAGACTTTACTATTTCGATCTCTTTTCTGATATCAAAGGAAGGAATTTTCTCGCTAATTCGTTCCATCTTTAACAAAGTTTGAAGTATAAACCGCTTATAGGCCTCGCTATCCGGTTGAAAGGGCTTATGGTTAATAGCTTTTTGAATATCACCCCATTCTTTAAGGATTGCCGAAGTGTCTGTGGATAAGAAATTTTCGATAAAACGTTGCCAAATATAATCAATGGCCAATGGGGAGGGATGGAGCATATCGTCCGCATAGAAACGATAATCCCGGAGCTCGTCCATAAGGATCTCATAAGCGGGGAAGTAGGCGATTCGGTCGGGATAATCTTTCTGTAAGGCGTCCGTGGCTAGCAATAGGGTAGCTTTGCTGAGTTGGTTCTCGTGCGCCCCGTCTTTCCAGTGGCGGATCGGACTTACGGTAAATAAGATTTTCAAGGCGGGATTTTGTTCCCAAAGGGCTAGTAACAGAGGTTTCCAGTCCTCGACGATCTCTTGCGTGGATAATCGTTGCCGGTCGAACATCTTTTCCGGTAGCTTATGGCAATTCGACACGATTCGCCCGTCGCTCTTGAGGCGGTAGACGAAAGCGGTTCCCAACGTGATTACCAACCGGGTCGCTTTTCGCAGGAAATCGGAGGATTCGGATAAGCGGCTGTTTATATGGCCTAGGCATTCTTCTTCCGAGGGAGCGGAGAAACGGCTATGATGGGTAAAACTATGGTATATGCCCTCATGCTGGAATAAATCGCCGGGAGTGAAACGCTCCGGGCGTAGCAGCATCCTCAATCCTTCCGCTACGGAAGCCGGGTTATACAGAGTACCGAATGGGTTTATATCTACGGAGAACTTATTCTCTTCCAGCTTCCGCCCGATATTCTCGGCGAAGCAGGAGCCCATCATCACGACCCGGTCCTCATACGAGAAAGAGAATCGTGCTTTCGGCAACAGGATTCGGGTATAAAGTTCCATATTTACTTTTTCGCAAAAGTAGATATATGTTTACGGAAATGCAAATAAGGAAGGTGTTTTAGGGGAATAATGTAACAATGCCCATTGTAAGGTTGTTAGGATGGGCAGTATAAGGAGCTTACGATGGGTATTGTTGCGACCTTATAATGCCTATTGGCGGAAGGTCGGGAGTGATACTATAAAAGAACGGCGGTAACTTGTTGAGTGTTACCGCCGTTGGTCGTAGCCTTTGCCGGGGCTACGCTTCATCTCCCATCGTTGCCATATATTCTTTCCATAAGGAGTCTATGTCGTAATCATTGCCGAGCGCGTATTTCACGCCACCATCGAACGACCAAGGAATAACTTCTAATGTGCTTCGGTTGAACTTCCGCAGGAAATCCGGGTTTTTGGTTTGCGTAAGCCATGCGAGGAAGAAGCCTGTCGTGCGGTAACCATCCATATAATGGCCGCCTTTGGGACGATCTTCCAAGGTAAAACCGCCGTTTAGGTATCTTACGGCATCCGCCACACCTTCTATCATGGCCCAGAAAGTCTTATTAGTCCCATAGCTACCTATGCCTTGAGGCTCCAATTGGAAACCATGCGTCAGCTCATGGTATAATACGCCACGGGTCTCGTAATCCACTTTCGCGGTGTCGTTATTGGCAAAACTTTTCTCGATCCATTTCGTGCTGTATACGATACTGATGGAAGGGGGCGCTCCGTCTTTCGCGGATACCCCGTCGTATTCCTTTAATGTATAGTGGATCTCCTCGATGCCCGGGATACTATCTTCCGGAGTGAAATAAAGCGTTTCTACGACCTTGCGGGCGTGCTTGGTAATATAAGCTTCCGGATCAGGGATAACGGCGGCATAGATCGCCGAGCCCTTAGCCTCGGGGGAAAGATTCTCGAAATCAATCTTTCCGATGTAATAATTATCCCAAGGAGTAGGGGGAGCTTCCGCTACGGTAGCCGCCTGTTCCTTTTTGCCGGAGCAAGCGATGCAAGTCCACAGCAGGAAAGCACCGCTGATTAATTGTTTATATCTCATAAGTCTCATCTGTTTTTAGGTGAAAATAGGCTAATCTGTCAGTGAATAAGGACGATCCTCTCCGTTGAACAATCGCTTTTTGTTCGGGCTGGAAGTCATCTCGAAAGTGAGCGTTCCGCCGTTCAAGATGTCATCCTGCGTGATGTATCCTTTGGTATAGGGTTTCCCGTTTAGCTTTACCGCTTTTACATAACGGTTCTTGTCGCTGACTTTATCGGCTTTTACCTCGAAAGTCTTACCATTCTCCAAGCGAACCTTCATATATGGAAGGTAGGGAGCGCCTAATACGTATTGATCCGTACCCGGGCAAACCGGATAGAATCCCATGGCGGAAAGGATATACCAAGCGGACATCTGGCCGCAGTCGTCGTTACCGCAAAGGCCGTCGATATTGTTGCGATACATCTTATTCATGATCTCACGTTGCCAGTATTGGGTTTTCCAAGGCTGGCTGGTCCATGTGTATAAGAATGGGATGTGATGGCTGGGTTCGTTGCCGTGTACATAACCTCCTAGTAATCCTTCTTTGGTTACGTCTTCGGTCTCGGCAAAGAACTCATCAGGAAGATGCATCGTGAATAAGGAATCCATTTTAGTGATGAATGCTTGCTCGCCTCCCATCAACTGAATCATACCATTGACATCTTGAGGGACATAGAAGGAATAATTCAAGGCATTTCCCTCGATAAACCCTTCACCGTGCGTGCTTAACAAACTGAAGTCCTCTTTGAATTTACCATTCGTATAACGGGGACGGGCATATCCGATCGAGGTATCGAATACATTCGCGTAATTGGACGCACGCTTTTTATAGGTATCGGCCACGGATCGGTTTCCCGCTAATAAAGCTGTATTATAGATTGTCCAATCATCATAAGCATACTCCAAAGTCAAGGAGCCTGCGCTACCGTTGCGATCTAAAGGAACATAACCTAATTCCATAAACTCTTTGGTTCCCTCATAATACGGAATCGTAGAACTGCTGATCATCGCTTTTAACGCGGCGTCTTTATCAATCGGTAATCCTTTGGCGATAGCATCCGCCAAGACAGAGACGGAGTGATAACCGATCATGCACCAGTTCTCGTTTGCCATATGGCTCCAGATCGGCAAGGCATGATGAACGCTTTGCTCGCAATGTTTCAACATGGATTTGGCGATATCCGTGTTGACTTGTCGGTTGATGATATTGAACAGGGGATGTAGGGCACGATACGTATCCCATACGGAGAATACGGTATAGTTCGTGAATCCGTCCGCTTGATGGATATTATGGTCGAGTCCGCGGTATTGACCGTCAACGTCTGTGTATACGCAAGGATTGATCATCGTGTGATACAAGGAGGTGTAAAGCATAGCCAATTGGTCATCGCTTCCTTTCGCGTCGATGACGGAGAGCGCCTTATTCCAAGTATCGGAGGCTTTGGCGGCTAATTGGTTGAAGTCCGCACCGGAAGCCTCGGCACGTAGATTTTTTAAGGCTCCCTCGGTGCTGACTCCGGAAAGGGCGACTTTCACTTCCAACTCATCAGACATTTTCGGATCGAAATCAAAATAAGCGACGATCTTACGTCCTCCGATATCCGGGAAGTTCTCTTTCATATTGAACTTGGCATAACCGCCCCGATAATTAACTTTCGCTTTCTCTTCGCATCCGTAATGCGTGATCGGTTTGGAGAAAGACATGGCGAAATAAGTATAGTTGGTACGTGCCCAACCGTTTGTAATACGATAGCCGGTTACCAGCGTATCGTTCTCTACGCGAATATTGGTCCAAAGAACTTTGCCGTCATAGTTATAGATCCCGTGAATCATATCAAGGATAATGCGTTGGTTCTCACTGTTCGTAGGGTATGTGTATTTGTGGATGCCGGCCCGTTGGGTAGTGGTTAGTTGCGCCTTTACGCCATAATCGGCGAGCATCACCTCATAGTATCCGGGACGGGATATCTCGGTGTCATGCGAGAAGCGGGAACGGTAACCGCCATCGGGATTCGTGGCTGTACCGGGATTTAGCTTCAACGTTCCGGTGGTAGGCATAATCAAGATGTCTCCTAGGTCGGAGTGGCCGGTACCGCTGAAGTGGGTGTGGCTGAAACCTACGATGCTGCTATCCTTATGTTGATAGCCGGCGCAATACTCGTAGGAGCGAGGTTGGTATTTACCGTCTACGTTGTGCGGTATGGTATCCGTATCCGGACTGAGTTGCACGAGTCCGAAGGGTACGCAAGCGCCCGGGAATGTATGTCCCATTCCATTTGTCCCGATGATCGGGTTTACAAGATCAACTACATTAGTCTGTGCGATCGCTACTGTTGAGCTGGCTGCCAGAAAAAGGCAACACATCGATTTCTTGAGATTTATCATGTCGTATCAATTAGTTAGAAAAGGATGAAACATAAAAGGCCACCTTTGATAGTTCCAAGGATAACCTTTGATAGTGACAAAGGTAACCTTTTATATTTTCAGATCAATAAGTATAGTAGTCCTCTATCATTGTCAAGTGCTAATTTGTTAATAATGGATTTCTACTATACTTAGTTGATATTTAGAACAATGAGTTAGCCTCGTTCGGAGATAAGTTTGCGTTAGCATCCAATTGTCTTTGCGGAATAGGGAAGATATTACGCTTTGGTTCGTTGGATGCAGTCTTGTCCCACCAAGAAGTGGTTACGAACTTGTTGAAACGAACCAAGTCTGTACGGCGGATTCCTTCGAAAGCAAACTCTCTACCTTTTTCGGCCAAGAACTCATCCATGGTCAGAGTAGCGGTCGTATATTTCGCTTTCTCCCAATCCTCTGCCTTGAAAGAACGTTGACGAACGCTGTTGATCATATCTACCACTTCTTGCGTTGCTTTGCCCCCGTTCTTACGCATCAAGGCCTCCGCTTTGTTATAGATAACCTCGGAATAACGGAACATCACCCAGTCGTTGTTCATATCGCCGGTAGTACCCGGTTGGATCTCATACTTGATAGAGCGAGCACCGCTGTTTTCTTCGCCCTCGGTCATGGACTTAATGTAGTTTACGAATACCAAATCCTGCCCATTGTACTCCTCTGAACCTTTCAAAGGCTCTGCGGTCGTGTCGTAGTAGTAATTACCGTTTTCATCTACTTTGCGAGGATATTGCTTACCGATCAAGAAACCCTCAATTTTTCTCAAGTCGTTGTCAGCGAATGAGTCATAAAAGGTAGGTTGCGTCACCAAGCCGTTCCAAGGACCGGATTGCAAATCCCAGCCAGTTTGGTGTGCGTAATGCAACCAACGTTGATACCAGCCCATTCCTTTGGCATATACTTCATCATACACGATTGACCAGATAATCTCGGTAGATCGCTTGTCGTTATCCGCACGGAAAGTGTCGTTCCACTTCTTATCCAATGCGAAACCTCCCTTAGCTAATTCATCGCAAGCAGCGATACAATCATCCCAGCGTGCTTGTCCAGTATAAATTTCCGCATTCAAATAGAGACGAGCCAGTAATGCGTAAGCCCCCCATTTGGATACACGTCCGTAGGTCTCTGTTTTACTCTCTGACAAAGAAGGAATACTCTCGTTTAACTCTTTTTCGATCCAAGCGAATAACTCTGCGCGAGATTTGGAGGAAGGATTGATTTCACCGATTTTCTCGCAAATTGGAGCCGTACCGAACATATCCATCACATACCAATAACAGTAAGCGCGATATACACGCATCTCCGATTGTGCTTGTGCTTTAGACATTGGAACTTGGAGTGCTTCAAAATCTATATTCTCTGTATCTGTAAGGAAGTTGTTAGCATATCCGATACCTTCAAATAATTTTTTCCAAGCATCCACTACTTGACCATCCGTAGGAATCCATTGATGGCGGTGTAAGCGAATCCAGTCTCCATTGTCATAGCCGTGGCGACCTTTTTGAGGCCATGCGGCACAGTCGGAAGATAACTCGTTACATGACCAAGGCGATTGGGCTACTTGCATGGTTCCACAGAAGTGCCCCCATGGACGCATCATGGCGGCCATTACCTCGCCTGCATTGTTGTAATAATTTTCAGCGATTACCGAGCTATGTATTTCCTCTGTCAGGTCCGTACAAGAGGTAAATGCGGTAGCTCCCAGCAATAATGAAATTGCGCATATATTTTTTAAAGCTTTCATTGTATTGTCTTAAATCTATTGTTACTTAATTAGAATCCAAAATTAACGCCAAACGTGAAGGTACGGGTGGTGGGATAAGATCCGCGCTTCTCTATACCTGCTTGTAGTCCTGTTACGTTTACGTCAGGGGTTAAACCTGAGTATCCTGTAATAGTCGCAAGATTGGTGACATTACCATAAATACGTAAGTTGCGCACATATTTATTATTTTTGAAGTTGAATGTATAACCTAGTGTCACGTTATCGATCTTCAAGAAGTTCCCTTTCTCTAGATAATAAGAAGAGAACAATGGTTGCTCTGTTACCTTGTTCTTCAAGGCATCCTTATATACGTTTGTGCCAGACTGATCGATATTGACAGTCGTTCCGAAATAAATAGCACCCTCGTTCAATACGTCATAATCAAACATACCGCGCAGGAAGAAGCTGAAGTCAAAGTTCTTATAGGTAAACGTGTTCTGCAAACCAGCCTTGAATTTCGGCAAACCGTTACCGATAAAGGTACGGTCAGCGTCAGACAGACCTTCCTTTCCGTCTATGTCGCGAAGATTCCAAGTTCCGTCCGGGTTGATGCCATCGCATACATAACCGAAGAATGATGCGATCGGCTGTCCTTCTTGTAGGCGGTAAGCCTTGCCCGGGTTGCCCGGAGAGGGCAGGTCATATTGATCCTCGTAAGAAGATTTGTACACGTCGTTAGACAAAGATGTCAATTTATTATTCTCGTATGAGAACGTGAAATTAGCCGTGTAAGAGAAATCCTTAGTCTTTACGACCTCTGCGTTTAATGCTAATTCTATACCTCTATTTCTCATCGTGCCTACGTTGGTGGTGATCGTGTTGTAGATCAAAGATGGCTGTTGGGCATTGTAGCTACTGATCAAGTCGCGAGTCGTACGACTATACCAATCGATCGTACCATTTAGGCGTCCACCTAGCAAGCCGAAGTCGAAACCTACGTTCAAGGATTCATTCTTCTCCCATTTCAAATCTGGATTCGGGTTGATATTCGGACCGTAAGTGGCGGTTAGCCATGAACCGGTGTAAGCGTTCCAAGCTCCAGCGCCTGTACCGTAGGTAGCGAGAGACATATACGGATCGGTAGGCAAACTACCCGTGATACCGAAACCGGCACGGAATTTCAATACGTCGAACACTTCTTGGCTCTCCATGAAGTCCTCACGAGAGATCATCCAGCCTGCGCTGACAGAGGGGAACCAAGCCCATTTGTTGTTCGCTCCGAACTTCGTGGAACCTTCACGGCGGATAGAGGCGCTGGCCATGTATTTACCGTCGTAATTATAGTTGGCGCGGGCGAAGAAGGCGATCAGTTTGCTGGTCTCTTTTTTACTCTTCATCTCGGCCTTACCATCTTTTAGGTAACCGCCGGCTTCTAGGTTATTGGTACCGAATACGTCCGTCAAGAAGTTCTTGTTCTCGGCGCTGAATTGCTCGTATTCAAAATCTTGGTAACTGTATCCCAGCAAACCGGTAATATTGTGTACGCCGTTGATGGAAGTATTGTAGTTTGCTGTCCATTCAGTGGTACGGTTGGTATTCTGATAATATTCTTTTTTGGCGCGTCCGTTTGTACCGTCTTTATGTTGGCTATATTCCTCACGCATACTATAATCGTTAGTTAACGCATCGTTCTTCTCCATAGCGAAGAAAGCGGCGGCTGTCAAACCGGGGATAATCTCATATTGAGCCTTGAAGTTCGCCAATAAATTCTTGAATTCCTTTTTCTTGGTACGCTGGTATATGCGGGCTACCGGGTTGAAATCTTCGTAACCGCTGTAAGTTTCCCAGAAGGAGCCGTCTTCCTTATAAATAGGCATCGTCGGGTTGATACGGATAGCCTGGTATAATATGCCGTAATTAGGGATATCTCCTACCTTATCCACATCATCGGAAACTGCGTCCACTTTCACGAAAGAGTTTGCTAGATTGAAAGAAAGCTGTAGTTTATCATCAAACGCACGGTGGTTCACGGCGATAGAGCCATTGATCGTTTCACGGCTGGTGTTACGGATCATACCATCATTCTTTTTGTAATTTAAAGAAGCGCGATAGTTTGTCTTACCATTACCACCTGTAGCGGTCAAGTTGTGTACATGGGTGAAATTACTCTTATTCAATAAAGCGTCGTAATGGTTATCCCGTCCACCAAAGTCGCGGATATTGGCGTTGTTAGTTTCTTTGCCATAAGCGACGAACTCGTCTCCATTTAAGATTTCCGGTCGTTTATAAACCGCCTCGTGCATGATATATCCTGAGTAATCCACTTGAGTAGTTCCGGCTTGCGGACGTCTCGTGGAGACGATGATCACACCGTTATTACCCCGGGTTCCGTAGATAGCGGCTGCGGAACCGTCTTTCAATACGTCGATCGCCTCGATATCCTCGGGTGCGATAGCGTTCAAAGAAGTCATATTACCCGGCATACCGTCAATAATAACGAGAGGCTCATTGCTACCTTTCAGAGATGAGGCACCACGCATCTGTACTTTTACCTCGCCATTAGGGTCGGTGCTACCACGTGATACAGTCAGACCAGCTACACGTCCTTCCACCAATTGCATCGGGTTCACTACCGGTGCCTTGTTAAAGTCGGATGCTTTCACGCTGGTAACGGATGAGGTGATCTCACCTTTCTTTTGGGAACCGTAGCCAACGACTACTACCTCGTCTAGTGTCTCAGAGTCTTCAGCTAAGACTATGTTCAATGTTTTTTGCCCGGTATAACGAACTTCTTGGGGTTTGAAGCCGATGAAGGAAAATACCAATGTGCTGTTATCCGGCACATCCAAGGTGAAATTTCCGTCAAAGTCCGAAGCTGTTCCGTTCGTGGTTCCTTTCACAACAATACTAACGCCAATCAGAGGTTCACCCTTTTGGTCTTTTACTACACCTTTAATGGTTGAACTTTGCTGTGCGATCTGATGAATCTCCATGTTTCCCATTTCAGGAACAGTAGAATCTCCGGCCGCATAAGAGGACTGAAACATTAAAGATAAACAAAGTAACAAAGAGGTTCGTCCACCTAATAAAGTCAGGCATTTCCTCGTCTTACCTTCACTCTTTTTTTCCATAAAAACATTAAATTAAAAGTTAATAATGTGCTTCCCGAAGGAAGAATACACACAAGCGGTTTGCTTTGCTATTCGACAGCAATATTAATAGGTCTTAACGAATTGAAGAGTGCTTTGAAATGCCAAAGAAGTGTCATGAAATGCATATAGCAGATTATGATACTCTTTTGGTAGATTATGACACTATTTAGGAATCAATGATTTATGCCTCTTTTGTGCGGTATTCCTTAGGTGTCATGTTATATTTACGGGCAAATTCCCTATAGAAGTATGATTTGTTAGAAATTCCTACATTATAAATAATTTCCTGAACGCTCATGTTGGTATTCACGAGTAATTGCGCTGCATAGTTTAACCTATAATCCTTTATAAAATCACTCGGCGTCATAGTAGATATTTTCTTGAAACGACGATATAAGATGCGAGTGTTTATATTCAATGCGTCCGCTACCAGCTCGGGACCGAGTCCTTCCTTGCTGACATTTTCTTTGATGATAGAGGTTACGGTGTCAAGGAATTCCTTGTCTTCTTGATGTAATAATTGCCCTTCCGTATATTGATAAGCACTTTCCGGAGAATAGAAATACTCTTTTAATTCTCTTTGGTTAGTCATCAATCGATTCACGACGGATAGGAGAACTGTTGGCGAGAAAGGCTTGGTTAGATAGGCATCCGCTCCGATATTAAGTCCTGCCGCTTGCTCTTGGTCTGATATTTTAGCAGAGATGATAATAAGCGGGATATGGCGGGTATATTTATTTTCTTTGATAAGCGAGATCAATTCTAATCCGTCCATATTAGGCATCATGATATCGGTGATGATAAGGGACGGAGTGTATTGTTTGAGGAATTCCAGAGCCTTTTCCGCATTATAAGCTTCTTGAACCTGATATTCGGAAGAGAGGGTTTCCGTGATTAACCAGACGATGTCTTTATGATCGTCGATAACGAGTATCATCGGTTTATCTTCCGTCTCTTTTTGTGCCGTATGTGAGATTTGCGGCTCTTGTATATCCGTGTTTGGGGAAGGAAGCGATACGGGAATCTCTTCGTCTATCGTGTTGTCTGAGGTCTCCTCTACGATGCCAAAAGGTAAGGTAACTGTAAATTCAGCATATTGGCCGACCTCACTCTCTATGTCGATTTTACCACCTAAGGATTGTACGAGGCTGTGACAGATAAATAAGCCGAGGCCATTCCGTGTCGTATTTTGCCTGTTATCATCGTTATCCATCGTGCCAAGGATACGATATCGGTCGAAAATATTTTGCATGTCTGCCTCCTCGATTCCTTTGCCGGTGTTGTAAACTTTAAGGACGAGGAAGTTCTCCTCCTCATGTAAGGAGATACGAACCGTGCCCCCGTCTTCCGTATACTTAAATGCGTTGGAAATCAGATTTGCTAGGATCTTCTTGAAATAGACGGAATCCGTATTCCAATAAAGCTCTTTGGGAGCATCGATCTTGAATTGGATTTGGTGTTGCTCGGATAGTGGGTAAAACCATTCGAATTGAGTTCGCAAAAGAGAGGATACGGATACTCTCCGGATGTGCGTATGACTGAATCCTGCGTCTTCCGCTTTTCGGAAATCAAGGATTTCTTGGATAAGTCCGTTCAGTTCCTCTACATTTTCCCGGAGGACTGAAGTGTATTTTTCTAATGTCTTGTCTTTTGAGGTGGCGGCATAGGCTTGGATATAATTCTCCACGCCATTGATCAAGGTAAGCGGGGTGCATAGCTCATGCGTAATGTGGGTAAAGAAATTCAGCTTGGACTCGTATAGCTTCTCTTTTTGCTCCTCCTTGATCTTGTCTGCGATCTGCTTCTGTTTCTTTAGTATTTGGTGATGGATACGATAGGTGGCGATGATGAGCAAAACTGTACCGATAAAAAGATACGTGAAAATGGCTAACGAGCTTAGATAAATAGGAGGTAATACCTTGATAGGTAGAGTGTATTCTTTTGCTGACGAATCAATGACATCGTTGCGATAACGGACTTTCAGCAAATATTCCCCGTACGGTAGGTTCATGAAAGTTACCTTGTTTGTCTTTTGCAATTTTTCCCAAGAGGAATTATAGTTGACCAACTGATACGAATACTCGTAATTCTCCCCGTTGATGTAATCCGGAGCGACGAACGCAATCGTTAACGATTGCACATCAGCCGGAACCGTTACACCGTTCCGGCTGATGTCCTTATATAATGGAAGGATTTGTTTATCCATTTGCAACTCGAAGAAACTTAATTCGGGTTGATAGGTATGCTCCGGCTCCGTTTGTTTATTTACCCAGACTAATCCGTTGATGCCTCCAAAGAATAAACGCTCGGAGTATGGGCATTTCCAATAAGCGTCATCAGAGAATTCCGTGACGCTAAAGTAAGGCTGATGATAATTATGGAAAAAGTTGTTCCGGGGATTATATTTGGTGAGACCTTTATTGGTACTAAGCCAGATACAGCTATCGTTCCCCTCATGGATACCATGGATCATGTCGTTTACGATCCCGTCGCTTTTATCGAATTGGCGTAAACGCATCTTTCCCCCTCTGAATTTAATCCGGGTGAGACCGGAGCTGGCGCCTGCATAAAACGTGGAATCTTCGGTCTGGCATACGGAAAGCACATCTCCAATGGCCGGGTTTCTTAAATTGTTGGTTTGCAGGAATTCATATCCTTGATTGAAAATATTGAAACGAATGACTCCGTAACCGCCACGGCTCCCGAGGAACAGGGTAGAGTCGTTGTCATATACCATCGATTGGATTTCTTTACAGATGTTCTTTCCGTTTTTTAACGGGAAGGTTTGTACCTTCCCGATTGTAGGTACGGCTTTATCTATATGTAAGGTAACCTTTTGCAATCCGTTACCCGTTGTCGCTAGCCATAATGTGGAATCATCTACCTCGCAAATAGAGTGGACATAGCGTAGAGGGGTGGTGTCTTCTCGTTGCGGTATCGTTTTTATTCGTTTCTCTTTATACGAATAATAGGTCAGTCCCGGGCCTTCCGTGCCAATCCAGATACATGGATGGTACTCGCTTTTTTGGAAGCAATACACACGGTTGCTGGATAGGCCGTCGGCGGTGGTAAAATGCGTGATAGCGCTTTGTGGGATCATCTTTTTGTTATGGTAAGTGTCATACGCTTGTATCCGGACAATACCGTCTCCTTTTGTCCCGAGCCAAAGGGATTGATCATCGTCTGTATATAAAGAACGTATGGGGTTCTGTATATTAATCGGTAAATCCTTGAGTAAGATAGAGCCGAAAAGATCGGGTTTGTCATAAAACATCCGTATACCTTGCCCGTCTGTTCCCAACCAGAGAATCTCCTGCCTTTTATCGTTCATTAGGCAAAAGATACCGATGCCCATATTTATCGTGTTTTCCGGTTGGCTTAGGTCTAGAATATTGCCGTTACGGAAAACGATATACACATTGGATTGGAAGGTGCATATCTTGATGATGTTACCATATTGTTTTGTCATTTCAGGCAGATCGAACAGGAATTCTTTCCCCTTTCCGTCTACATGCTGTCGATATAATTTATTGTCGGTATCTACTATGAAAATATGATTATTCTCGTAAAATGCGGATAAGATCGGTTTATTATGGAATTGGCGTTCTTCCGATAGCAAATTAAAAGTAGTATCGGAGAAATCCGGAGTCAACTTTTTCAGTATGCCCGAGGCTAATAATAAATAAAAATGTCCGTCCGTCCCGGCGAATAAGGTACGTACGGTTTGAGGGCCTACTCCTTCTCTCGGCAGGTCCCGGAACCCATCGCTAGATGGGGTGTAGCAAGAGATTCTGTTTTCCTTACAAATAGCGAGCGTGATGCCGGATGAATCGGAGGCCAATAGATCGCATTCCATGTATCCGGGGAAAGACTCGGTGACTTTCCGTTCTTTTAGTGAGAATTTATTGATACCTAAAGAGGTTGATATCCATAAAAAGCCGGGTTCTGCGTCGGATATTTTGTGAATGATATTACTACAAAGAGAGTTTTTGTTATTTAATTCGAAACGATATACATACGTATCTTTTCCGTTGTATAAGTTAAGTCCGTCGTAAGTCCCGATCCACAAATAGCCATCCGGATCTTGATGCATGCAAATAATAGCGTTATTTGAGAGATCAACCATAGAAGTTTTATGCAATACGGTTGAGGCAAATAGGTCTGTTTGCGTGATCAATATAAGGAAACTGGTTAACGCTAGAATAAGCCTTGTGAATCTCATGTATTTAAGATTTAGTGTTTGTTTTCAGCGCAAAGATAATATCTTTATGAACGAACAGAAAAGAATTCACTTTTTTGTTTACTTTTGCAAAAAGCAGGGCTTTCGTATAAATTAGAATGTCTGACGTATGATAATACGAAATAAAGTAAGTGACAGATGGAACAATGTGAAGAGAATTCTCAAGAAAATGACGATGTGATAATAGAGAAAGAAATTTCTAAATTAATAGAAGAACAGCGTTTATTTACGGAGAGTATATATGCTTGTCTGCCGGTGGGTATTGAAATTTATGACGCACATGGTGTGCTGCGTAGTATAAACGACCATGCGTTGAGGATGTATGGTGTGGATGACCGGACATCGGTGGTGAATATAGTCAATCTTTACAAAAGTCCATTTGTTGATTCAGAACTTTTAGCTCGGATACAATCGGGTGAAGATATTTCCTTGGAGTTTGAGTATGATTTTGATCGGGTTAATAAGGATGCATATTATTCTTCCCATAATAAAGATACGATGATCTATGGGGTTAAAGTTATCCCGATATGGAGTAGAAAAAAACATCTTATCGGACATATATTACTCGCAAATGATATGACTTCCGTGAAAGAGGTGGAATTCCGTACGGAAGAAAGCAAGAAAAATCTGGAGATGGCCAAGAAAGCGCAGGATCTGATCGCAAAACGTGATCTGGCCATGAAAGTCAGTAATATTGTTCATTGGGATTTTGATGTAAATTCCCAGAAATTCGAATCTTATAATGATCCGATCAACGATTACGTTTCAGATCGGTTATTGACCGTTTCGGAGTATATGGATGTTATATACCCCGAGGACCGGTCTGTTTTTTACGACGCAATGCAATCCCTGATAGCTGGAAAGAATGTCACCATCAATTTTACCTGTCGCATACAAACCAAGTATGATGAGACTTGGCAGTATTGTGATTTTATGGGTGTCCCTTTCGATCAAGATGAAAATGGAGATATAATACGCTATACGGGATTCAGGCAAAACATTCCTAAGATCCAGCAATTGAATCGGGAACTTAAAGAAAGAAATTACAAGATAGAGCTTTCTTTCAAGACGGTTGGTATGTCGTATTGGGGTTTTGATGTAAAAAGCCTGAAATTCAGTGCTTTTAATGATCCTATCAATGATTTTTATTCGGAAAAGACAATCACTCCCGAGGATTATTTGAACGCTACACATCCGGATGATGTGGTTTTTGTGCGGAAATATATGGAGCATATGTTCCGGGGCATAGATAAAGATTTCAACGTTAAATATCGTTCCAAAACCAAATGGGATGACGAGTGGCAGACCTTATTGGTTACTGGAATCCAGGTTGAAAGAGATAAAGAAGGCCATGTGACTCGCTATACCGGTATTACGATCAATAATACGAAGTGGGAGAAGATGATTCAGCAATTGAAGGAATTAAAGGAGAAAGCGGAACTTTCGGATCGTCTCAAGTCTGCGTTTCTCGCTAATATGAGTCACGAGATACGTACCCCGTTAAACGCTATTGTTGGTTTTTCAGAGTTAATGGTAACTTGTGATGATCCGGAAGAAAAAAAAGAATATATAAATATCATCCAATCCAATAATGAGTTGTTATTGCGATTGATCAACGATATCCTTGATCTTTCCAAGATAGAGTCAGGCATAATTGAACGTAGGAAGGAGAATTTCAATCTGGCTAAGGTTTGTAATGAGTTATTTGTTACGATTCAGGCGAAGATGACAAATCCGAATGTCGAGTTACGTTTAGATGGTCCCAACTCGGAGTGCTGGGTACTTCTGGATAGAAACCGGCTTAAGCAAGTATGGATGAATTTCCTCACTAATGCGGTAAAATGCACCAAATCCGGATATATTAAAATGGGATATGGTATTGAAAGGGAAGGTCTTCGTATCTATGTTGAGGATACGGGAATCGGTATACCGGATGATTTGCATGACAAAGTATTTACCCGTTTTGAGAAATTGAATGAGTTCTCGCAGGGTACCGGACTTGGCTTGACGATCTCCAGAGCTATCGTAGAAGCGGCAGGGGGAGAAGTGGGCTTCACTTCAAAACTTGGTGTCGGATCTACTTTTTGGGCATGGTTGCCTCTTCGCCCTTAGGGCTGACTCCCCATTTATTGGTAATGTTCTTTTAAAATAGTGAAGGATGAGAAGCTTTTTTATCGCAATTTATAGGGATTTTAGAACTGGTGTAGCATATGTGACAGAAATATGACGATAATTCTCCTACCTTTGCGGCGGTAAAAATGTGGTATTAGATAAGATTGTTTATGAAATTTGAGAATGAGTGCTGGGATCACTTTAAGGGTGAGACCTGGAAAAGAGAGATCAATGTAAGAGATTTTATCCAGAGTAACTATACGCCTTATGAAGGGGATGATTCCTTTTTAGTCGCTTCTTCCGAGAAGACCCGTAAGGTCTGGAACAAGCTGACCGAGATGTTTAAGGTCGAGAGGGAAAAGGGAGTTTATGACGCCGAGACAAAATTACCTCAAGGGATCGATGTATATGGCCCGGGCTATATTGATAAGGAGAATGAGGTTATCGTTGGGTTACAAACCGATGCTCCGCTGAAACGTGGTATCTTCCCGAAGGGCGGTATCCGTATGGTCGAGAATAGCTTGGAAGCTTATGGTTATCATTTGGACCCGATGACGAAAGAGATCTTCACGAAGTACCGTAAAACTCATAACGAGGGCGTTTTCTCCGCATATACGGAAGAGATGATTGCCGCACGTCGTTCGGCTATTATCACCGGTCTGCCCGACGCGTATGGTAGAGGACGTATTATTGGTGACTATCGTCGTGTCGCTTTATATGGTACGGCAATCTTGATCGAGGAGAAAAAGCGTTTCTTGAATCGTTTGGATATCCAAGAGATCACGGAAGAGATCATCCAGAGCCGTGAGGAGATTTCCGAACAGATCAAGGCTTTGAAAGCGTTCGAGAAAATGTGCGCTAGCTATGGCTTTGATGTGACTCGTCCGGCACAAAACGCTCGTGAGGCGGTTCAGTTTGTGTACTTAGCTTATCTGGCGGCGGTAAAAGACCAAGATGGCGCGGCGATGTCTATCGGACGTACTTCTACGTTTTTGGATATTTATATCGAGAAAGACATCCGTGAGGGTAAGTTGACCGAAGAGGAGGCGCAAGAATTGGTAGACCAGCTGATCATCAAGTTGCGTATCGTTCGTTTCTTACGTACGCCGGAATACAATGATTTGTTCTCCGGTGATCCGGTTTGGGTAACAGAGTCCTTGGGCGGCCAAGGAGTGGATGGCCGTTCTTTGGTAACAAGAACTTCCTATCGTTATCTCCATACATTATATAATCTAGGTCCGGCACCAGAACCCAATTTGACAGTTCTGTGGTTTAAGAACGCTCCCGAGAACTGGAAACGCTTCTGTGCCAAGGTCTCTATCGATACATCGGCTATCCAATATGAGAACGACGATTTGATGCGTCCGGATTATGGAGATGATTATGGTATCGCTTGTTGCGTTTCTCCTATGAAGATCGGTAAGCAGATGCAGTTCTTCGGAGCCCGTGCGAATTTGGCGAAATGTTTATTATATGCGATCAACGGAGGACGGGATGAGCGCAGCGGCGTACAGGTAGCCCCGATGTTCGAGCCGGTTCGCGGCGAGTATCTGGAATACGATGAGGTGATGGCTAAGTATGAGCAAATGATGCGCTGGTTGGCGAAAGTGTATGTGAACGCCTTGAAGATAATCCATTATATGCATGATAAATACGCATATGAGGCATTCGAGATGTCGCTTCACGATGGAGATGTAGAGCGTATCCGTGCGACAGGTATCGCCGGTCTTTCTATCGTTGCCGATTCGTTGGCTGCTATCCGTGATACGAAAGTACGTGTGATCCGTGACGAGCGTGGCTTGGCGGTTGATTTCGAACGTGAGGGCGAATATGTTCCTTTCGGTAATAACGACGATCGTACGGATAGTATCGCTGTAGAGATCACCGAGAAGTTCATGGAATATTTGCGTCAGCACGAGACCTATCGCCATGCGAAACCTACGCAGTCCATCCTTACGATCACCTCTAATGTGGTATATGGTAAGAAGACTGGTACGACACCGGATGGCCGTATCGGTGGAACTCCTTTCGCTCCGGGCGCGAACCCTATGAACGGTCGTGATACGAAAGGTGCTATCGCTGCGCTAGCTTCGGTAGCGAAGCTTCCATTCCAGCATGCGCACGACGGTATCTCTTATACTTTCGCTGTTTCTCCGGCTACGTTGGGAAAGGAGCGTGAAGTGCAGATCAATAATCTGGTTAGCTTATTGGATGGCTATTTTACTCCGGATGGAGGTCAGCATCTGAATGTTAACGTATTTGATAAGGATTTGTTGATCGACGCTATGGAACATCCTGAGAAATATCCGCAACTTACGATCCGTGTATCCGGATATGCGGTAAACTTCGTGAAACTGACTCGTGAACAACAGTTGGATGTTATTTCAAGAACCATTAACCATTCACTGTAAGTGATAAAAGGTAAGATACATTCATTAGAGAGTTTCGGGACCGTAGATGGTCCCGGAATTCGCTTTGTCGTTTTTATGCAGGGCTGCCCGTTGCGTTGCCTGTATTGCCATAACCCGGATACTTGGAACCCGAAAGGGAAGGTGAAATATCAGATGACTCCCGGCGAGCTATTGACGGAAGTCTTACGGTATAAGAGTTTTATCGCCCGTGGGGGGGTGACTGTTACCGGTGGGGAACCTTTATTGCAACCTGAGTTTCTGAAAGAGTTTTTCCGTTTGTGCCAAGAGCAAGGTCTTCACACAGCTTTGGACACATCTGGTTTCGTATGTACCTCAAAAGCTTGGGAAGTCTTGGATTATGCGGACTTAGTGTTATTGGACATCAAAACCTTAAACCCGGATTTACATCCGTTACTGGCGGGTGTCAAGCAGGATAATACGCTTCTGTTCTTGGATGAATTGGAGAGACGTGGCATAGATACTTGGATTCGCCATGTTATTGTCCCCGGATATACGGATAATGACGAGTGGCTGGAGGCGTTAGCTCGGTATGTCAGTTCATATAAAGTGGTTCGCAAAGTGGAATTATTGCCTTATCATACGATGGGAACCTATAAATATGAGCAATTAGGTCTCGATTATCCGTTAAAGGGGGTGGAACCCTTATCAAAAGAACGTTTAGATAATGCGAAAGCGATATTCTCTCGCTACAAACCAGAAAATAACAAGGCCTGATCTCTCGATCAAGCCTTGCGATTATGCAACAGCTAATCAGGGAAAACAATCTAATCCGATTAGCTTTTAAACGATAGTAATAATTTTTTGCCTAGACTAACCTTGACTATTTAATATGTGTTTGTTTTGTTATATGCAACAAATATCTATTTTTGTAAGGAGATAAAAAATGATATAGATCAGAAAATGATGAATAGTATGAAGACACCACAAGAAATAGCCGAAATGATATCCAAACGTTTTTATCCATTACCCGATGCGGATTTGGATTCTCTGGCCTCGATCATAGAATCAAGTAAGGCTGCGAAAGGAGAATTATTGTTGGATAACGGACAAATATCTAAATATTTATATTATGTGGAATCGGGATTATTACGCCAGTTTTACTATAAGAATAAACGTGATATTACCGAGCATTTCTCCTGTGAGGGAAATATCGTTATTTGTATAGCCAGCACATTCCAAAGAGAACCGACGCGTTTATTAATCGAGGCATTGGAACCGACGGTTTATCACCGGATCTCTTTTTCGGAATTTAGCGATTTATTGAAAACATCTTTAGCTATTAATAGATTGTACCAGAAAATACTGGAGTGGGCTTTGATGCTTTCGCAAGAGAAAGCGGACTCTTGGCGTTTTGAGTCGGCAAGAAAACGTTATCTGCGTTTTCAACAGGAATATCCGGAAGCAGCGAAACGTGCTTCTGTCAATCATATCGCCTCGTATTTATTGATGACACCCGAATCTTTGAGCCGGGTGCGGGCGGGAGTGTTGTAGTCTCTACCTACATTCAGGTATTATTGAGGTGAAAATAGCAATTTGTGGTGATTTCACGGTTCAAGTAATCCATCTATATTTGCGTCAGTTTAAAAAACGTAGAAGCAATGAAAATAGAAAAGATTACAGGACGTGAGATCCTAGATTCAAGAGGTAACCCGACAGTAGAGGTTGATATTTTACTAGAGTCCGGCGTTATGGGCCGTGCGTCTGTGCCTTCCGGTGCGTCCACCGGCGAGAACGAGGCTTTGGAGTTGCGTGATGGCGATAAGAAGCGTTATGGTGGTAAAGGCGTATTGAAAGCGGTTGAGAATATCAATACGATTATCGCTCCGGCATTGAAGGGGATGTCTGCCTTGGATCAGATAGGTATCGATCATGCGATGTTGGCTTTGGACGGTACGAAAACTAAATCGAAACTAGGTGCGAACGCTATCCTTGGCGTTTCTTTAGCTGTAGCGAAAGCTGCCGCAAATTATTTGGATATTCCTTTATATAGATATATTGGTGGAACGAATACCTACGTGATGCCTGTTCCGATGATGAATATAATCAATGGCGGTTCGCATAGCGACGCTCCGATCGCTTTCCAAGAGTTTATGATTCGTCCGGTAGGTGCCGCTTCTTTCAAGGAAGGCTTACGTATGGGCGCTGAGGTATTCCATGCGTTGAAAAAGGTATTGCACGATCGTGGGTTAAGTACCGCTGTTGGTGATGAGGGTGGTTTCGCCCCGAATTTGGAAGGTACGGAAGATGCCTTGAACTCAATTATCGCCGCTATCAAGGCGGCTGGTTATGAACCGGGCAAGGATGTGATGATCGGTATGGATTGCGCTTCTTCTGAGTTTTATAAGGATGGAATCTACGATTACACGAAGTTTGAAGGAGAAAAAGGAGTGAAACGTACTTCCGACGAACAAGTGGATTATCTGGAAAAGCTGATCAACGAATACCCGATCGATTCCATTGAGGATGGTATGAGTGAGAATGATTGGGCTGGTTGGAAGAAACTGACAGATCGTATTGGTAACCATTGCCAATTAGTCGGAGATGATTTGTTCGTGACAAATGTAGAGTTCCTTTCAAGGGGTATTAAAGAAGGTTGCGGTAACTCAATCTTGATCAAGGTAAATCAGATCGGTTCCTTGACGGAGACACTGAACGCTATCGAGATGGCTCACCGTCATGGATACACGACCGTTACTTCACACCGTTCCGGTGAGACGGAAGACGCTACGATCGCCGATATCGCTGTCGCTACCAATAGCGGACAGATCAAGACGGGATCATTAAGTCGTTCGGACCGTATGGCTAAATATAACCAGCTGCTTCGTATCGAGGAGGAATTGGGAGACCGTGCCGTATACGGATACAAAAGAATCAATTAAGTATATAAAGTAAATTATAATCGCTAATTATGTAGTAATCCAAAACCCAAGATATTGAAGGGCTTATCCGTGAGGATAGGCCCTTTTTATTGATTGATAAAGTATTATCTATAACCTCATAAAATATATCGATTAGAAAAATTGTTTTAATGAATAAATATGTTATATTTTTGTATCGGAAATAAAAACAAATAGTATTCATTTAAAAATAGGAACAAGTATGGAACCGATTATTAATTCTCAACTTCCGGAGTTTAAAGTACAAGCTTTTCAAAATGGTAATTTCAAGACTGTAACCAACGAGGACGTCTTGGGTAAGTGGGCTATCTTTTTCTTCTACCCGGCCGATTTTACATTTGTTTGTCCAACAGAGTTGGTCGATATGGCTGAGAAGTATGAGCAGTTTAAATCAATGGGAGTAGAAATTTACTCTGTAAGTACAGACTCTCATTTTGTACATAAAGCTTGGCATGACGCTTCCGAGACTATCCGTAAGATCCAATATCCGATGTTGGCGGATCCCACTGGAGCACTGAGTCGTGCGTTTGGTGTGATGATTGAGGAAGAGGGTATGGCATACCGTGGCACTTTCTTGGTAAATCCGGAAGGAAAGATCAAAGTGGCCGAGATTCATGATAACAATATCGGTCGTGACGCTTCCGAGTTACTTCGTAAAGTTGAAGCCGCTCAGTTTGTCGCTTCACATGATGGTGAGGTTTGTCCCGCTAAATGGAAGAAAGGGGAGGCTACCTTGAAACCTAGCATTGACTTGGTAGGGAAAATCTAAATAATTAAGAGTATAGATCGTGTTAGAATCAACATTAAAAGAACAATTGAAAGGTATATTCGCAGGGTTAAATGCGAATTATACCTTTGATATATCGATCTCTCCTGCGTATGAAAGTAGACAGGAATTGTTGGATTTATTAGGTGATGTTGCCTCTTGTTCGGATAAAATATCTATGCAAGTATCTGATGGGGAGGGATTGGAATTCATTTTGTTAAAGGATGGAGCGAAAACGGGGATTAAGTTTCGTGGAGTACCTAATGGACACGAGTTTACTTCCTTACTGTTGGCGATCTTGAATTCAGATGGGAAAGGCAAGAATTTTCCGGACGAGAGCATTTGTAATCGTGTTAAAGCCTTGAATGGCCCGATACATCTGACGACCTATGTCTCTTTGACTTGTACGAATTGCCCGGATGTGGTACAGGCATTAAACGCTATGACGACTTTAAATCCTCAGATCCATCATGAGATGGTAGATGGGGCTATCAATCAAGCGGAAGTTGATGCCTTGAAGATACAAGGCGTCCCCTCTGTCTTTGCGGATGGAAAACTGATCCATGTAGGACGTGGGGAATTCGGAGAATTGTTATCGAAGCTGGAAGCTCAGTATGGAATCAATGAGAGCCTAACGGAGAAGACGGTAAAACGATATGACGTGGTTGTGGTCGGTGGGGGTCCGGCTGGTGCTTCTGCCGCTATTTATTCCGCACGAAAGGGGCTGAGTGTCGCTGTCGTGGCGGAGCGTATCGGCGGGCAGGTGAAGGAGACGGTAGGAATTGAGAATCTGATTTCAGTTCCGGAGACAACAGGTACCCAGTTGGCTGACAATCTGCGCTTGCATATGCGGCAATATCCGATTGACCTGCTGGAGCATCGTCGTATAGAGAAGGTAACGATAGAAGGAAACGAGAAGGTTTTATCTACGGCTGGAGGTGAGATATTCAAGGCTCCGGCGGTTATTGTCGCTACGGGCGCTAGCTGGCGTAAATTGAATGTACCGGGTGAGGCAGAGTATATAGGGCGTGGAGTGGCTTTTTGTCCTCATTGCGACGGTCCGTTTTATAAGGGAAAACATGTTGCCGTGGTTGGCGGTGGAAATTCCGGTATCGAGGCGGCTATTGATTTGGCGGGGATCTGTTCGAAAGTAACCGTTTTGGAGTTTATGGATGAGTTAAAAGCGGATCAAGTCTTGCAAGAGAAAGCGAAGAGTTTGCCGAATGTCGAGATCTTTGTTAGTTCACAAACAACCGAGGTGGTTGGAAATGGCGACAAGGTAACCGGTATCCGTACAAAGGATCGTAAGACAGGGGAAGAGCGTGTTATTCATTTAGACGGTATTTTTGTTCAAATCGGCTTAGCCGCTAATAGTGGTGTCTTTAAGGAGATTGTCGAAACAAATCGTCCCGGTGAGATCGTGATTGACGCACATTGCCGGACGAATGTCCCGGGTATTTATGCAGCGGGCGACGTTTCCACCGTACCCTTTAAGCAAATCATTATTTCTATGGGAGAAGGAGCCAAAGCGGCCCTTTCGGCCTTTGAAGATCGGGTACGTGGCGTACTTGATTGAGGAAAGTACCTACAAATAGGTAATTTTTGAACAGCGTATCTTTTTTATCGGTTATATTACTATATTTGCGATCGAGAGAAAAGAGATGGATAGATTAAGAAAATATCTGAGGATATTACTCCCTGCGCTGTTCATAGCCTATTTGGGATGTATTATTGCGTTTACTCACGTTCATATTGTCAACGGGGTAACGATCGTCCATTCTCACCCGTTTCATAAAACGGACGATGGTCGTCCGGACCATGAACATGGCTACGCCGAGTTTCAGTTGCTTCATCAGTTATCTGTCTTGCAGATAACAGGTGCGGCTTTCGTCGCTATTCTGCTGGCGGCTTTTTATTCCTTTATCCGTAACTTATCTTTCGCTCCGGTCTATCCGGACTATATCGTTCCCTTCCGGGGAAGACGTACGCTTCGTGCTCCTCCCATATTCTGATATTGTGAGATTAATAACATTGTATTACTTATCAGAATAAATTAAAATGAATAAATTTTTCATCTTTATACTATGCCTGTGCTGTGCCCTAACGGTAGCTCAGGCCATGGGAGAGAACCGTCTAAACGACTCAGACGCAAATGTTTTCGGACATGTATTGGATAAGAAAACAGGGGAACATCTTCCCTTTATCAACGTATTGTTAAAAGGTACCACGATCGGTACGACCACCGATAACTCGGGACATTATTTCCTGAAGAATCTGCCGGAAGGTAAATTTACGCTAGAATATAAAGCGCTCGGGTATAAGACTGTCTCTAAAGAAGTGACCCTAAAGAAAGGAAAAACCTTAGAGATTAATGTAGAACTGGAAGAAGACCAGATCGCCTTGGATGGCGTGGTGGTATCTGCGAATCGTGCGGAAACTTCCCGCCGGTTGGCTCCCACATTAGTGAATGTATTGGATGCGAAGGTTTTTACTACGACTAATGCGGTGAATTTGGCACAGGGACTAAATTTCCAACCGGGTGTACGGGTAGAGACGAATTGCCAGAATTGCGGTTTCCAGCAAGTCCGGATCAATGGATTAGACGGACCTTATACCCAAATACTGATTGATTCACGTCCCATATTCAGCGCTTTATCCGGCGTATATGGGCTTGAGCAAATACCGGCGAATATGATCGAGCGGGTAGAGGTGATGCGAGGAGGGGGATCGGCACTGTTCGGCTCGTCCGCTATCGCCGGGACAATTAATATCATCACGAAGGAGCCCTTGAGAAATTCCGGGGAATTGTCGCATACGTTAACCTCGATCGGTGGGACATCCGCTTTCGATAATAATACGACCCTAAATGCCTCTTTGGTATCGGAAAATGGGAAAGCGGGCTTATATCTTTTTGGCCAGAACCGTCATCGTTCCGGTTTTGATCAGGATGGAGATGGTTTTACGGAGTTGCCTAAATTGAAGAATCAAACGGTTGGTTTCCGTTCGTACCTGAAAACGAGTACTTATAGTAAATTGACATTCGAGTATCATCATATGAATGAATACCGCAGGGGAGGAAATCTGTTGGATCGTCCACCTCATGAAGCGGATATCGCCGAACAGTTGGAGCATTCGATTGATGGAGGAGGTCTGAAATTCGATCTTTTCTCCAAGGATTACAAACATAAATGGAGTGTTTTCACTTCTGCCCAGAATACAGACCGGGATAGTTATTACGGGACGAATCAAGATCCGAACGCTTACGGCAAGACTACGGACCTGACGGTTATGGCCGGTACGCAATATGCTTATAGTTTTGATAAATTCTTATTTATGCCATCGGATTTGACTGCCGGTTTGGAGTATAGTTTCGATCATTTGAAAGACGAGATGATCGGGTATAATCGCTTTACGAATCAGAAGGTGCATATCGAGAGCGCATTTTTGCAGAATGAGTGGAAAAATAAGCGATGGAGCTTCTTGATTGGCGGTCGTTTGGATAAACATAATATGATGGATCATATAATATTCAGCCCTCGTGCGAATATCCGTTTTAACCCGACGGAAGATATCAATATCCGGGCTAGTTATTCCAGTGGTTTCCGTGCCCCGCAAGCGTTCGATGAGGATATGCATATCTCGGCGGTCGGCGGAGAGGTCGCTATGATCCAACGTGCGAAAGATTTATCCGAGGAGAAATCGCGGAGCTTGAGTGCTTCGGTCGATTTTTACCATCGTTTTAAGAATGGTATCCAGTTGAACTTCTTGGTGGAAGGTTTTTACACCAGCTTAAGTGATGTGTTTGTCTTGGAAGATATCGGGAAAGATGAGCAAGGCAATCTGATTAAGGAACGTCGTAACGGTTCCGGGGCGAAAGTGATGGGATTAACCTTGGAAGGGAAGTCGGTGCTAACTTCATGGCTATCTTTGCAAGCGGGCGCTACTTTCCAGCGAAGCCGTTATAAAGAGGCCGAGAAATGGAGCGATGACGAGAATGTACCAGCCGAGACAAGGATGTTCCGTACGCCGGATACCTATGGTTATTTTACGGCTACCCTTACGCCTATCAAACGTTTCACGGCTTCCCTGTCGGGAACTTATACGGGAAGTATGTTGGTGCAGCACTTGGCGGGATATATACCTTTGGATAAGGCGGTGGAGACTCCGGATTTCTTTGATATGAATATCAAGCTTGCGTATGAGTTCCCGCTTTACAAAGAGCTGAAACTAGAAGTAAATGGAGGCGTGCAGAATCTGTTCAACGCTTACCAATCCGACTTTGATCAAGGTAAGAACCGGGATTCCTCCTATATCTATGGCCCGGCTAGCCCGAGAAGTTATTTTGCCGGTGTAAAGATGAGCTTTTAATCATGTAATGCCCTTTGAAAAAACATGTACGTGTTTCGTGAAAAACACGTACGTGTTTCCGAAAAAAGACGTACGTGTTTTTTTGAAGGCAAAATAAACAAAAAGACAGTGTTCCCAAGCGTATGATCGCCCTGCGGAAACACTGCCTTTTTTATGGGATAAATCGGGATGTTTTATTTAACGAACGGAGCGGCTTGCAAATAGGCGGCGCTCTTCTCTACACCCTCGAACTGAGTACGGCCTTTCTTGTCGCCTTCCAGTTCCACGTAGTAGCCGAGGATACCGATCTCGTACGCTTTTTTGAATATATTCGGGAAATTCATCATACCGGAATCACCGATGATCCAACGATCCTTGATGTGCAATAACTTAAAACGATTCGGATAATTCTCCATCCATTCCACGGGATCTTGCTGCCCCATAACGGCCCAATATACATCCAACTCGAACATAACCTTATCCGGATCGGTATTTTTTAGGAATAACTCCTCGATATAAGTACCTTTAGGAGGTGCCCACGGATTCGGGTTCTGTTCCGGTTTCTCGCCGGCTTTCAATACCCGTTTGAACTCATTGCTATGATTATGGTAACCCCATAGGATTCCGGCTTTCTTCGTGATCTCTCCGGCACGGTTGAAGATCTCCGATACTACTTTGGCGTCATCCTCGTTTTCGATACGGGGTAAACTCGGTTGTACCATACAACTAACACCTAGCTCGGCATGGATATCGGTTGCCTTTTTCCAGAACTCGTCGAATTTGGGCATATTCTCTTTCGTGTACTCACGAAGAGAAGGGGTCAGGTGTGAGCTACTGATTCTCAAACCGGCATCATCCACCATTTTCTTATAATCCTTGGAGGCGATGAATGTCGTATTTTTAGGATTATAATCACCGAATTTACCAGTGTCTTCCCTATATCCGAAAATCTCCAGATCGGTATATCCCGCTTTTGCCAATCGGTTCAATCCGTTAGGCATATCTTGCAGTAACTCCTGTCCGAGCGAATAGGTTTGCAATCCCATCTTTTTCCCGGCGGTTGCCGAGGATATCGCATCCGTGGCGGGTATGGATCTGGTGGGATTTGAAGCCATTACTTTTTGGCTGGCTATGCCCCCTAAAGTAAGTAATGAAATGTTTCTCAAAAATGTTCTTCTGTCTGTCATGGTGATAAAGAATTAAAATTAAACATCTGTTTCTCGCAAATATAGTTAACCTTTTTGAAGTTTATTAAGAAAATGTCTCTCAAAAACTTGCGATTGGGTTTAAATAGATTTAAAATTTGACATAACTCAATTTTACGAACTTACTCCATACATCCAATTACCTGAATAAGGGGATTGTTTGGTATACCTCCGTGGATTTTTAATGTGATTTTACCCATTCTTAGGTATTGTGGGGCTGTAGTCTCTGATCGTAACTTTGCAACGTTTTAAATAACATAATTGATTAAATGATGATGAAGAAAATCAGAGGGCTTTTCCTCTCCTTTTTACTGTTGCTTATTTCCATCTCGGCTTTTTCTCAACATAAAACAATGATATCGGGTAAAGTCCTGTCCACGGAAAAAACAACCGTGGATTTCGCTACCGTTTATCTAAAAGGTACGAATTACGGCGGGACTACGAATGAGGAAGGTATCTATCATCTTCAAGCTCCCGCGGGAGAATATACATTAGTAGTATCGGCTATCGGATATAAGACGGTAGAGAAACCCGTGAAACTGATGCGTGGGGAACGGACGAAGATGAATGTGGTAATCAGCCCTCAAGCTACGGAGTTGGATGAGGTGGTTGTCGTTTCTAATGGCGTGACCCGGCTCAAGCGTTCTGCGTTCAATGCCGTGGCCCTCGATACGAAAGCCTTGCAAAATTCAACCCAGAACTTGAGTGAAGCCTTGGCTCAAGCGCCCGGAATGAAGATCCGGGAGTCCGGCGGTGTCGGCTCGGATATGCAACTGATGATGGATGGATTTACCGGCAAGCATATCAAGATCTTTATCGATGGGGTTCCGCAAGAAGGTGTCGGCAGTTCTTTCGGACTGAATAACATTCCGGTGAATTATGCCGAGCGTATAGAGGTCTATAAGGGTGTGGTACCGGTGGGTTTCGGAACAGACGCTATCGGAGGTGTTATCAATATCATCACCAAGAAGAACCGGAACAAATGGTTTTTGGATGCTTCTTATTCATACGGGTCTTTCAATACGCATAAATCTTATGTGAACTTCGGACAAACTTTCCGGAGCGGACTCACGTATGAGATCAACGTTTTCCATAATTATTCGGATAATAATTACTATGTGGATACTCCGGTGAAGGACTTTACGACCGGAGCGATCAATAAGAAAAAGATCGAGCATGTGAAGCGTTTTCATGATACGTATCATAACGAGGCTGTTATCGGGAAAATAGGTTTCGTGGATAAGAAATGGGCGGATCGTTTGATGTTTGGGTTTACCTATTCACATATGTATAAAGATATACAGACGGGCGTACGCCAAGAAGTGGTGTTTGGCGGCAAATATCGGAAGGGATACTCGATCATGCCGTCGTTGGACTATCGCAAGCGTGATTTCTTCGTTAGGGGCTTGGATGTGGTATTGACGGCGAATTATAATAAGAACATGACGAACAATGTAGATACCTCTTCCTATGAATATAATTGGCGTGGCGAGATGCGTCCGCTCCGGATGCCCGGTGAGCAATCTTATCAGAACACCCGGTCGGATAATAATAACTGGAACGGAACCTTAACAGCTAACTACCGTATCGGTAAGGCGCATACGTTCACGTTCAATCACGTGATCAACGCGTTCCGGCGTTCGAATCAGTCTCTTTTGAACGAGGACTCGGAAGCGAACGCTATCCCGAAGGAAACCCGTAAAAATATCAGCGGTCTTTCGTATCGCTTGATGCCGACGGAACATTGGAACTTGTCTGTGTTCGGTAAATATTACAACCAGTTTATCGCGGGGCCTGTCGCTACTTCCTCGGCTCAAGATGACTATATACGTACGACCAATTCGGTAAGCGCGATGGGATATGGGGCCGCGGGAACTTACTTTATCTTGAAAAGCTTGCAAGCGAAATTGTCCTATGAGAAAGCCTATCGCCTGCCGACCAATGAGGAGATGTTTGGCGATGAGGACCTTGAGACCGGCGATATTTCCTTGAGACCGGAGAACAGCGATAACGTGAATCTGAATTTAAGCTACAACGAGACATTCGGTAAGCATTCCGTATATGTGGAAGGCGGATTGATCTACCGAAATACGAAAGATTATATCCAACGGAATATATCGGATTTGAGCGGCGGTAAATATGGCGCTACCTATGTGAATCATGGTCGTGTAGAGACCAAGGGTTACAATATCTCGGTTCGCTACGGTTTCGCTAACTGGGTAAGCGTAGGAGGAAACTTTACGCAGATGAATGTAAGGGATAACGTGAAGACGGTTACCAGCGGGACGAACCAAGAGAGCTTGACATATGGCGCACGTATGCCGAATCTTCCTTATCAGTTTGCCAACTCGGATGTGACCTTCTACTGGCGTAATTTGTGGAAGAAAGGCAATACGCTAAGTGTCACTTACGATAATTTATATATGCATAGTTTCCCGCTGTATTCGGAGGCAGTAGGCAGTGAATCCGAATTTGTGGTACCAACTCAATTCTCGCATAACCTGACACTCTCTTATGGTATACAGAACGGGCGTTACAATATCTCTTTCGAGTGCAGGAATCTCACGAACGAGAAATTATACGATAACTTCAGCTTGCAGAAGGCTGGCAGGGCTTTCTATGGTAAGGTGAGGGTTTATTTCGGTAATTAATTTAAAGTGTGACTATCTTTTATTTATCAATAATTAATTCAAAACATAATAGATTAAAACAACATGAAGAAGAATTATTTAATGACAGGTCTTGCCGCCGCGTTATTGGTTGGGGGGGTATTTACTTCTTGTAGTGACGACGATCCTGTAAACCCGGATAACGGAGGCAACGGGAATGGAAATGGCGGAGGATCGACCTCGGAGGCGGTTTCGAGCTATGTAGTTGCCGCTTCTGTCGGTGACGCGAATTACTTGTTGACAGCCGATACGCTGGGTGATGGCTCTATCTCCGCTAAAAACAACGGACTCACTACGGAAAGCGGTACGCAATGGATCTTCTATAAGGATAAATATTTGTATCGTTTGGTTTACAATCAAGGAAATGCCGGTGTTACTTCTTCATACGTACTGAATACGGAAGGCAAGGTTAAGGAGCGTGATAATACTTACGAGATCAAGCGGTTTACTTCTTATGGTATCTACGGTGACTATATCATTACATCTTCTACCGGTGATCTGGGTGAGGAATATGCGGACGAGAATGGTTATCTGCCTAAAGGTTTCTTGCTCTCTTATCTGGATGTGGCCAAAGAGACGTTTACGACAAACACGAATACGATCTTGTCGGAGAATTATTTGGGAAATGGCGAGTTTGTTACGTTAGCGGGTATTCTCCAAGCGAACGGCCGGATCTATTCCGCGGCTATCCCGATGGGATTGAGTAAGTACGGCGTGAAAGCGGAGGGAGGTAAATATGTTAAATACCCGGAGCTGGTAAAGACTGAATCCGGAGGAAGCGGTAGTGGCGCTTACGAAAAAGGGGAATTGCAATGGACGCAATATCCGAACGAGGCTTGGGTCGCTATTTATGCGAACGAGAAATTCGAGAACCCGAAACTGATAAAGACGGATAAGATCAGTTATGCTTGCGGACGTAACCGTTCTCAATACTACCAGACCATTTGGACGGCAGACAACGGCGATGTGTATGTGTTCTCGCCCAGCTATGCCAAGACGATGACCGCGGAGGTACAGAAAACGACTTTGCCGGCCGGTGTAGTTCGTATTAAGGCTAACGCGGAGGGGTTTGATCCTGATTATTATTGTAATTTGGAGGCACAGACGGGTGGTAAGGCATTCTTGCGTTGTTGGCATATCACGGAAGATTATTTCTTGTTGTTGATGTATGATCGTCCGTTGACTGAATCCGGATTCGCCGCGAAAGAGTTGGCTATTTATAAAGGAGAGGATAAGAGTCTTACTTACGTGAAGGGGCTGCCTTCCACGGATGTTATTTCCGGATTTGGCAATACTCCGTTCTCGGAGGATGGTATCGCTTATATGGCGGTTACGACTACCGATGGAAGTCAACCTGCCGTGTATCGTATCGATCCGAAGACAGCTACCGCAACAAAAGGTCTTACCGTTGAGGCAGAGCAAATCAGTGGTGTAGGTAAATTGACTGCCGCTCAAGAGTAATAAGCAAGTATGAGTCGGACTCACATTCTTTTAATATTCCTCCTGCTCCCGCTAACCCTGCGGAGCCAGGAGGATATTTGTATAGGAAAGGAACTGGTTTTGTACTCTACCGTATTGCAAGAAGACCGGAGTTATTGGATACACCTGCCGGAGCATTATAATATGGATACGAAACAACGCTATCCGGTTGTTTACCTGCTAGATGGAGATTCTTTCTTTCATTCGCTGGTAGGCATAAGGAAAACGTTGGCATCCGGTAGAGGTAAATATCTACCTCCCTGTATTATTGTCGGGGTATTAAATACGGATCGGACACGTGATTTTACGCCTACCGCTTCAGCCGCCGGACGGGATGGTAAAATCTCCATAGATGCGATTCCGCAAGGAGGGGGAAGTGAGGCTTTCAGTAAGTTTCTTACGGAAGAACTTCGCCCTGCTATCGATAGTGCCTATCGCACGAACGGCTGGAATATGCTTATCGGTCATTCGTATGCGGGGCTTTTCACCTTGAATACGTTTCTTCGTCATACGGAATTATTTGATACCTATCTAGCGGTCGACCCTAGTTTGTGGTGGGATCAGGGGCGGTTGGTCCGGGAGGCGGAGGCTTTGGTTGCAGGCCGGGATTTTAAAGGGAAAAGCCTGTATATCGGTGTCGCGTCTAAAAAAAGGACGGACCGGGTGGACATTCATCTTGACAAAGTGAGTTATCTTCTTTCGGAGCTTTTACCGCAAGCGGAGAACCTGCGTTTCTTTAGTAAATCATTTCCCGACGAGAACCATGGAACGGTAGCGGTTCCGGGTATATATGACGGGATTAAACAATTATTCGGAAAATGAGAAAATTCTTTGCGAAAGTACATTTATGGCTATCGATACCTTTTGGCATTATTATTGCGATTGTCTGCCTGACCGGGGCGATTCTCGTCTTTGAGACAGAGATATTAGAATTAGGCTACCCTTCCCGTTATTTTGTAAAGGAAGTAAAAGGGGAACCTCTCTCGCCTGCCGCCTTGATAGAATCGGCGCGCCAACAATTACCCGATTCGGTTCGAATAAACGGTATTCGGGTATCGTCTGACCCGAGACGAACTTATCAACTGGTATTACCGGGGAAAAAGGCCGCGGGTTTTATTGATCCCTACACCGGGGAGGTGACCGGGATGGATGACGGACAAGGTTTTTTCCTGAAAATGATGCGTCTTCATCGTTGGTTACTTGATGAGTATAAACGGGATGGAAGTTTTTCTTGGGGAAAATCAATAGTTGGCTATGCGACTTTGGTCTTGGCGATTATTATTATGAGTGGAATTGTTATCTGGTATCCCCGTAATAAAAAAGTATTGAGAAACCGGTTGAAAGTAAAGACCAAGGCTGGTTGGTTCCGTTTCTTCTATGATTTACATGTCTCCGGGGGATTCTATGCGGCATCGCTCCTGCTTATCTTAGCGTTAACCGGATTAACATGGTCGTTTGGCTGGTATCGAAATGCCTTTTATAGTGTCTTCGGTATTAGTGCAAACCCGCCTCAAGCGCATCATGCTCCAGCTTCTTCCGGCGCGAGGAAACCTGCGAAGAAAAAGACGGATTACACACAATGGGCTGAGGTGTTATCGGCATTGAAAAGCCATTATCCGGACTTTAACTCAATCACGATCCAAGATGGCTCCGCTACGGTTTCTACGGCCCGTTATGGAAATACAAGAGGAAGCGACCGTTACTCCTTTGATCCTGCAACGGGTGAGATTACGGAAGTCCAATTATATAAAGATCTCCCGAAATCGGGGAAGATAAGAGGATGGATTTATTCCGTACACGTCGGCTCGTGGGGGGGAATGACTACCCGTATATTGACTTGCTTAGTTTCCTTGTTGGGGACGATCTTCGCGATAACCGGCTATTATTTTTGGATAAAGAAACAATTCAGGAAACTGAGATGAAAAGAAAGAGGTATGTTTGAGCCACATACCTCTTCATAAATCTAAACCAATCTAGTTGAATACGCAAACGTTGCAATATTAAGGTTAAACAGTTATGTATGTAAAAGTGTGCGTCTATTCAATTCCTTCTTTCCTTATAGATGCCAACCACTGGTCGATCCGCCCTTCCGTTTGATCGTCCTCGTTCATTTCATCCAGAGGAAGTCCGACGAACATACCGTTTATGCAGGCGGTGGAACTGTCAAATGAATATCCCGAAGCATCTACAGCGCCAATGAATTTGCAACCTGTATTTCGCAGGTCGGAATAGATCGTGCCGATGGCGTCACAGAAAGTGTCGCTAAAAGAGGCTGAGTCTCCGCAACCGAATAATGCGACGGTTTTCTCACTTAAGTCCAGCTTTTTCAGTTTCCCTAGATAACTATCCCAATCATCTTGCAAATCTCCGGCGCCCCAAGTGGAACAGCCTAATAACAAGATTTCATAAGGCGCCACATCAGCGGGAGAAGCGTTAGATACGTCATGAATATCTTTGTCTTCCACACCCAGCTTCTCCGCGATACGTTTCGCGATCCCTTCCGTCGTTCCTGTAGACGAGCCGTAGAATATTCCTATAGTCTTCATTTCTATTTGTTTTTATAGTTTGATAACGAAAGCAAATATCCGATATCTTATTAGTCTCGGCAATACCTACAAATATGTATTTTGAGGGTCGCGAATACCCATGAATGATCAGTGATGGTTGGGGGAAGAAAGCATTTTGTGAATTTGTCGATAATTTGAATTGTTTTTTATAAATTTGCCAACGTATTGGTTCGCCTACTTTATTCAGGGTACGGCGATTAAAAGGGAATCAGGTGAGAAACCTGGACAGTCCCGCTGCTGTAAGCTCCAAAAAAGCTTTAGACATCAACTCATTGCCACTGTTTCCGGAAGGAACGGGAAGGAAGTTCTAAAGTGGAGTAAGTCAGAAGACCTGCCAATGCCGGATAACCGCCGCGATTTTACGCTACCGGGGTTTAGCGTATGATTCAAATATGGAATACAAAGAACATTGCTCTAAAGAGGTAATTTGGATAGGGTAAGTTATGCCGTAGTTCGTGGGGAACTATGGACGATTTATTTTGTGTTAGCCTGTTAAAGCCATGTCCTTTTATATCATTCAGTGTATTTGTTTTTTGGAGTTTTACATTAATATTATGCTTATGAGAAAGTTTTTATCTTTTTTCTTTGTAATGGCTTTTTACGTAGTGGGAGCCTATGCGCAGGTATTGGTTCAAGGTCAACCGCATCCTTTCGCAAGGAATATCTCAACAAAGCAGGAGTCTCAATTAAGAGCTGATGCCAGTTTTACTTTCGATGACATCCAATATTGGGTTGGTAATGGTAGCAATAAAGCCGCTTTAGTGATTGAATGGCATGATGGGAATCGCCCGGATGCCATGGTTTGGGGATATCGCTGGGATGGCGAGGCTACCGGACATGATATGATCGTGGCGATTGCTCAAGCAGATCCGCGATTGGTATTGCTCACCCAATACACCGGCTGGATGGGATATACGATCGATGGAATCGGGTATGGTGAGAGTATACTTAATATTTCTTATGATCTAGAGGGAGCGAAGTCTGAGCCTAAAAATGCGTTTAAATTTGAACCTCCTATCACAAATCCGCTGTTGGGACAAACTTCTCACCCTGAGCATCCGGCAGAGGATGTTGCGGCCGCCATTCGGCAAGGGGTTCAAACAGGAGTTATTTATCACCCGATAAATGCGGAAAGATATGGATATCCATCTTATGACTATGACTATTGGAGTTGTAGCAATGGCATTCATTGGCAAGCCGGTTGGTATTATGGTTATTGGAGTTATTTTGTGAGAAGTAGTCAAACCTCGAATTTTAGTTATTCTGGTTTAGGTGCGACAAGCCGTGTATTAACGGATGGTTGTTGGGATGTGTGGAGTTGGAATGGGAATATGAATACATCAGAAGGAACTCAGCCCGGGGATGTCTTTGTCGCTGCGACAATACCTTCTGGAGGTGGAGGGGATGAACCCGAGATCCCAGTGATACACGTAACATCCATTTCTCTCAATAAGTCTTCTTTGCGTTTACAAGCAGGAGCAAACGCAACCCTTGTAGCTGGTATCTCTCCTGTAAACGCTGATAATAAGCAGGTTACTTGGAGTAGTTCCGATACAGGCATAGCAACCGTAGAAGATGGGGTCGTAACAGGTGTCAAGCCCGGTGTGGTGAAAATAACAGCCCAATCGGTAGATGGCGGATATACCGCTGTTTGCGAGGTAACGATAACGGAAGTTGTTATTCCGGAAATAGATTTCAATGGTCTTGATGCTGTTTTAACTTTTCCGAAAGTAGAGGAAGCCACCTCTTATGAAGTTCGTGTTTATAGAAATGAGGATAGTGGTCATAAAAGAATCGCTACTTATGTAATCGATGCCGAAGGTAATATAATCACAGAATTAAGAGCGGTGAGCTTACAAGGCTCTTCTGGGAAAATTTTGGTTCCATTGAAAAATTTAGACATAGACGGTGTTTATACGATAGAGATACAGGTGCTGAATGGATTGGATATAATAGATACCTATACAGTAGAAAAAATATCGAATCCAGTAAGTAATGAATATTTATCCGCAAGTGGTAGTCGGGTAATTTATCAAAATGGGACATTGTCTTTGGAGCATTTGGATGGATATCATTTTTATTTAATGACAATGGAAGGAAAAATATTGAGAACCTTTATAGCTCGAGTTCCCCACGAACTTTATCCTATATCGCTTCCCTCCGGGAATTATCTGTTGACAGGAGAAAAGGATGGAGACCGGAAGGTCTTTAAATTCCGTATTAATTAATAATTAAATTCATTTACATGAAAAGAACACTTTACTTAAGTATGGTTTGCTTACTATCGGCCTTTTCGGCTGTGGGGCAAACCGGTTCGCGGGGGCTGAATCCGATAGAGAAGCAGAAACTGCAATTACCTGAACTTCCGGCTTCGCAAAGCCGAGTCACGCTACTACGTTCAAGTGAAAACGTAGATTATACACAGGGAGTCTTTATTTTGAACGAGGACTGGTTTGGTCATAACAACAGTACTATTAATTTTATGACTTCTTCTGGTGATTTCGCTTATAAGATTTTCCAGACAGCAAACCCTGGTAAAGAATTAGGTTGTACATCTCAGTTTGGTACTATTTTTGGAGATAATATGTTTATTACTTCTAAACAGCCAAAGGATGGTGGAGCCAGTATTGAAGGAGGTCGCTTGAATGTAGTGGATGCCAAGACAATGAAAGTGAAAGCTCAATTTACGGATATAGGCGGAGGCGATGGACGTGCTTTTTTAGGCGTGAATGACTCTGTTGGCTATATTGGCGCTTCAAACGGTATTTTTTTGTTTGATATAAAGAATTTGACGGTTGGAGATCAATTGAAAGGTGCCTCAAATTCCGGGGGACTTTATAATGGTCAAGTAGGAATGATGGTCCGGACAAAAACATATGTGTTTGCGGTTCAGCAAAGTAAAGGCGTTTTGGTGATAGATCCTCTAAAACATGAGATTATCAAATTGATAGAAGGAAGTTTCAGTACTTTGACACAAAGTAAGGATGGCAGTGTTTGGGTAGGTGCTGGATCACGCCTGTTATGTATTGATCCGGAGACTTTGGAAGAAACTTATCTATCATTACCCGATGGCTTGACTATACCGGATTCATGGTATGCTTGGACTGCGGGTGTTCTTTGTGCAAGTACGCAAGAAAATGCTATTTATTGGACAAAGGGAGGTGGTTTTAGCAGTGGTAATGAGATTTATCGTTATGAGATCGGTAATCCTTCTTCTATGGATAAACCATTTTATACCATTCCGGAGAAGGGACGCGTATTGTATGTGGGTGCCGGTTTACGTGTAAGTCCAGATGACAAATTGTATATTTCCGCTTTTGAGAATTTTGGCTCTATAAACTATTGGCAATATGTTGTAGATGCTAAAACTGGCCGTCAATTAGGGTGTTATCCGCTAGAACCCAGCTATTGGTTCCCTGCCATGCATATCTTCCCTGATAATGAGGCTCCGGTTGTTAAAGATTTTACTTCGATAGAGGCTGGTATTAATGATGCGCCTATAACTGTATCTTTAAAAGATATGGCTACGGATAAAGACAATATAGCTGAAGCTATCTATAAATCCGTTAAATCAGTATCGAATGAGAGTCTGTTATCTGCATCTATCTTAGGTGATAATCTGACTCTAACATTGAAGCCGGATCAAACAGGAGAAGCTACCGTCTCCGTTAATTTCGATTCGAATGGAAAGATTGTCACAAAGGATTTGAAAGTGACGGTGAAAGGAAAAGCAGTTTATTTAGATAAGCATGAGTTATCTCTGAATGTGGGTGAAAAATCCACATTAAAGGTGACTGTTCCCGAAGGTGTTTCTGCCGTATGGACTTCTTCGAACAGCAATGTGGCGAGTGTGGCGAATGGAGAGATAACCGCTGTTGCTCAAGGTACTGCCAAAATTATCGTGTCAGCAGGTAATGAGAAGGACACTTGTCTTGTAAATGTTTCTCTTTCAGTCCAAAGTTTGACTTTAGATGTTGAGAGTGATACGACCCGTGTACAGCGTGATGGTACACTCCAGTTAAAAGTTAAATTACATCCTGAAGGAGCGGTTCTACCTGAATTGCTTTGGAACTCCTCGAACACAAAGGTCGCTCATGTGAATAATAAGGGATTGGTTACGGCTTTTGCGGATGGACTAGCAGTTATTAAGGTTATGAGCGCAGATTCATCCAAGATGGATAGCTGTGTTATCAAGGTTCTAGCCAATATTCAATCCGTGAGTTTACCGGAATCAATATCCCTAAATACGAATTCGAATGGAAAGCAACATACTTATACGTTGAAACCTACGTTTATACCTGCTAAGCCTACAAATACGGTTGTTAGTTGGAAATCTTCGAATGAGGATATTGTCACGGTTTCAGAGAAAGGCTTAATTACGGCTATTAAAGCAGGTGAAGCTACCATTACGGTGACTACGGAGGATGGATCGAAAACTGCGGAATGTAAAGTGAATTGTGTACAATGGCCGGATGCGGTTAAATTGGATTTGACATTTGTTTCTATGAAACCGGGTAACACGCAGCAATTGACGATAACGACAACACCAGATTCGATAGGTGCCGTACCAATGAAGTATGTTTCTGATACGCCGGATGTTGTTACGGTTGATAAGAATGGTGTATTGACCGCAAAAAAATATGGTGAGGCAATCATTACGGTGTCTCCGTTAAGTGGTGCGGATGTAAAAGCGACTTGTAAAGTTGCGGTTGAGATTCCTGTAACGAGCATCCAATTGGATAAAGATACGATTTGCCAGAAACCGAACACTTTCGCTCAATTGACCGCAACTATTAATCCGGGGGATGCTACATTCCAAGAACTGACATGGAAGTCTACCAGTATGAGCCCCGTGCGCGTGTCTAGCGATGGCAAGGTTTCTTTCGTTCGTCCGGGTAAATCAAATGTCGTCGTTACTTCAAAATACGGAGGAATAACCGATACTTGCGTAATAATCGTTGATTCAATCCATGTGGAATCTTTTGAATTAAAACAGCATGAGATGACAATCGATATCTCGAAGTCTGGTCGCTTAGAATGGATTTATGCGCCTGATGACGCATCTCAGACAATGCCCGATATAACGGCCGCTGATGAAGATATATTATATATTTATTATGATGGACGTATTCGTGGAGAAAAGGCGGGCTCTACTTGGGTCTATGCGAATATGGAAAATGGCAAGTTTGTCGATTCTTGTTTAGTCCATGTCGTATGTGATATAGATACTGTAACGTTGAATAAGAATCAAGCTACGATAGAACTAGGTCGTACGATAACGTTAACTCCGACAGTTAAAGTAAAACCAACCGTAGAGAATCCGGAAGAAGTGGATCAAACAGTTTATTGGAAAAGTGATAATAAGGAGATCGCTACCGTTGTGGACGGTGTAGTGATCGCTATTTCAGGAGGTTCTACTCGCATTTGGGTATATACGAATTACGGAGATATTCCTGCCTATTGTGATGTCACGGTAGTTCCGGTTACGGAGGCTCCTTCCTCTTCAGTTACAGGGGTTTCTTTAAATGCTTCTTCTTTGTCTTTAGATAAGGGCGAGACGGCTGTTTTAGCTGCGATTGTCACTCCTTCAAATGCGGAAAATAAATCCGTGTCATGGAGTAGCTCGGATATTACTGTTGCTTCTGTAGCCGACGATGGTACGGTTACCGCCGGAATTGCCGGTGTCGTTACGATAACCGTAACAACGGATGACGGTGGTTATACGGCCACTTGCGAGGTTACGGTAACCGACCCAGACTTGGATAAACCTGTGGTTGAGGCCGCTGATTCCACGGCTACGCTGACCTTCCCGAAAGTGCCAGAGGCTACCTTCTATGAGGTCTCCGTATACAAATATGTGAATGAGGTTCCCGTATTGTTTGGTGTTTACACGATGGATGCGGACGGGAATATCCTCACCAGCTTGCGAAGCGATCTGCGTTTAGGTACTCCGGATAAGATCGCTATATCCTTGCGGGATTTGGATGAAGATTCTGATTATATCGTGAAAATTACGGCTGTTAAAGAGAAAGACGGAAAGAAAGAGGTGGTAGGCACATTCTATAGTGAACCGTTCTCTACCTCTTCCGGGACGGTCAGCAATGAGACGATAGGTGCGGGTGAGGCCCGTATCTATTATTACGCCGGCTATCTGCATTTGAATAATCTGGAAGGCTATCGTTGCTATATCGTAGGATTCAACGGTACGGTATTGGATGCTTTTGAGGTGACCGATTTGAATGAGAGCCGTTTGATGAGTTTTTCCAAAGGATCTTATATCATCACTGCCATCAATGGCAATGATCGGATAACGAGGAAGTTCGTAATCAAGTAATATCGAAACAAGGTGAAGGAGAGTCAAAAGGCTCTCCTTCCTATCGTTATAACAATGTGATATGAATGACATTTTAAATTAATTAGCTTATGAGAAAATTTTGTTGTTTATTTCTATCTTAGTACCCCGTTATTGAGCAATTTTAAGCATGAAAAGATTCATAGTTCCCGCATTGCCGGACGAAACCTCTGAGGAAGAGGATGTTTACGAGCTAACGCATATCGATCACTTGTTTATAAGAGACCGGATCGAGATTCCGGGATTCAGTAATTACGAGACGTTAAAATGTGACTTTCATACCCATACGGTATTCTCCGACGGCTTGGTATGGCCCGATGCCCGGATATATGAGGCTTGGCAGGAGGGATTGGATGCGATAGCGATTACTGACCATATCGAGCACCGGATCAACAAGGTTATTTTGAAAGGAGATTTAAACGAATCTTACAAAATCGCTAAAAAAGCCGCTGACGACATGGACTTTATCGTGATTCCCGGAGCGGAAATAACACGTTCCAAGCCCTTGGGACACCTAAACGCCTTGTTTGTACAAGATGTCAATCTTATGGAGAAAGAAAATCCTGTGGAATCTATTGCCGAGGCAAAAAGGCAAGGGGCATTTATTGTGTGGAATCATCCCGGCTGGCCGAATCATAAGGCCACTTTATATCCCATACATGAAAAACTGATTCAAGAGAACATGATCGATGGTATAGAAGTCATGTCTTACAAGGACTTTTACCCGATTGCATTAGAATGGTGTTCCGGTTTTAAGAAAGCGTTTATGGCAAGTAGCGACGCTCATTGTGTTCTTTCCGGGATATACAGGAAAGGACTACGTCCCCTGACGCTGGTATTCTCGGAAGAAAGAAGTGAGAAAGGGATACGGGAGGCATTGTTCGCCGGTCGTACGGCCGCGTTATTCGATGGGAAAATCGCGGGAGAAGAAAAATACTTGGCCCCATTGGTCAAGGCCTGTATCCGGGTTAAGCGAATGAGGAATACGTGTTTGGAGGTAACCAATATATCTGATATTCCTTTCATTATATATTGCGAAAACAATTTATACCTGCTCCCGGAAAGAAAAACGATTATAATGATGAATCCTAAGGAAAATAGTTGGATAATGAAAAACTGTTTTATCGGCAGGAATAAGAACCTATCGATTTATTTCGATGATTTTTCGGTATGAGTCAATTTTCATCCAGCTCAGAGACCGGGCCCTAATGCGGCATATTACGTCTCTACAACTAGATATAAATTTCTCGGAAGGGCTAAACTTTTCGATCCGTAATTTCTCTAGTGCTTCCGACAATCCTCTGGCGGTAGCACGCTCATCGATCTCCCCTGTTTTCATCCGAACTGATCATGTGGGTATCTATATTAAATCGGATTACTATTGATAGTAACCGCATTTTTTATGGATAGTAGTCGGTATTTCCCTCGTCCTTATTTTTTAATTTATACAATATGCAGTATAGTCAAAAAAAAGCATTTAATAATATTGTGTATATTTTGAATTGTTTTTTATAAATTTGCTGCCGTATTGGTTCGCCTACTTTATTCAGGGTACGGCGATTAAAAGGGAATCAGGTGAGAAACCTGGACAGTCCCGCTGCTGTAAGCTCCAAAAAAGCTTTAGACATCAACTCATTGCCACTGTTTCCGGAAGGAACGGGAAGGAAGTTCTAAAGTGGAGTAAGTCAGAAGACCTGCCAATGCCGGATAACCGCCGCGATTTTACGCTACCGGGGTTTAGCGTAGGATTCAAAAAGGGGAAATATACGAAGTGAATATTGCTTTACATGAAGGATTGATCGGGTGAATCGTGACTTAGTACCTCCCGGACTATGGAAATATTCATGATTATTTGATCTTTCTTTTATATTCCCTCTTGATCGTTTTTTGGAGTTTTACATTTAATATAAAAGCTTATGAGAAAAATTCTATCTCTTTTCTTTGTAATGGCTTTGTGTGTAGTAGGTCTTTCGGCGCAAGGATTGGTTCAAGGGCAACCACATCCCTCGGCTCCGAATGTGCTGGCGAAAACAAAGTCCCAGTTAAGGGCTGACGCCAGCTTTTCTTTTGACGACATCCAGTTTTGGGTAGGAAGCGGCAGCAAGAGAGCCGCTTTAGTGATCGAATGGCATGATGGGAATCGACCGGATGCTATGGTTTGGGGATATCGCTGGGATGGCGAGGCTACCGGACACGATATGATCGTGGCGATAGCGAAGGCCGATCAGAAACTTCTTTTATTAACCCAATATACGGGTTGGATGGGTTATACGATCGATGGTATTGGATATGGGGATAATCTGGACGTCCGATATGATTTGGATGTGGCCAAGAATGAACCGAATAATGCTTTCAAATTTGAACCTCCCATTACGAATCCTTTGTTGGGGCAGACTGGTTTTCCTGAAAATCCGGCGGGGGACGTAGCGGCGGCTATTCGACAAGGCGTACAAACCGGGGTTATCTATCACCCGATAAATGCGGAAAGATATGGATATCCATCTTATGACTATGACCATTGGAGTTGTAGCAATGGCATTCATTGGCAAGCCGGTTGGTATTATGGTTATTGGAGTTATTTTGTGAGAAGTAGTCAAACCTCGAATTTTAGTTATTCAGGTTTAGGTGCTACAAGCCGTGTATTGACGGATGGTTGTTGGGATGCGTGGAGTTGGAATGGAAATATGAATACATCAGAAGGAACTCAGCCCGGAGATGTCTTTGTCGCAGCGACAATACCCTCTGGAGGTGGAGGGGATGAACCCGAGATCCCGGTGATACACGTAACATCCATTTCTCTCAATAAGTCTTCTTTGCGTTTACAAGCAGGAGCAAATGCAATCCTTGCAGCTAGTATCTCTCCTGTAAACGCTGATAATAAGCAGGTTACTTGGAGTAGTTCCGATACAGGTATAGCAACGGTAGAAGATGGGGTCGTAACAGGTGCCAAGCCCGGTGTGGTGAAAATAACAGCCCGATCGGTAGATGGCGGATATACCGCTGTTTGCGAGGTGACGGTAACGGAGACGGTTACTCCTGAGATCGATTTTGAAGGGACCGGGGCGGTTATCTCATTCCCTAAAGTGGAGGAAGCCACCTCCTATGAGGTTCGTGTCTACAGATATGAGAATGGAAGTTATAAAAAGATAGGCACTTACGTAGCGGATGCGGAAGGCAATATCATTACTGAACTACTGACGAAAGGCTTACGGGCTACTTCCGGCACTATATCCGTCCCACTGAAGAACCTAGGGAGGGATGACGCTTATCGGATAGAGATCCAAGTCATGAATGGCTTGGACGTGATCGATACCTATATGGTAGAAAAATCTTCTGATCCGGTGAGCAATGAGACTATGGCTCCCGTTATCCCAAAGGTTTCCTATCAGAATGGAGCGTTGCGCTTTGAGCATTTAGCCGGATATCAAATCTATTTAATGCAGATAAACGGGAAAATGTTGGAACGTTTTGTGATTCAAGTTCGGGAGGAACTTCATCCAATATCTCTTCCATCCGGGAATTATCTACTGATAGGCGAAAAGGATGGCGATAAAAAGACATTTAAAATTCATATTACTCAATAATTAAATTTATTAACATGAGACGAACACTTTACTTAAGTATGGTCTGTTTGCTATCGGCTCTGTTGGTAGTAGGCCAAACCGGTTCGCGGGATCTGAATCCGATAGAGAAACAGAAATTGCAATTACCTGAATTACCCGGTTCGCAGGCACGAGCCTCGATGCTTCGATCCAATGAAAGCGTGGATTACACGAAAGGTACCTTTATCGTAAACGAAGATTGGTACGGGCACCAAAACAGTTCGGTGAACTTCCTGTCGGATGATGGGACTTGGACATATAACGCGTTCCAAAGAGAGAATCCGGGACATGAATTGGGATGTACGAGCCAGTTCGGTACGATTTATGGGGATTTGTTGTATATCGTGTCCAAGCAATCAAAAGATGGTGCGGCATCTGTAGAGGGAAGTCGCTTAGCGGTAATTGACGCGAAAACGATGCAAGTGAAGAAGGAATTTCAGACGATCAACAGCGCAGGAGCTGATGGACGTTCTTTTTTAGGAGTGGATCTGACGAAAGGTTATATCGGAACGAGTAATGGTATTTATGTTTTTCATACAGGATACGATGAAAAGACCGGAAAATATGATGAAAACCAGATGTCTATCGAGGCCAGCGCAATCGGAGGAACGACGGGAATTTCTTCCAGCGATTTGTATCATTCACAGATTGGAACCATGATCCGTGTTGGAAAATATGTATTTGCGGTACATCAAACGAAAGGATTGTTGGTGATCGATCCGAAAGAAGATAAAGTTATCAATATGATATTGAAGCCCGAGGAGGATAGTAATCATGGCTTGGGCTCTATCGTGCTTTCTAAAGATGGTAATTTATGGGCTAGCGTGACATTCGAGTTAACTGGTACCGGAGCGACAATGCCTTATATGTGGAAAGTGAATCCATATACGTTAACAACGCAAAAGGTAGATATACCAACAACGGATGGTATTGAGGAGATTCCCAACTCTTGGTATGCATGGACCGCCGATGGTTTCTGTGCCAGTACGAAAGAGAATAAGATCTATTGGAAAGGACAAGGCTCCGGTAGTTGGTTCACGGGATATAAGATTTTCTGTTATGACATAGATAAGGATTCTTTTTATCAAGTATTCGACTTTACAAAGCTAGATAAAGGAGATTGGCGTCTTTATGGTACGGGATTCCGTATTGATCCGGTGGATGATAATATGTATTGTTTCCTTTATCATGAATTCTTAAACCCGGAACATGAATTAGCGGTAATTAAAACAGACGGAAGAGGGGATACGAACGGAACAATGGTAGGTCGCTATCCTTATGAGAAAGTGAATTATTGGTTCCCTGCTTTGCCTGTGTTCCCGGATAACATGGCTCCGACAATCACAGACGGTTTACCTAGCGAAATTACGTTTTCCGCTGAAAATACGAAGTATAGTAAATCAATGGATGAGATTATAGAAGATGGTGATAATATGATTTCAGCGGTTGTTACTACGATTGTGAATCCGAATCCGGAACTAATTAGTGCGGAGGTGATAAATAACACGTTGACTATTGCTCCGATCGTGGAGAGTATCCAAGAAGTGAAAGAAATTCAACTTAATTTTGAGTTTAACTCAAATGGTAAGATCGTAAATAAACAAGTTGTCGTAAAGTTGACAACTTCAACAGTAGCTCCTTTTGAGTTTAATGAAAAAGAGGTGACACTGGAAGGAAAAGAAAAAACTTTAACATTGGCTGTTACAGGATTAGCGGAAGAGACAATAGAATGGAGTAGTTCTCATCCTGAAATTGTGAGGGTTTCGGAAGATGGTACTGTCATTGGTGTCACTTATGGTACTGCGATAATTACAGCGAAGAGTAAGATACGCCCGACACTTTCTGCGAAATGTTCTGTTACTGTCAAGCGTCCAGCAATGACATTAAAGGAATCTTCTGTAGAATTATATGTTGGAGAAACAAAAGAAAGAGTGCTGACTCCTGTAGATAATAGAATAGAATTAGGAGAAAAGATAGAGTGGACTTCATCCGATGAAAATATCGTAACGGTGGAAGGAACGGCATATTATGCGAATGTTACTGCTCATTCTGCTGGTGTCGCTGAAATTATTGCGACAATTAAATCGGAAATAACCGGAGAAACTTTGTCTGTAACTAAACGTAAGGTAACGGTAGAAACATTTATACCTGTCGAAAAAATAGAATTGCGATTCGCATCTTCAGGAGAGTTGCTGCCAGAAGATGTCATAACGATGAACCTGAATGACAAGCTACAGCTTTCCGCTATTGTTAGGCCGGACAATGCCAGTTCGAAGGATTTGAAATGGTCTTCTAGTGATGAAACTGTTTTTTCTGTTAGTAATGCAGGAGTGATACAAGCAAAGGGTAGTGGTGAAGTGACTATTACTGTTTCAGCTGCGGGCAGTGATGCTTTAGCTTCGTGTCAACTTTCTTGTTCGTTTGAGTATGAAGGTGCGGCCTTTAAAAATAAGACTGTAAAATATAATTATAATGATGGTGCCGGAGAGTGGTTTTTGGAAATTCCTGTTGTTTTTAAACCAGCTAAGCCTGATTATATTGATATTATAGATGCTAGAGTTGAAGGAGATTTAGCGGATCGTTGGGGATTTGACAGTTTTGACGGTGAGAATTTAGTTTTGAACTGTTATGATGATACTCAAGGGACAGGAACACTTATAGCGACAGTCCAGGACTCGCAGACAGGGGAAACGAGTGAAATCTCTTGTCTTCTGTGTAGTGCAAATGATTTAACTAAGTTCGAATTGGAAAAAAGTTCATTGTTTATGAAAACCGATGAAACTTTTCAGTTAAAACCTCAAATAGAGTGGGGAGACGTAGAACCTGTAAAAGTCTTATATGTTTCATCGGATGAAACGATAGCTTCTGTTGATGATGGAGGATTGGTTACGGCCCATAAAGAAGGGAAAGCAAATATTGAAGTATATCTTGAAAATGGTTTGGCTTCTACAGAATGTCAGATAACTGTTGCAAAAGTTGCTGCTGCCAGATTAACAATTCTTGTACCAGATAGAATTGTGAAAGTGGGACAAAATGAAAGGTTTCAGTTCACCGCAAAAGTTTATCCTGATGATGTTAGTTTCTCTTCGGTAAAATGGAGTGGTTCTACTTATATTGATGAAAATGGTTTATTTCAATGTCGCAATATGTCTAAGCATACAATCATAGCAACATCGGAAGATGGTCAAGCGTCTGACACGTGTATGGTTTATGTACAAGGAGAAATACCTCTAGAATCCTTTAGTGTAGAACCTAAAGATATATTATGGGATATAAATGATGGACAGGTTTATGATTTGCGCTCTAAATTTAAATTTAATTATTATCCAATGAATTCGTCTTGCGCTTCTAGTACAATGCTTCCTGAAGTGGTTATCGAAGATGAGGATATTATTACTTATGTAAAACCGGATCCCTCAGGATTGAACGGAGGTTATAAACCATCAAAGGTTGGGACAACAGGAGTTGTGTTTGAGGCGATAGATGGCGGTTTTAAAGATTCTGTTCAAATCCATGTGACTGATAAGAGCTTAGGGGTTTGGGGTGTGACTTTAGAGTCTTCTCAAAGAGTAGCGGCTATTGGTGAGCATTTCACTTTATCTTATGAAGTACAAACTGATCCAACAAAGCCGGATGTGGAAAAAAGTGTGACATGGACTAGCAGTGATGAAAATGTTGCGACAGTTAATTCTAAAACAGGAGAGATCCAAGCATTAGCTGACGGTGAAACGGCAATTCGAGTGAAGACTGATACTGGTGGGTTTGTTGCGACGTGCACATTGTCAGTGGGAAAGGGTATTATAAAAGTGACAGGTGTTTCTTTAAATCAAGATCGGCTGGAGTTGCTAATAGGGCGTTCTGCTCAATTAATAGCGACAGTTCTTCCGGAAAATGCTAAAACAAAAACTGTAAACTGGTCAAGTGATAATCGATTGGTTGCGGAAGTCGATGAAGATGGCAATGTTTCCGCATATGAGGAAGGAACTGCTACGATCACGGTAACAACCCTTGATGGAGGCTATACAGCTACTTGTAAAGTGATTGTTTCTGCGGAACTGGAAAAACCGGGGGCAAATGTTACGGGTGTTAGCCTAAATGCGTCTTCTTTGTCTTTGAATAAAGGTGAGGAGGCTGTATTAGCAGCGGTGGTATCTCCATCCAATGCGATTAATAAATCAGTAACTTGGAGTTCTTCGGATGCCACGGTAGCCACAGTAACTAACGACGGTACGGTTAAGGCCGGTATCGCCGGTGTAGCTACAATTACGGTGACAACAGATGAAGGTGGTTATACCGCTACTTGTGAAGTAACGGTAATAGATCCGAATTTGGAAAATCCCGTGGTTGAAGTAAAAGATTCCACGGCTATATTAACATTTCCGAAAGTTCCGGAGGCTACTTTCTACGAGGTGTTTATTTATAAGTACGTAAATGGGATACCTGTATTATTTGGTGTTTACACGGTTGATGCAGAGGGTAATATCCTTACTGGCTTGATGAGTGAGCTTCGTTCTGGGGAACAAGAAAAGATCAAGGTCTCTATTCCTGAATTAGATGGAAGTTCAGAATATATCGTAAAAGTTACAGCTATCAAGGAAGGTGATGGTAGGCAAGAGATATTAGGAACATTCTATAGTGAGCCATTCTCCACATCCGGTCCGGTGGGTAATGAGGCTATCGGTGTTGGTGAAGCGATGATTTATTACTATGAAGGTCGATTGCATTTGAATAATCTGGAAGGTTATTCTTGCTATATTGTAAATATGAATGGCGCTATATTGGATCTTTTTAAGATATCGGGAATTAACGAGTCTCATCCAATCCAATATTCAAGAGGTGCTTATATTATAGTAGTGGTAAAAGATAATGATCGGATGAGCAAGACGATCGTTGTTAAATAAATAATGTATTAACAAATTAAACATTGATGAGCATGAAAAAGCTTTATCTTTTTCTCGCATTAATCTTAATGGCGGGAAGTATCAGCGCACAGCGTATGGTACAAGGTGTGTTACGTTCGGATTTACCGGCGGAAAAACAGAAAGCGGCTTTGATGTCCGCAAGGAGTAACCGTACTTTTTCTTTTGACAGTATTGATTTCTGGGTAGGTGATGGTGAAAACCGTGCGGCTATAGTTTTGACTTGGCATGACACTGATAAAACCGTACCCGATAATATGGTATGGGGATATCGATGGTCTGCTGATGTAGATACCATTTCTGGATTGAGCCTATTTGAGTCTGTGATGAAAGCTGATCCCCGTTTGGTTGGATTGGTTCAATATACAGGTTCAATGGGTTATACGATTAATGGCATTGGATACTGTGAACCAAGAGCGACTTCAATGCAAATATCTTTTCAGTTAGACAGCGCTAAAGCTCATGTTAGTTATACTTATCCAGATAATGCGGCAACACTTGCAAGAACTGCTATAAACCAAGGAAAATCATCAGGTGTTATTTATCATCCATTTGGTTCAAATGGAACAAGTTATCCTGCTTATGATTATGACTATTGGGTGGCTACGGCTACGGCAACTAACCACTGGTTCGCTGGTTGGTATTCCGGTTATTGGAGTTATTTCGTTCGTGATTCCTATACTCAAGATTTCTCTTATTCCGGATACGGGGCATCAAGCCGAAAAGTCCAGAATGGTACTTGGGATGCTTGGAGCTGGAATAGTTTTATGGGAACGACATCGGGAACAGAACCGGGTGATAATTTAGTAGCGGCAACTCCTATCATTTGGCTTAATAAGAAAGCTATTTCTTTGAGTGGAAGTGGAACCTATCAATTAGTTGCGTCTGTACAATCTGCTTATGCTTCTTTAACGGGTGCGGTATGGTCTTCTAAGAATACTGCTGTTGCGACAGTTGATCAAACGGGTAAAGTTACGGCTGTAGCTCCGGGTACAACTGAAATCAAATTAATTACAGCTAATGGTAAATATAACACGTACTGTAAAGTAACCGTAACCGGTACAGCCACGAAATCAGCGGCCGCAACCGCAAACATCTCTTATTCCGACAATTCCTTGCATGTAAAAGATCTAGCCGGTTATACCGGTTACATCACGAACACCGCAGGTTCTGTAGTATCTACTTATGTGATCACCTCTTCTGATGACGTGAAAACAGTAAACTTGAATAAAGGTGTTTATGGCTTTACAGCGGTAAAAGGTACAGAGAAAGTCTCTGTTAAGTTTGTCGTGAAGTAAATCATCTCTTGATTTCGCTAGAGCGCTCTCTCTTACTTATGAGAGTACTCTAGCGTTACAGATTCCGTGAAAGATGTATGATCTTACGGCGATAAGATTATACATCTTACAACGGTAAGATCATACATCTTATAATGGTAAGATCATATATCTTTTATCGAACTACAAGCTAGCTTTTGGATTAATTTGCGTTCCTTGCGACGATCCCGGAGTATATCACCATAATACCATGCCATTGTTTTTTCATTGAAAGCTTCACGTGTAGCTGTACTGTGTTCCCTGTATTATAATGTATGTAGTTGCTGATTTTTTTATTTCTTTACAAGAAAATTTTCTTTTCATATGATCGAATATAAAAGCTACGATTATACAAGAACCATCCCTGTGGATGATTATATCTTACGTTATCGGGATGAGCGGCGTTTCATGGCCTATTGCCGGGAGTGTCGTAGGTATGGAAACAGTTGGAGTTGTCCGCCTTTTAATGATTCGGAGGACTATTTATCCGGGTTTCGGAATCTATTGATTGTTTGTACGCGGATTACTCCTGTCGTATTGGATGTACCGGATGCGGTGGAAGCGGGGCAAGAGTTGATGCACCGGGAAAGGAGCCGATTGGATAAACGTCTTCTTGCGTTGGAGGAGGAATATAATGGACGGGCGTTTTATGCCGGTAGTTGTATCCTTTGCCCTTGGGAAGAGTGTGCACGTAGATCTGGTAAGGCTTGCCGCTACCCCTCGCGGATTCGTCGTTCCCTTGAAGCCTGTGGGTTCGATCTGGGACGTACTACCTCGGAGTTGTTCGGTATAGAGATGAAGTGGTCCGAGAATCGGAATTTGCCGGAATATTTACTTCTGGTTAGTGGATTCTTATCTGATAGGGAAACCCCGATTTGGTAAGTTAACTTACTTCGTCGATGGAGTTAACTTACTTCGTCGATGGAGTTAACTTACTTTACCGATGAAGTTAACTTACTTTGTCGATGAAGTTAACTCCGTGAAATGGAGGAGTGGTACGGCTAGGCTTTATTTATTCGGTAACCTCCCAGCATTTCCATCCTTTATTGGCGCAGATATATACAATGTACGAGCGTACATTATATATAGGGAATTTCAGTTTGGTATCCTTGGCGTAAGCACGTACTTGCGCCACGTCCTCGGGGCGGGGATCGTTTAGCGCCAGCATGTGTTCGGCCTCTTTCGCCTTGAAATACTTGAATTCCACGACGCGATCGTCTTTGTAATAATCCGTGCTGGGTATGCCGGTCATCTCGAAATCGGAGCGGCCCGCCGAGTTGTTCTGTTCGATGGCGAACGTATAGTAACTACTCAAGTAGCGTGAGCAAAGCTCGAAGAAGGAGCAACGGATGAAGTTCTCGTTGATCTTGTCGAATACCTGCGCCGGGAACTGCCCGAGATACTGCTCGAAGTAGTTTTGTACCAACGGTTCGAAACGGCGGTCTTCCGTGAAGCGTTCGTAGGTGGGTACATAACGGGGAGCGCCACCTTCTATATGGTTCATCTCGTTGTAATAGTCCATGTAGATGCTGCGCATCGTGAGGTTGGGTAACACCATACGGTAATTATTCCTCAGCGTGGTCATGCCCAGATAAAAGAGGCTGACGGGATAAAAGGTCTTGTCGAAGAACTTCTTCTTGTTGAACTTACTGGATAGGTCGGCGATGTTGTAAGATAACTCATCATTGATAACCAAAGCATCAAGCATTTCTTTTGCGTTTTCCATGGATAGGGTCAGACGACGGATCCAGCTGATATCGGTACGCAGGTTCTCATCGACCAGTTCAGAGGGGATAAAGCCATTCAGCGCCGCGAAGTTCTTAAAGAAATAAGTCAATATCGTAGAGTTGAACAAAGGCTCGGCTCCCGGACGGAAACGATAACCATCATAATTATTTACGATGAGTTGCCAAAGCTCCTCAAAGGAGTCTTGCCCCATACCATATTTGTCGATGACATACCTTAGGTAAGCGTTGGCCTCCTCATAGGTAAATCCCAGCATATTTAGGAAGCGTGGCTGCAAGGTGAGGATCTCCGCTATATTGTACCCGCTCGTCAGGTCGTCCATCGTTACGGGAAGGACACCCGTGCAGAAACAAGTTCGGATACTGCCTTCGCCAATACCTTTCTTTATTACCTTGAAGAAGGTACGCAGGAAGCTGTCCTTCGTGGTTACTTGCTCATAGAGCGGATCCTTATAGGCGGTTAATAATTGATTGGTGAAATTATCATATTCGTCTATCAATATGTAAACCTTCGGGAGGTCATGCTCACGGGCATACCCCAAGGCCTCTTCCAGCATTTGGGAGGCATTGCCTTTGGTGGTAAACTGGAAGTCTTGGAATAAGTCCCGGTTGTGTGTCACCATGATCTCCACGGGAGAGCAATTCAAGCGGTTGAAATTCCGCTCCAACCCCTCCATGTCATCTGCCATGGCCATAGCGGAGAAATCATAGCGTACGATCATGTAGCGGCTATGTTCCTCCGTCGGGTGTTCCCCGATCCAAGTGCCGCCGAACAATTCCTCGAAACGATCGGCCTTGGTGCGATCGTAGTAACAGGCAAGAGTGGATACGAGTAGGCTTTTCCCGAAACGACGGGGACGCAGGAAGACCGGGGCGTTGTAGTTCTCCAATCCGGGGATAAAGCTCGTTTTATCCACATAATAGAACTTACGCTCCCGTAAATCTATAAAATCCGCTACCGCATAAGGAATCGTTATTCGTTCCATGACATTTCTTTTTTCGTATATTACACAATACTACAAATATATAAAAATTCCTTATGCGATGAGATTTCCTGGACTTATGTTTTCCGGAAAGGGTATTGTTTCTGCCGATGGCGAATAACCCAAATGTAAAAACCAGTGAAATAGAGAAACGGTACGGCTAGGCTTATGAGGATCCATAGGATTCTGGAGAAGTGCCCGAGGAAAGTGCCGAAGTGGACAAAGTACATGGAGCGGACAAGCTTCTCGGCGGCCGGTTTGTCTTTCCATAGGTTTGTGGCGACGACCTTTCCGGTGATAGGATGGATGTAGATATGGTTGCTTCCCGTTCTTTCGAAGTCCCCTTCCTGATACATCCGTACGGAGAAGACAGACGTGTTGTCTTTCGGGAAGAAGATCATTGTCGGGGTTCCCTCTTTGAACTCTTCTTGGGCGGTCGCTAAAACGGAATCCAATGATACCCAATCACCTGTGTATTTATCTGTTTTTGGTGCCGGTGCGACTGCTTTTCCTGCGGATATGGATTCAAAGAAAGATTGATATTCTTTCTTGAACCCGAAATAAGAGCCGGTAAAAGCGATGACTAGCAAAAAGAGGGATGTACATATACCTATGATGGAATGCGACTTGAAAAGCTTGGCTCTCAAGCCCATCTTTCGGTTCACGGAGAAGATACGACGCTTGGGTAATAATAGAAAGCCGGAGAGAGTTAGGAAAATCAACAGGAATCCCGATAAGGCGACGATGGTCGCTCCTTGCTTTTTCAATAGCAGGTTCACGTGAAAGTCGTATAACCATTGAAAAACCTTATGCCGGTATCTGTCCACTCCCGTAACTTCCCCTGTATAGGGATTGACATAGATCTGGATACGGCCTTTCTCATCCGGGAATGTAGTACGGAAACTGTAGGCGCAATCCTCGCCTCCGTATAAGACCATATTATTGATCTTAGCTTGTGGATATTCGTGCCTTACGTTCTCTAGCAAAGTTTGCGGCGACACGGTTCGGGAGGCTGGCTTGACAAAAGCGATATCCTTGACAGATAGTTTTTCAAGTTCCGGCTTGTACACGATCGCTGTGCCGGAGAGGCATATTAGGGTTATTATTAGCCCTAATATGAGTCCGGTGTATAAATGTAACTTTACTATGATCTTTCTAATGATCGAATTATGCGACATGTCTTGTGCCTTTTTTAGAAGTTGACCGCTAGCATAACCATCAGCGTCCTGGCCGAGCCGGGGAATAAAAGATAGTTCCCTTGGGATCCGGTATAATATTCTTGGTTGAATACGTTTTTCAAGTTCGCCGAGATCTTGTAGAAACTGCGCTTGTAAGCCACGAAACAGTCAACCAGATGATAGGCGTCCAGATCGATCGTATGTGCCATGTTTCCGTAGGATTTACCTTGGAAGTACCAACCACCGCCGAAAGATAAGCCTTTAACCGGGCCTTTACGGATTAGGTAGGAGGTCCATAGGTTGAACTGGCTTGGTGAGATATTGGCCAGTTGCGTACCTACGGGATAGGTCTCGTCGTTCGTTTTCGTTACCTCGGCATGCGTATATGCGTAATTGAAGGCTACGCTCCAACTGGGAGTGATCTCTCCGTTTACCGAAAACTCTATACCTTTGCTGGTCTGCTTGCCGATCAGTATCTTATATTCCTCGTCTTCTGGGTCTATCGTCGGCAAGTTGGTCTTCGACAAGGTATAGAAGGCTAGGCCGGTGCTCAAGCGATCGTTGAAGAATGATTTCTTGACTCCCGCTTCCCATTGTTTAGAGGTAATCGGGTCGAATGCCTCGCCATCCTTCGTTTGCCCGGATTGAGGGACAAAAGACTGACTGTAGGTAGCATATAGGCTCAAGTCGGGCATGGGCAGATAAACAAGACCCACACGAGGCGAGATGGCAAAGTTGTTTTCATCCGTTTTTTTATCCTTAATATAATTATCTTGTTTATCGTTCACCCAGTCCGCACGGGCACCAAGCAATAACTTCCATTGATCGGAAAAGCTTACTTGGTCTTGTAGATAGATTGCGTAGGTACGTTGGGTGATACGTAAGTCTGTACTCTGTTCCATCTCGAAATCAACTGGTTCTTCGGAATATTCCGGATGAACATAACTAATCGGGGTGTACATATTCCCTTTTACTTTCCTTCGGTTGGTAAGCCATCCGTATTCCAAGCCCGCTATTACTTTATGCTGGATGAAGCCCGTCTTGAAGCTGCCGTTCAATTCCTCCAATACATTGGTATAATTGATTTTTGCGTCCCAATGTGCCAAACGGCGGGTAATCGTGCTGTCCTTCTGAGGGGTTTTCATCTGGAAATACAGACGATCCTCATGCGTGAAATATTGGCGGGCGGAACTTCTGAATGACCAGTTCTGGTTGAAACGGTGGGTCAACTGGAAACCAACGCTATTATTGGTAAACTTGCCATAGGCCCACGGTTCGCCAAGGAATGTCTTGAATCCGTTATCTATCACCTCATTGTTGATATGCAAAACGCCCGGATCCTGTGTCCTTTTATCCCGGAAGATATCGGCATCGATATTAAGGGTGGTCTTGCGTCCTAAGTCAATGTCGATGACTGGGGTGATGTCGTATCGTTTGCTGTTTTGCGGTTTCCTGAATTTGTCGGCATCTTCATACATTCCGTTCAAGCGGTAACGGATGGTCTTTTTGGTGTTCAGCGGGCCGGAAATGTCGATAGAGGCTTGCTTATAGTCGTAACTGCCGTATCTGATCGTAGCGCCATACCGGGGCGTATATAAGGTCGGCTTGGTGATAAAGTTGATGATACCTCCGGGCTCTACCGCTCCATAAAGGACAGATGCCGGGCCTTTGAGGATCTCTATACGCTCGATACTGGATAGCGCGTCGTTCGAGAACTTTAGGTATCGTACCCCGTTCCTGAAATAGTTACGGGAGTTCGTCATGGAGAAACCACGGGAAGAGAAGACCTCGTTGATGTTGGAAGCCTCGCCGGAAGGTCCGCCTTTCACGCCGCCCAGGTTCCTTACGGCCTCGGTCATGGTGGTAGCCTGTTGGTCTTCCAATAATTTCCGGGTCGCTATGCCTACGGTTCCGGGTATTTCCATCACGGGGATATCCATACGGGTAGCCGAATTAGCGATGTCGGAGTTATAACTCTGTGGTTTTGCCCCGACGATATCTACCTCGGGTAATCCTAATAGTTTGTAAGATAACTGAATCTCCATCTCGTAAATTCCTTCTCCCGCGGGAATATCCCGGATCGCCGAGACGGTGTTGTAACTGTTGGTGATTAGTACGTGGTCCTTCGTGTCCTTTAGTGATAAGGAGAAATACCCATCCGTATCTGAAATAACCCGTATATCCGTACCCTTAATGTAAATGACAATGTTTGCCATCGCCTTGTTGTCTTCATCTACGACCGTACCGGATATGACTCTGGAACTTCCCTCGGATGGCCTACTTTGAGCGACCGTCCGGGTGCCACACAAAACAATCCCGCTAACAATTAGCAGGAACAAATAAAAGTGTCTCATAATGTATAAAAATTAATTACGCAGTTTACATCTCTAATGTAATCGTTCCACTAGTTCCCCAAATCCCGGGAGAATCTATTTCTTTTTTTATCTGGCAGGTTTCCTGACTAACCCGGAAAGCGACCTTCCCATCTTTAGAAAAGACAGTGGCATGAAGAAGCTTTCCTCTTTACGGGTTTTACAGTAGCGGGCTCTGTTCCGGAATCTAACCGAAATTCCCTTTTATAGACTTGCAGAATGCAACGTCTATCACCAAGACATCACAAAAGTATAGTATTGATAGGGCTTTTTTTAATGAAATATGTTAAATATATTGAACGTGTTAAACAATTTGGCATATCCTTATGCGATAGTTTTTCCCGGACTAATCTTTATGGAAAAGTTTTTTCACCATTCAATGAACTTTCCTCTTTCCCGGCGCTTTTCCAGTTCCTCTTGTAAATGTCGTTGGCGATCTTTGGCGATGTAACGACGGGCGAAGATGTTCGGGACAGCTACACCGAGTGAGATACAAAGAATGATGAGTGCGGAATTGATCCCGTTGAAGAATGCGTTTGTGACCTCACCGACTACTCCATGCAGGTTTATAAATGCCAGTAATGAGCGATACATGAGTACTCCCGGAATCATAGGAATGACAGATGGAATCGTCAATACGTGATTGGGAACATGGCACCAATGAACCGCTTTTACGGCAAGGAGGCTGACTACGAAGCTTCCCATAAACGAGCCGATCACAGGACCATAACCTAATTCGAAGTTCACAAAGTTACGGGTACATACCGCAATGATACCTCCTACGGCTACCACCCATAATAATCGGCGTTGAATATTGAATATCATGGAGAAGCCTATGGCGGAGATAGCTGCCGCTAATGCATATATGTAGTACGGGTCATGTGGAACCATATTTAATTCACTGAACTTATGATCTATCTCGACATCATTCATGACAAGTACCCGCATGGCGAATGCGATACCGAAAGTCATGGCGGCTACCATCATGACCGTATTGGAGGCCCGGGTGATGCCGACAAGCAAATGATTGTCTAGCATATCATCCACGAAGTTAATCAAGGGTACGCCCGGCACGATAAATAAAGCGCAGGCTAATAATGGATGATAAGGAGTGTCGGATAGCCCGGAGAAGGAGGATGCGTATGCCAAGCAGGTGGATACGAAAGCGGCCGCAGCGATACTCATATATACGTTAAGTCCAGCCTCGACACAGCGGGCCCGTACCCTAAACCCGACGAAAGCGCAAATGGAAGCGAATAGGAATGCCATCCAGTCGCATCCGAATAGCTTACAGAATCCTCCGCATGCGAATCCCGCTCCGATAGCTACGATATAAGGGGTATAATTCCGGGGTTGGTGAACGATCTTCTCCAGTTCTTCCTCATATTTATCCAAGGAATAATCTTGCTCGATCGCCCGCCATGAAAGCTTGCTTACCTGTGAGATTGTCGTCATGTTAATGCCATGCTTCTCGCATTTCTGGAATTTGGAGAATGAGTTTCGCTCATCGCTTACGTTTACCATGATCATGGTCCACCGGATATCGATATGCAACTTCTCCTCGGGGATCCCCATAAAGGCGGCAACTCGTTTCATGTTTCGCTCGATACGATTCGTGTCGGCGGCGCTTTCCATCAACAACTTTCCTGTACGGAGCAAAAGATCCAGTTTGCGCCGTAACAACAATACTTCCTTGTCTGTCATCATTTTCTTTTTGTTCTTATATTGTCTGTGTATCCTATGTCCTAACCCACGAGGACATGAATCTGAAATGAATGGCAGGTCTTCTGACTAGCTCCCATCCTAATGCCTTCCCGACCCTATCGCGTCAGTGGCGAAAGTAGTATTAGAATGTTCAACAGAGCTTCACAGCAGCGGGACTGTCCCGGATTCTCACCGGATTCCCTTTTAATCCGTACGCCCGAATAGGCACTACGGAACCAATTCGGGCGCAAATGTACGGAATTTTTTTTATATTTACTTCTTAATCATCCGTAGAGACTCTGTCTTTCCTCCGGTTATGATACGGATGAAATAGAGGCCTTGGGATAGATCGCTTACGTTGATGGATTCTCCGGGATTGATCGTGGATTTCCGGACCATTGTTCCGCGAGATGTATAGATCTCTATCTTCGCCGGGGTATCGATATTGATTTGTATCGAGTTAACCGCCGGGTTCGGATAGATTTTCAAGGTCGGCTGCGAGACCTCTTCTATGCTTGTCGGTGCTTCTTCGGTTGTTACGACCATGTTCTTGGTGACGATCTTTCCGTTCGAGTTGAAGCGGACGGTTATTGTAGCCTTCTGATATTCCTTGATATCTGAGGTCGTACTGATGATTAAGGAGTCATTACGAACGATCGCGTTAATCGGGCTGGAGGGAGTAACGGATGAGACTGATTTTACGATGGCGGCATCCATATTGTCCTCATCGGTCACCATATTGCCTAAAGCGAGTTTATAGACTGGCTTTTCCTCGGTTAATACGATAGAGGAAGGGAAACCGGAAGATACTACCGGTGCGGCGTTATCCGGGAAAACCGGGATAGCCGGGAACCAATAGTTGACGATCATCGAATATTCTTGTACCACTTCGCCTTTGTTATTTATACGAGCTAACATGTGCGTAGGATCTTGGAACTCATGATACAAGAAGGTGTATAGCTCGTCGGTTTTTGGGTTAAGGCGAAATCCGGTTCCGTACAAGCGCCAATCCCAGTCCTGTTTTCGGAGGTCGATTAGCTGGAAGAATTGTTTCTTGTCAATATCATACCCACAGATTTGATACCCCGTGAACCAACTGCCTTCTTTCGGTTGTCCGTTCCAGTAAATCTTATTTTCTTTGGCACTGGCGCAGAAACCGTCGGCGGTCCATGCGTACCAAGAGTTTGGAACGACACCGATGGTCTCGCTTAACGGGATCTTTACCGTGTCCACCTTAAAGGTATAGGGGTTCAAGTTCAGCATATATTCCAAGGCGGAACCATCCCCGGCCGTATTCTGGGTCATGCTGATCCAGAGCGTACCATCCTTGGATTGAACGATAGAGCCGAAACCTCGTTGAATCTCCTTCTCTAGCCCTTTTACAGTCTCTTTCTCGATCGGGGCGGCGATGGTACGGATAATTTTATCGGTTTTCGGATCTATTATTAATAAACCATATTGTTGATGGACGGCAAAGACAAGGTCGTTAGCACGTACCATGGTACCGATCTGGGCATAATACAACTCACCGTATCCATCGGCGTTCGGATTTCCGGAACCTTCTATTTGTTTGCCGATCGCCATCTTATCGCTATCGTAGATCCAGATACCGTTGCTGGTTCCTATATAGCCTTTGTGCTCGTCTACCGGAAGATAGGAACGGCCGTCGGCTATGGATTTGCCCTCGGCGTTTTGGGCGATATACTTGAATTCCTTGATCACCTTCATGGTCTTGGCATCGCATACGGCAAACCGGCTTCCGGTGATTTTTGCCCCGGGATCTCGTTCTTGCTTAGAGACTAGGTAGAACTTATCGCCATAGATCGTACCGAATTGCGTGGTACATCCTAACTCATGCCCCGGATTCTCGGTCTGGAAGACACGATAGTGCCATTCTCCATCTTGAGTAAGGAAATTGACGGTACTGTTCTGATGGCCGTACCAATCCTCGTTTACGATAAATGTACCTTGACTGTAATCCATATCCGTGGAACGCAGGATGGAAGATTGTGACGGTACATCCCTCATTTGGACCCGATCGATGCCGGCGGCGATCCATGAGGTATTGCCTTGGGCCATTAGGCCGCTCGTGGCGAACGTACAGAGAAGTAAGGTAATCGTCTTTTTCATAAGCCTTTTATTTTTAAGATTGCTTGATCGTATTGTAATTTCATTTGTTCGCTTACCGGATCGGGTACGATGATGGAAGGGGTGGCGATGTGTAAATCCTGCGCACGGATAATCTCCGTCGAGGTCTCTCCGATCCAACCGCAATATTGGTTTACCGCCGTGTATACCTTGATAAAGTCCACGCCGGGTAATTCCACCTTATTGCCTTCCGCGTCCACGGCCCATTCGATATCGAAGCTGTTCAGATCCTTGTAATCGTTCGGATGGTTATCCACGTATCCCCATGGATACGAATAGAGTACGTAGTATTTACCCGTATCACTCTCGTCCGTAGCGTTATCCTTTAACCGGGTACCGGAGAAAGTCAAGGAATTCTCTTCAATCCATTTCGGATAATAACTTTGCGTATGATATATATTTTTCGCTATATAACCGGTATTGCCTTGATTATCTTTCCATGGTACATAAGTAGCGTCACTCCATTGCTGGCCCATGTCTGGCTCGGGGATCTTGTTGGGATCTGGACGATCATAGGTAATGCGATAATTCTTGATGGTTTCCGGTTTATAGTATTCACTACCGGCCAGTTCGTACCATTCATCGTCCAGTAAGCCGTTCAGGTTCGTGTCGAAAGAGACCATGACAATACCGGGCTCGCAGCTGCCTCCCTTTTTCTCTTGATATTCCGGCAGGTCGGAATAGAAAGAGTTCCCAAGGATCATAAAGTCCTTCTTCCCTTTGACGTTGATGACCGTATGGTCGAAGCCGAAGATAACGTATCCTCCGTATCCTCCGAGGGAGATCATCACGTCATTCGTACCGGAGATATTCTCCTCTACCTTTTTCAGGATGGTTTCTTTCGTATCGCCTTCCTCGTATTCGGGCATCGTATTGACGAACTGACCCGGTGCGGGACAAAAGTCGTATACCTTGGATAGGTAAGGACTGTACTCTATATCCTCCTGCATCACCTCGAAACGAAAATCGTGCTTATAGGGGGTCTCCTTATCGATGATCTCGAAGGTCATCTGATAGGTGCCCGTATCTTTCGCAAGGAAGATATAAGAACGTTCGGTAGATACGAGAGAGTCCGTCCCGTTCCGGTGCAGTGTCCACCGATACTCGTCGCCGGTAAAGGCCGGGCTGAGTAGATAGGTTTTCATGCGGGGCAGATAATAGACATCATCGATACCCAAGCTAACCATCTGTATCTTGTCTTGGGTACAGGATAGAAATGCTAGGAAACCTGAAATGAATAGATATAAAACTTGTCTCATAACGCTGTTCTATTTATAAAGGAAAACCATATGGGCGGGGATATCCCCGGTACGTACGCCCCATTTTCGTATCCCGTTCTTATCGTAGCAATAGAGGGTCCCGCTGGATACGTAATTCTTGGCATCGGTGACGAAGATGTCTTTCGTATAGGGATGGACCATGATCCCGTATGGGATACGAATGTCTTTCTCGCTACCGTCGGTGATAAAGTTCGTGCTGATCACCTCTTTGGTACGGACATCTATGATTCCGTACGAGATGCTGTTACTCTGCGTATTCACGTTCCATTCCGTACTGTAATAGAAGAGGGAATCTCCGCTGATGCAAAGGTTGGAGCAAGGGATATTCAGGGTATCGGTAACCACCATCTCATTATATCCTTTTCGCTTTTCCAGTACATACAGGTTGGAATGTACCGTATCGTAATCTCCCCGAGAAGTTACCCATAATTTACCGTATTTATCCGCACGGATACGGTGCAGATTGATCCCTACCGGAATCTTTTGGACTTGCTTGAAACGGTTTAGTTCGATGACGGAAACCGTATTGTCGTACTCCGGGGCACGATAGCCTCCGGAATTCACTACGTAGATATATTCACCCAAAATCTCTAATTCATCCGGCTGGTAGCCGACAATGACTTTAGCGTCTATTTTCAGGCTGGTCGTGTCTACCCGATATACGGCTCCTTGTGGAGCATTCGGGTCGATTTGCACGGGGCCGACATAAGAGGTTACATAGGCGTTTCCCCGGTAAAAACGGATGTACCGGCAGTTAGGAATGTCTATTTGCGTGATCCGCTCACAAGTCCGGGCGTCCAATACTTCTACTTTATGGGAACAATTGACTACAACATATAGCTTACTTCCGTAAATCTGGATATCATTGCCTACATCGCCCAACTCCTTGACCACGTTTGGGTTCCGTTCCGAGTAGAGGTTACGGATATAATAACCGTTCACGTAATCCAGATAATCCAGCGTACATTTATTGCTTCCCATATTCCCCTCGTTCACTAAATACATCCCTTGAGGATTCGCCTCGGGGTGGATACCATCGGAGACCAGCTCGTATTCCGATGGAACTACGATCTCGATCTTACGGCAGGATGAAAAAGCGCAACCGATCAGGATACCTATTATATATAATGTATGTCTTTTCATATCTCGATCGTTAAAGACACTTTGTAATTTCGTTTCGGCATCGGATAATTCAGGATCACGTCGTAGTCTTGGCTTAACAGGTTGTTTACCTCTACGGCAGCCTTGATAAGTCCGAATTTGAATTTCAAATCTTTCGACAAGGAGATGTCGCTGGTGTACCACGGTTGCGTATAATTGTATTTGATATTTTCCTGCTGGTTATACCGCTCTCCCACATATATGAAACTATAGTTGAGGTTCCATCCCTTGAAAGAGGCTTGTGCGATGGCGGAGCCGCTATGCCAAGGGATATAAGGGATTTGATCTCCGTAATAGGTATCCGAGGGATCCGTGAAGTCTTGGGCCTTTTGATAGGTGTATTGTACGCGTAGCGTGACGAACAAATCTTTTACCGGATTGACGGTCGTTTCCGTACTGACATCTATACCTTTGATTTCTACCTTACCCAAATTCAGCATCGTCCAACGGAACTGCTGGCCTTTGGGGTAAGCGATGATCTTGTCTTTCACCTTGTTGTAATAACCATCCGCCTGTATCTTGAAGCGATAGAAAAGATGGTTCTCCCATGTTTTCGTGTAAGCGAAGCCGGCATCATATTGGGTTACGTATTCCGGGTTTAATTTGGAGTTTCCCATATCGGCGTAATACAAATCGTTGAAGGTGGGCATGCGGAAGATCCGTTTATAGAAAGCGCGTACATTAAAGTCTTGTTTCTCGAACGGCTTATAGGAGGCGAACACGGCGGGTGTGAGGATTTGCCGGGCTTCCGGTGCGGGGCCTTCTTCTACACGGTCGTTGATAAAAGTCGCCAGTCCGCTGGCCTGTAATTTTACTTTTCCTAACCGGAGCGCCGTAGCGACCGAAAGGAGGTTGGTGAAGCGTTCCGGGTAAACGAATCCATACATATCGGCGTTCATCTTGTTCCATTGCAAGTCGTAAGAAGCAGAGACATCCCAGTTCGAGAGGATGGAGTAGACATTAGCGGAAGATAGGTAAATCTCCCGTTGCTTATACAGGTTATCTACATGAATCAGCTTGTCGTCGTTGTTCACATAATGCGTACGGTAGAAAGCGTATTTCGCATTGACCTGTGTCTTGAATTTACTATTGATTTCTTTGATATAGGAGCCTTGCATGAAAGAGTTCGTATCCCATACTCGTTCGCCGCGTCGCCATACGTTGTTTACGATAGCCCCCGGGATACCTCGTTCGGAATTGTAGTTGTAGAACTTAAGATTCCAAGTACCGTCGCTCATCTTGCCATACAATCCGGCCTCTAGGCGGGTGGCGTTGATATCCCCGTTTTCCCGGACGGCGGTCGTATCGTAAGCGATCTCTCCGGCAGGGTTGATACGGCGGTAACGAAATTTGTATTTACCGCTTCCGCTTAACCATTCGGCGCTGAAAGAGGCGGCTACGTTTTCTGATATCTTATATTCGAACAGGGCCGAGGGATTGATAACGTCGAAGGAACCGACTTTCATCGTGGCACGGATATTCGTTGTTTTTCCTTCTTCGAAACGAGGACGACGAGAACGCAGATAAAGCGTACCGGCCGCACCGAAATCTTTCGCGGATTGGAAGATATCGCTCTTCTGGCCATTGTATAAAGAAATCTCCTCGATATTGTCTAAGGAATACATTCCGAGGTCTACTTGTCCGTTTTGCGCGTTGCTTAATTCGATACCGTCGTAGAAAACACCCATATGGTTCGTTCCCATGCTTCGGATGTTTACGGTCTTGATACCTCCTACGCCCCCATAGTCTTTCAATTGGACGCCCGAGAAGTAGCGTAAAGCATCCGCTACCGTGTGGCTGTTCAAATTTTGTAATTCTTTCCCCGATAGTTTTTGGGAAGGAATTACCTCTTTAAAGCTGAAACTCCGGGCCGTGACCGTAACTTCGTCCAAGTGTTGGATAGAGTCGAGTTTGCTTTGTCCATGGGACATACCTATCGCCAGCATCGATAATACGCAAGCGAGGTATCCCTTTCTAGCAAAGGATAACACCATTATTTAAAACCTGTTTAGAAAATGATTCGTACCAAGCCGCTCTGTCCTCGCGAACGACTTCTCCCTAACTGGCAGGTCTTCTGACTGACTCCCATCCCGAAAGCCTTCCCGATATATATCCTTATATACCAGTGGCGAAAGTGTTTCCGGAATGTTTGAAATAGAGCTTCACAGCAACGGGACTGTTCAGGAATTACACCTGATTCCCATTTAATCCGTAACCCCGGTTGGGTGAAACGGAACCAATTCGGGACAAAGGTATGAAATCTTGTTAATATCCGGGCTATAATTGGAGAATTTCCTTAAATGAAAGGGTTGTACTTGTATGTTACGATTTCCTTTTTATTTAAAGAAGCTTGTACGTCAATTAACCGTTGGTTGCTGCTTCCCCGGAATAAAAGGCTCTCATCCCGAAGGGTTTGTTTGTAGCGGCCATCTACCAATACGTCGATATAGGATAATAAGGCGGCTTGTGCCGGGTTCTTTATCAGGTCCTCGAATTTATATCCCGTGTAGCACCAGATCGTCTTTTGGCTTTTTTCCTTGATCGCCTTGGCTACCTCGGTGAAGCCTTCCGGCTGGAACATGGGATCTCCACCACTGAAGGTGACGTTGGCGAACTCGTCAGCCAGCACTTTCTCCACGATCTCTTCCGTTCTTACTTTCTTCCCTTTATGGATATCCCATGATTCGGGGTTGTGGCAACCCGGGCATTTGTTCGGGCAACCCGCCGCATAGATGGCGGTCCGGAATCCCGGACCGTCTACGGTGGTATCTTCGATGATATCTATGATGGACAACATGGTAATTGAAAATTGACAATTGACAATTGAAAATTAGTTGTGGGTGATGCGGTCGTTCAGCTCGGATAGCTTGGCGTTGTTCCAACGGTCGGTGGTTCCTACCAAGTAACCGGTGATGCGTTGAAGTTTGTCCAAGTGTTTGCTGCCGCATTTCGGGCAGGCTTCCAGATTCGGGGTGGAGTTCTCGTAGCCACAATCCAGACAACGGTTACGATTATGGTTTACGGAACCGTATCCGATATTGTATTTATCCATCATATCCACGACACGCATGATCGCTTCGGGGTTATGGGTAGCGTCGCCATCCATCTCTACGTAAAAGATATGGCCGCCACGAGTCAAATCATGATAAGGAGCTTCCACTTCGGCTTTATGACGGGCACTGCACTTATAATATACCGGGACGTGATTAGAGTTCGTATAATAATCCCGATCCGTGATACCCGGAAGCGATCCGAACTTCTTACGATCTTTTCCCGTGAACTTGCCGGACAAGCCTTCAGCCGGAGTTGCCAGTACGCTATAATTGTGTTGGTATTGCTCAGAGAATTGGTTGGCGCGATCCCGGATATACGTAACGATCCTTATGCCTAAGGCCTGCGAATCCTCATCTTCGCCATGATGCTTCCCGGTAAGGGCTACCAAGCATTCGGCCAGTCCGATAAAGCCGATACCCAAGGTGCCTTGGTTGATAACGGAGGCTATCGAATCGTTAGGCTTCAATTTTTCCGAGCCTAACCACAAGGAAGACATCAACAACGGGAATTGCTTTGCGTAAGCGGTTTTCTGGAACTCCATACGCTCATGCAACTGACGAGCCGTAAGTTCCAACATATGATCCAGTTTGGCGAAAAACAGGGCGATACGTTCCTCCTTGTTCTCCACCTGCATGCACTCGATAGCCAATCGTACGATATTGATCGTCGAGAAAGATAGATTACCTCGTCCGATAGAAGTCTTTGGTCCGAAACGATTCTCGAATACACGGGTACGGCATCCCATGGTCGCTACCTCGTGGATATAGCGCTGAGGATCGTCCGCTTTCCAATCCTCGCTTTGGTTGAAGGTCGCGTCGAGATTCAAGAAGTTCGGGAAGAAACGACGGGCGGTGACCTTGCAGGCCAATTGGTAAAGATCGTAGTTACGGTCTTCCGGCAGATAGCTTACGCCTCGTTTCTTTTTCCATATCTGGATCGGGAAGATAGCGGTCTCGCCGTTACCTACGCCTCTGTAAGTGCTTTTTAATAACTCCCGGATGATACAACGACCTTCCGCCGAGGTGTCGGTTCCATAATTGATGGAGCTGAATACCACTTGGTTGCCTCCACGGGAATGGATCGTGTTCATATTATGGATAAAAGCCTCCATCGATTGGTGTACACGGCTTACCGTGCGGTTGATGGCATGTTGTATGACGCGTCTATCACCGCTTAATCCATCCAAGGTCTGTGTCTGGTAATCGTCGATAGGCTTATTATATAAGTGGGAGAAATCCTGTCCGTATAAATCCTCTAAGGTCTTTACTTCCTCGATAAAGCTATTACGTACGTAAGGAGCTAGGTAGAAATCGAACGCCGGTATCGCCTGTCCGCCATGCATCTCGTTTTGGGCGGTCTCTAGAGAGATACAGCCAAGGATGCTTGCGGTTTCGATTCGTTTAGCCGGACGTGATTCGCCATGACCGGCGGAGAACCCGTATTTCAGGATGCGATCCAACGGGTGTTGTACGCAGGTCAAGCTTTTAGTCGGATAATAATCTTTATCATGAATATGGAGGTAGTTGTTAGATACGGCTTCCTTGACCTCTTCGCTCAATAAATAGTCATCGACAAACGGCTTGGTGGTCTCGCTGGAGAATTTCATCATCATGCCGGCGGGTGTATCGGCGTTCATATTCGCGTTCTCACGGGTGATGTCGTTGGATTTGATATTGATAATCTCCAAGAACATATCCCGTGTTTTCGCCTTGCGGGCTACGCTTCGCTGATTTCGGTAAGCGATATATTTCTGCGCTACGTCCTTCCGGCTACTGGCCATCAATTCCAGTTCCACGGCATCTTGAATCGCCTCTACGGTCATTTGAGGTTCTCCCTTGAATGAGATATGGTCTGTGATCTGGCGAATCAGTTGCATATCTTCTCCCTTGTCTGTATGCAACATGGCTTTACGGATAGCGGTTACTATCTTCTCCTCGTTGAAGCCAACGATACGCCCGTCCCGTTTAACAACTGTCTGTATCATGATGTCGATTAATTTGTGATTGATTATGCGTGCAAAGGTATCTTATTACTCTATATGATTTTCTTTTTGGAAAACTTTTTGCTGATTAAATTATGTTAAGGTGTTAATTTGTAGTGTGTTGTAAAAAGTTTTGGAAAACTTTCCATCTTGTATGATTGCTTTTGTTTTCCTTTTTGGCGATGTGGTGTGTTATAAGCTTCTCTTTGTAAAGCTTTTAAAGAACATAAGCCGGGATATATTTTTGTTTATATAAAATAATTCATACTTTTGCCCCCGTTTTGGTGATGACGTAAAACCATCCGGTTTCGTCATAAAGAGGGAATCCGGTGTGAATCCGGAGCAGTGCCCGCTACTGTAAGCTTTTGTAAAGTAGAAAACATTTCTCATACCACTGTCTGTAAAAGACGGGAAGGTCGTTTTCTACGAGGTAAGTCAGGAAACCTGCCAAGCGTTTTTATTGCTGTTTTTCTCGGGGTCAGGAAAGCGGAAATATACATAATAACAAATCGTTTATGAAAAGAAAGTGTTTGTGCGCGGCTTTAGCTGTAAGTTGTGCGATAAACGTATCATTTGCGCAGGTACGTTTACAGGGTAAGGTCGTGGATGAAAGTAATGAACCAATTCCGGGTGCGAATATCCGCGTGTCGGAATCCTTGAATGGTACAACCACGGATGCCAGCGGAAAATTTGAGCTGAACCTTCCCGATGGTAGACATCGTATTCGTGTGACTTACCTTGGCTATGAGCAAGGCGTGTATCAAACGGATCACTCGGAAAAAGATGTCGTTATTAAGCTGAAAGAAAAGTATGTGAATATCGATCAAGTGGTGGTAACCGGTACCGGTTCGCATCGCCGCATGAGTAATTCCCCTATTCCCGTGAAAGTGCTTACGGGAAAAGACTTGAAAGAGGCGAGCGTAACCAATTTCCAAGATGCGATGACCAAGCTGAATCCGAGTATCGTATTTATGGAAAACGGACAGGGGGCTACGATGAATATGAACGGATTGACAGAGAAATACGTGGTTATCTTGGAAAACGGTAAGCGTTTGGCCGGCGATGATACCTATTCCCGTATCGATATGTCTAACGTAAAGCGGGTAGAGATCTTGAACGGGGCCGCTTCCGCTTTGTATGGTAGCGACGCGATCGCCGGCGTTATCAATATCATCACGGATGATTCCCGCAATAAGGTGAACGTGACGAGCAATAGCCGTTATGGTAGCAAGAACCAATTCTTGCAGTCGGTCAATGCGGACGTGAATGTAGGGAAGTTCGGTTCATATACTTCTTATCAATATCAACGGGCCGATGGTTGGCAATTAAATCCCTATACGGAGAGTAAAGGCGAGTTGGTTCCTACCAATAAGCAAGCTTCCGAGGGATTTCACCGGAACGTGATCAACCAACGTTTCACGTACGACGCTACGGATCGTTTGTCTTTTTATGTGCGTGGTACTTTCTTTGGACGTTCCAGCGATCGTCCGATGCCAATGGATAAAGTGAATACGACCAACTATGATATGAGAAAAGAGACGTTCACTTATGGGGCGGGCGCTCAATACATGATTAATAAGAACTCTTATTTGAACGCTGATTATCTGTCGGACAATCATAGTACGTATAAGGATTTCTTTGATGGAAAGAAAAGCGGAGAGAGTGATATGACGAAACGGATTCATTACCATAACTTGAATGTCAAGGGAATCTTTCGTCTGGGCAAATATAATAAGCTTTCGGCTGGTACAGAGTTCATTAAAGAGTTACTGAGTAGCGAGACGGATAACATAGCGGGTAAAAGTATGTACACGACCGCGCTTTATGCTCAAGACGAGATCAATATCAATGAGCATTTCCAAGCGTACGCGGGTTTGCGCTATATTTACCATGAGAATTTTAAGAGTTATGCGACTCCTAACGTGGCTTTGCTGTATAAGGTAGGCGGTTTTAATTTCCGCGGATCGTATGCGGCTGGTTTCCGTACACCTGAATTGAAAGAGCTGTATACGGAATCGGAGAAGAAAGCGTCCGGAGCGACTCGCCTTACGATCGGTAATCCGGATCTGGACCCGGAGAAGAGCGACAATTTCACGTTGAGCGCTGAATATACGATGCGGTATTTCTCTTTGTCCGTATCCGCTTTTATGAATAACGTGCGTAGCATGATTAACTATAAGATGTTGGATACGGCGGAACGGGATGCTTATAACACTGCCCATGGTACGGACTATGATGAGATACAGATGCGTGCGAATATCGATAAAGCGAAGATCAAAGGTATTAACGTGACCTTCAATAGTTATCTGGGAGCGGGCTTTACCTTGAATGGTGGCTATAGTTTCATGGATGGAAAGAACGTATACGAGGATGAACCTTTGGATAAGACCGTTAAGCATAGTGGTACGGTAGCGGCTATGTGGTCTCATACTTGGAATAAGTATAAGCTGAACGTGAATTTTAACGGACGTATCCAAGGGGAACGTTATTCTACTTCTTATGGATACGCACCGAAATATTCCTTGTGGAATCTCAATACGAGCCATACGTTTAGAGCCGGCGATTTCTTGTTGGAACCGGGAGTAGGTATCGAGAACCTTTTTGATTATGTAGATGATCGTCCCTTTAATTACAATTACGCTACATTGACCCCGGGCCGTACCTATTACGTCAGCCTTCTGGTCCGTTTCAAGCAGTAAACTGTCACATGTCAACTATTAACTAATATAATAATGTATAGGGGATTTTTACGATCCATGTTTGTTTGTTCACTCCTGCTTGGGCTCGCCTGTTCATTATGGGCGAAACCCGGGCGGGAGTTTTACGCTTCCGATATCCGGGAGAGCATGGAAAAGGGAGATAAGTTAGCGATCTTGATGGTACATTTCGGGAGTGCTTACCCGGAAGCTCGTACCCAAGTACTCGATGTGATGAACAAGCGTGTCAAGGAGGCTTTCCCAGACGTGGAAGTCCGGCAGGCTTATAGCGCCCGTAGCGTAGTGAGTCGGTTGAGGGCGCAAGGTGTTTGGGTTCAGTTGCCGGCGGACGCCTTGGTAGAGTTGCGTGATCAAGGGTTTACCCATGTGATAATCCAACCGACTATCATTATAGAGGGTGTGGAGATGGAAGCGATCCGCAAAGAGGCGGAACAGCGAAAAGGTTTGTTTAAGGATTTGCGTGTAGGTAATCCCTTGTTATATGATGATACCGATTATGAGGCGGTGATGAAAGCGGTTTCCTCACCTTCTGGAGTGACTAAAAATGGGGCTAAGTTATTGGTGGCGCACGGAACTTATCATGCCAGTAACTCGGCTTATGCGAAATTGGGGTATATGTTCCAGACCAAAGGAATGAAAGATTATTATACCGGAACCCGTGAGGGTTTCCCTACGATCGAGGATGTAGGTGAGCAAATGCGCCAAGCCGGTCATAAGCGTGTGCAGTTGATTCCTTTTATGTTCGTACTGATTCGAGGTACGGAAAATACGGTTACGGATTTCTGGCAGAAAGGGCTACGTCAACAGGGTTTCGATGTGGATATTTATTTAAAGCCTCTAGGTGAGAATCCGGCGATCCGGTCTTTATTTATCGATCACATCCGTTTCGCCATGAAATATAAACGGGCGACGATTTTTGATCGAAAGAAATTATATACACACTGAACAATTGAAAATTGAGAATTGAAAATTAGTGAGTACTTACTGAACCAATTTTCAATTCTCAATTCTCAATTATTTACTGGTAGTCTTCTCCGGTTTCCCAAGCCTCCGCATCATTATATAATGCTTTTAGATGGTTCACCCAGATCTGACGAACAGCGTCGTAATCGCCTAAGCCTATGATCTTACAGTTCTCTAAACTTCCGTTATGGCTTTCTTTCGTGTCAATCTTGAAGCCCATCTTCAAAAGTTTTAGTCTCCAGCAAGCGTCGGCGTTAGGAGCGGCAGCGCTGAAATCATCATCCTCCTCGATACCCCAAAGGTCATTATGCGCATGGTCTCCGGCGATAGACATGAACGGAGCTAAGGAGATCGTGATCTCTTCCGGTTTTAAGTTATGATCCTCGCAGTATTTGGTAAGTTTGGAATAGACACATTCCTCATTAGGTTCGCCTTCTTCCGGCCAGAACAACATATCTCCGTAATCAACGGTACCTACGAATACATTTTTGTTAGCGGCCAAGGCTTGCATAGCCTCTTCTGTTTCCGTGTATTTCGTATTTGCGTTATAGTTTTTATCCGGGTTACCATGTCCCATTAATAAAAGGATGTTCTTGTTATCAGCCAATTTATCACTGTAGTGGCTGTATAGGACTTTCGCTACGGCTTCCACATCATCCTCGTCGTATACCAAACAAGGGCTTTTTACGACTTGAACACTCGGGAAAGACTCGATCATGAATTTCTTCTTCACGTCCGTATTCATCAAGCTTAGGTATTCCTCACCCGGGATGATGTGTAAGGACTGTACCGCTACCTTCTTGTAACCGGCATTTCCTAGAGCTTGTAACCAAAGGTCCGGTTGGTAACGTGCGATACCGGTCTCTGCCTCTACACGATTCACGCAAGTACGGGAGGTAAATGACAAATAGATGTCCGCATCGGGAAATGCGTTCTGGAAATCGGCCAATGTTGCGTCGTAAGTCTTGATAGACTCCTTGAATGTGCTACCGAATGTACACAACAAGATCGCCGTGTCATGTTTCTTACTTGTCTTTACGACTTCTTCCGCCGGGTTTGCGGTATTGTCGTCGTCTCCATCATCACAGGAGGTAAAAACTGCGCTTGAGGCAAATAGACTCGCCGCAAGCAAAAGGTACTTAAATTTGTTCATCGCATTTAACTTTTAAGATTGTTTATAGTTTATGTTTATTCTGAAATTTCACGATAAAGGAGGCGTACCAAGTCCGTCCGGGAGACGTAGTTCCACGATGGCGTCCGAACGGGGTACGATCCACATAATCGAAGATATTATCGATACCGACATTGATATCTAGGTTCCATTTTTTCTTTTTCAATACGTTATGACGGGTATTCAATCGCCATAGCTGATAACTTTTTCCATCACCGTCCGTGATATAAAAGCGGGTGGATTGGTATCGGCCGAACAAGGTGACATCCAATTTATACTTTTTCCACGCATGGTTCCATGCTAGTTTCCAATTGGCATTATGGAATGAGGTTCCGTTGATCGGGGTGTAGAGCATATAATTCGGGTCGGCTGGATCATCCGTATATTGCGCTTTGGCATCCGTATAGCTATAGCCTCCACCAATAGCCAAGGAAGATAGGATTTGATAGGTGAGCGATATATCTCCCCCGAAAGAGCGGGCTTTGGATAAGTTCTTGTGTTGCATGCTGGCCTCGATCTCATCCAATCGGTCTTCGGCGCTTGTCGGGATCTCGGTCAAGGCGATCATGTTCTTGATACGGTTGTAGAATCCTGTTACCGTGATCTGCAGGTTCGACGCATGATATTCTACGCTCGCCGAATAATAATTGGACTTTTGCGGTTTTAAATCCTTATTACCATAATAATGTTTCCACGGGCCGCCGCCGATCTGCGTGATATAATCATCGTGCAACTCCTTTAAGGTAGGAGCCTTAAATCCATTTGAGTATGTGGCTCGGATATTGAAGTCGCCTAGTTTGTACATGGCGGAGACTTTAGGGGTAAACGTAGCCCCGAACTCTTGGTGCACGACGAAGCGCCCACCTACCGTCACATTCAACCGATCCGTCGGATTCCATTCGTCTTGTACATAAGCGGAAGCCGTAAATACGGAGGCTTTCCCGTTCTCGATACGCCGGGGAGATTTCAAATGATCGTATTGATATTCGAGTCCGGCGCTTAGGATATTGTTTTCCCCGAGGTGGAATACGCTTTTGGCTTGTCCTAGGAAACGTTGTTGAGAGGTTTCCAGAATATGTTCCCCCGGATAACGGGTAATACGTAAACCCGTCTCCGGATCGAAGAAGTTCGTGACATCTTTATGATGGTAATTATAGAAATAGCTATAGTTACCATACGTTAGATCTACCGAAAGGAAGTTCTGCCCTCCCAATGCGTATTTAGCTCCTCCGGCTACATCGAAGTTCCGGTAGAATTGATCATAGGTATAATACTTGAATGCGCCGTGCGGACGATAATTCCATTTCTGGTAAAAAGAGCCATCGGCCGAAAGGCTCAGCCGGTCGTTCACTTTGTAGGTTAAGTTCTCCCTTAACGTAAAGTTCGTGGATCGGTTTACGGTTCGTGTCACGGTTCCATCCATTACCTCGTGATGGTCCCATTCTTGGGTCGTATTTCGCCAGCCGTCCGTGTGGGTCGTACTAAGTGAGGTGGTGGAATTCACTCTCTTATGCCCAAAGCCGATTTGTACGCTTTCCAATATATCTCCATATGATCCGACACGAGTCGTATTCGATAGGCTCACTTTATCCCGGTTCTTTTTCGTGATAATATTGATAACACCGGCGATAGCGTCCGAGCCATACAGGGAAGAGGCGGCACCTTTTACGATCTCGATACGTTCGATATTGGCGGGGTTGATAATACTCAAGTCGTTTTGTCCGCCGGTATCTCCGTTGATCCGTTTGCCATTGATAAGGATCAAGATGTAATCGTTACCTAATCCGTTCATCTGGATGCCACTACCCATGTCGCTCGGATTAAAGGTGATGGAAGCGTTCAGCCCTTCCAGAATATCTTGCATACTGCGTCCTTGGTAACTGTCAAGGGCTTTGCCGGTGATTACCTCTGTTTGCACAGGGGCGTCTTTCAGATAGTGTTCGGTACCCGTACCGGTGACCACGATCTCGTTCAATAGCACGGAAAGTTCCTTCGGATCTTTCAATATGCTTTGGGCGCATACCGATTGTATGCACAAAGCTAAAATAGCAGATGCTAAAAGCCTCATATAGTGTTTTATTGGTTCACGAAATAAAACAGCAAGCTTCTATTGATAATGTCTCAAAAAATAAACTGAATTGTTTTTTGTATGACACGTGCTCTTATCCTGAAAGCTTGATGTTATTGTAAGACTTTAGCAGGTATTCTGGCTCTCCTTTGGTTAGAAACCTTCCCATTCCAACTTAGGAACAGTGGTTTTTGAACTTCTAACCAACTTCATGAGGATTACATCGGCTCACCCGATAAATCAGGGGGAAAATTCTTTAATTCTATAGAAAATTT
>NZ_QTLP01000079.1:0-1310 GCF_003635405.1 Parabacteroides sp. AF39-10AC | reverse complement strand
GCTCAGCATAATTGAATGGTATTTTATTCATTTTACATTTTATTGCTAATGTTCGGCAGCGTTCCGCTTTATTTAGCGGTAGTGCTGTTTGTTATTGATGAATGTTCTTTTTTGTTGTACCAATCTAAAAAATCTAATGCCGATTTTTTTAAATCCTCCTCGTCTTCATTATTGGTAATACTGTCAGCGTATTCTTGTATGATTGGCAGTAGGCTTATGATACTTTCTTTGGGAAATTGGATTAAAAGCTGACTGATAATCCAATATTTCCAAATTGCATCATTTTTCTGATTAATCAATATTTGTTCAATGCTTGGTAAAAGTTCTTTGTGAAATTTTGGCAAGACATGAATAATCTCTAATGCAACAGGCCAATTCATGTCAGCAATCCATTTCAAAAGAGAGGTTGCAACAACCGATACTTGTTCAGGAGTTGCCAATGAAAGACGCTTTGCTGCATCTAAATCAAATTTATCTTTAGGTATCAATTTTTGTTCATTCATATACATCAATAATGTTCGGCGGATAATCGACTGTTAGGGAGATTAATCCGCTTGTTATGCGCTTTATTTAATAATACAATTATTTACTTTTATAAAATGACTTCCTTCAATATCTTTTAGTGCGGTAGAACTTATTTTCACCTTAGTTCTATGCACATTTTCACCTATTGTAATCGTCAGATTTCTACATAATTGCTTTATCCTTTCTACTACCACTTGGTACACGTCATTATAATTTTCCAATTCGTTACATAGTATTTCTCTATTTTCCTCTATTGAATATATTTTCTTAGGGTACTCTAATTGAACCCCCATTATATTCTCTGGAAAATTTATGTAACTGAATTTGGTTTGTAACTTATGTTCTTCATCAAGATAGAAGGCAAATAGATTGAACCCGACGCAAGGCTCTATGAAATCCTCTGTTTTATACCATAATCCATCATTTGAATCTTGAAAGGGGACTTTATACGCACACTTACTTAGATTGTTTGAAAAGCCCGTGAGCAAATTGTCGATTACAATATGCTCGATTTTTTCACCGGACGTTAGTAAACGGTAAAAAGATTCGTAATCCCTTACAAAATTTGCAAAGTTACTTTCTATATAATCCGCAGGTACTCTACGGTTGTATATCACAATGTGAAATCCTCGCAAAATGTCTTTCAATTCTTGCGGTGTAACCAAGAACTTGTAAGTATGCCATCCTTTTGGATAATATTTCATGCTCATATTGTATTAGTTTCTAAGCGCATAATGGGATGTAGATAGTAACCTGTTCGGGTTGCTTATCTACTTGTTAGCAAT
>NZ_QTLP01000078.1:0-1378 GCF_003635405.1 Parabacteroides sp. AF39-10AC | reverse complement strand
TTTCAGACTTACAAAGCTGTATGCTTAATCCCCCAGGTTTATCGGGTGAGCCTATAATCGATCAGCCGGATGCCATCGCCTAAATCGTTCTGGATAACATCCTTCATCCTTTTGGCGAAAGGACAGGCATAACCTATCGGCGTCCCTTTTTGGATACAGGAAGCAAAAGCGATACTATCCGCCCCTCTATTCACCAACTCCCTCGCCCTTAATACGGCCTTTTTTCCGGGACAACCTCCGCAATTGATAAACCCAATGATCTCAATATCTTCCTCTACGCCCTCAAAGGCTCCCTTTTTCTCACGGATCATCCTAAAATCAGTAGTACCGGGGCAAAAATCCTCTGTTTGCATACATCTGATAATTCCTACTTTCATAAAGCATCCCTCCCAATTAAAAAAGCCGTAAAATCTAAAATTCTACGGCTTTCCGATCTATAAATGATGATTAACTAAGTCGTGTTACTTCTTCTTCAACAAGAAAGTATCGATCTGTTTCACAAACTCCTCACGGGGAAGAGCTCCCATCGATATCTGAGGCTGTCCTTCCTTAGGGATAAACAAGAACGTAGGAATACTTTGTATACCGAAAGCGGCAGCCAACTCCTTTTCCTTATCCACATTTACCTTATAAACTACGATATCATTCTTATACAGGATAGCCAAATCCCTTAAAATAGGAGCCACTTGCTTGCAGGGACCACACCAGTCCGCATAAAAATCGATGATACAAGGCTTATCACCTTCATATACCCATTTCGTAGCGTTCTTCTCGTAATTGAATACCTTTTGCAGGAACTCTGCCTTGTTCAAAGTAACGACCTCTCCCTTGGAGGCGGTACCAGCCTCACTTGATTTATCTGATTTAGCGGACATCGAGCAGCTTACTAATAGCAGCACAACCGAAACCAGCCATAAACTTTTCAACTTTCTCATATAGAAACCTTTTACTTGATTGATAAATTATTTGCTACAAAAATAGCAATAAAAAGGGGATTCCCACACATTCTATTCTTAAAAGAAAAGAATAAACAAAAAGAAAAAAAGCGCATAAGACTCTTGTATATTCCAAAAGAATGACTACCTTTGCAAAGCAATTAAACGAAACGTTTGATCGCAAAACATATTGGAAAGATGGCAGAGTGGTCGATTGCGGCGGTCTTGAAAACCGTTGAACCGAGAGGTTCCCGGGGTTCGAATCCCTGTCTTTCCGCAGAGCCTACTGAACAAAACAAGAGAGTAAGTGGACAAAAACCTACAAATCGCTGATTTGTAGGTTTTTTTATTGCCTATAAGTCTTGTCTCCAATGCCTTATCAGAAGAAAATTCGGCTCACCCGATAAATCAGGGGGAAAATTCTTTAATTCTATAGAAAATTT
>NZ_QTLP01000077.1:0-1400 GCF_003635405.1 Parabacteroides sp. AF39-10AC | reverse complement strand
GCGTGTTTGTTTTCAGTTGGAATTTAAAATAGAGAGATATGGATGAGAAAGATTTGGTGGAAGGGATGCGAGAGTATATAAGTCTGTTACAAAAGGAAGGACGGTATTCCTCGGCGAAAAGTTATCAGGATGCGATGAACTCTTTTATACGGTATAGCGGGACGGATCGTATCCCATATACATATATAAATAAGGATACTCTTCGCCGGTATGAGGCTTATTTGTTGGAGAAAGGCTGCATGCGTAATACGGTCTCCACGTATATCCGCCGTTTGCGTTGTATCTATAACAAGGCGGTGGAGAATGGCGAGGCGGCGTTTATCCCTTCATTATTCAAGGGGGTTTTTACGGGTGTGGAAAGCCAGCGCAAGAAATCCTTGCCTCTGGGTGATTTGAATCGCCTGATGACTGTCCCGGTAAAAGGAGAGAAGTTGAGGAAGACACAGCTGACGCTTTGCTTGATGTTTCAATATGGGGGGATGTCGTTCGTTGATTTCGCCCATTTGAATAGGGGTAATATCAAGAACGGCATATTGGATTACAATCGCCAGAAGACCGGGACCTCTATGCGGTTGGAGGTCTTGGATACGGCGGAAGCTATGTATAAGGAGCTGGCAGGTGAGAGGGCGGGAGACTCCGGCTATTTATTTCCCTTTTTAAGTGGGACGAAGAACGGCCATGAGGAATATCTCGAATACAATGCGGCCTTGTCCCGGTTTAACCGGAACTTGAAGACGTTGAAGGAGGTTGCGGGAATAGCCTCGGATGTGACTTCTTACACGATCCGTCATTCCTTCGCCATGGCATTGAAGGAACAAAATGTCCCCATTGAGATGATCAGCGAGTTATTGGGGCATAAGTCCATCAAGACAACCCAGATTTATCTAAGAAGTTTCTCGTTGGAGAAAATGACGGTGGTAAATAAGTCTTGCTTTGAGAATGTATATAATTATATACCAGAGGTGGGGTGAGGCTACTTGGGGAGTAGCGTTCATTTCACGGTGCAAATGTAGCAAAAAATAGCAAATAACAAGCAATCATTAGTTTTAGTTTGTGCTCCGGCCTTGATTCTCCTTAAATCTTCGTTCTTATTCCTAGTGTATAGACATGGTAATAGAGACGAAATGATCTCGTATTTCCTACATCATCACGTCCCTTCTAAAAATCGAACATACATTCCTGTAGAGACGGGGCGTGCCCCGTCTCATCCCCTCCAAATGGTAACTTAAAGATACTATCAGACAGTGGGAGACGGGGCACGCCCCGTCTCTACAACCGGGTGATAACCGTTCTCGCACCTTTTAGGCTACTCCCCAAGTAGCCTAAGATTTCAAGAGATGGTAATTTTCAGTAATGCCATATTCGAAAATATAAAGTACTGTTTATCAAGATGATATAAA
>NZ_QTLP01000076.1:0-1417 GCF_003635405.1 Parabacteroides sp. AF39-10AC | reverse complement strand
GGCTCACCCGATAAACCTGGGGGATTAAGCATACAGCTTTGTAAGTCTGAAAAGAAAGAATTTTATATCCGTTACTCCTCTTAAAGCAGCTCTAAACGCCTTAATTTTAGCATTAAAAGACTCTGCAAATGCATTAGTTGCCCTGTTTACAAAGAAGTTCAAGACTTCATCATAGTGCTCGTAAAGTGTGGCGGCAATAACATTGAAACTCTTAAAGCCAGAGTCGTCCACTTTGTTGTACCATCGTGCAAGCGAGAGTCTTGCTGCATCTTTGACGGTATTCTTGGAAAATATCATTCTTAGGGAATGTGTAAGCGAATAGGCTTCTTTAAGATCAGGATACGTTTCAAAGAGCACCTCAGCTCTTTGTCTCTGACTTTCCGTCCATTTGTCGGCAGATTTAAAAAGCAGATATCTGCTGCGAGCCAACAACTGCTTGTGGGTATCACCATTTGCAAGCACAATTGGAGTGTATGCTTCGCCCAGGCATTTGGCTTCTTCCCTGGCATCCGTGTCTGCTTGAATGGCATCCCATCTATGCGCGATGCGCATCTCCTGCAAGGCATCACATGCAAGTTTCTGTATATGAAAGCGGTCTATGGTACGCATTGCATTCGGGAAACAGCGTCTGGCTATAAGTCGCATGGAATTCGACATATCCATTGTTATCTCCTTAACCAACAGTCTCTTGTCCTCGTCAATGCGCATAAGTGCTTCCGTGACAGCATCTGCCGCCACACCCTTTACAATAGCAATGATGGTACCTTTACCTCCACGTGAAGATCTGTTGCTTACTATAGTGTACAGCTCACCGTTGCTTGGAGCCGTTTCGTCAATGCAGATGCTTTCACCAATGTTCTCTGGAAAGACAAGCCAGTCTTCTGCATGTGAGAGTTCTGACCATTCACGATAGCCGCTGAGCACTTCCTTGTATTGCTTTTCAAACGTATCCCCGTTTATGTGATAATAGCGGTCAAGCGAACGGGAGGTCGTAGGAATCGTCTCCATACACTCCTTTTAAAAAAGCCGCAAACTCCTTGGAGTAGCGGGTTTCTTCAGCCTTCAGGTCGTAAGAGTCGGAGAAGTATCGGTTATTCTGCTTGTCATACCATTTGCGTCTTCTGACAATTAGGTCAACACCTTTATCGCGGATTGGAAAGTCACGTATAGTTACGGCTTCACAGAACCCTTTGGATTCAATCTCTGGGTTCTCTTTATATTCAGCCTTAACCGATTCATCAAGATAGATGCGGATAAGGGATGCCTCTTCTTCTACACGTACTACTTCAAAATTTGAAAGTATCTCTGATGGCAGAATCAACTGTGCCAATGCTAATAGTCCTTGATTGTTCATGGTACAAAGGTGCAAATTTTCTATAGAATTAAAGAATTTTCCCCCTGATTTATCGGGTGAGCC
>NZ_QTLP01000075.1:0-1455 GCF_003635405.1 Parabacteroides sp. AF39-10AC | reverse complement strand
GGTAGTGTTTCACTTAGTGTGTCCGGAGCCGGTCTTTCGGAGTCTTTAGATGTGCAAATATAATCAGTTTTTATATACTTCGCCCTTTTCGGCAACGGCCGAAGCGGAGCGAGCCATTCAAGCGAACTCGCGCAGCTTCGGTTCGTAGCAGCCGGAGGTCGTATATTCCGGCTGCGGTGCCGCCTTCTCCGGAGGGAATAAAGTCGCGTCCAGATCTATTCTTGGTACCTGCCTCAGGTACGATTTCTTATCCATTGCGGTCTTGCCCATAAGCAGGAGCACCGATTCCTCGTTAGGCATCGCGCCTCGCATCCTGGTGACCCTCCTGAAGTCCTTCTGGAGCCGTTCTATCCAGTTTGTCGTGTAGATCATCGACTGTATACGGTGGTCATAATTCAGGTACGTGAAGTACAGTTTGTAGGAACAGTCATCACGCCTACGTTTTATTGTCCTATAGTACCGCCCCCACTTGTCACAGAATGACTGCCACTCCACCCAAGCCTTCTCCACTGTGTAGTTCCTGTCACCGGTGCGGAACACCTGCTTGAGATCCTCCGCGACTTCTCGCTTGTCACCAATGCGCACGTCGCTGATGACGCTGCGCTTCAGGTGTGTCGTGCAGCGCTGCAAGGGCGTTTTAGGAAAGACTTCGGCTATCACATCCTCAAGTCCTTTCAGACCATCCGCGCATATTAGACCTATCCTCTCGACACCTCTCTCATATATGTCATTAAGCATCTCACCCCATCCGTGGGCGCTTTCCGTAGGCTTGTTGTAGATGCCTATCACTTCTCTCGTCTTGTCTTCCTTCACGGCCAGAAGCACATAGAACGCTTCCGTGTCCACACTGCGCTTGCGATGGATCTTTATGTGTACACAGTCGATGAAGAGGACCGGATAGTATGCTTCCAGACTGCGGTCCAGCCACTCCTGGACATCTTTTCGCAGGTAGTCCAGCATCCTCGAGATGCTCGCCTTGCTGTAGTGCTCTCCATAGATGTCATTGAAGACATCTCCGACCTGCTCCTGTGTCAGACCCTTGCTGTACAGTGTGCCGGCAAGCCTCTCACACTCTTCCTCCTGATTTCTTAATATTGCTAATATACGCGGATGGAAGTTGCCATAGCGGTCTCTCGGTATCCGGAACGTCAGTGTCCGGCCTTGACCGTATGTGTGGCCCTCCCTGAAGCCGTTACCCTTATCTCCCGGCAGGCCGTCTTCGCGCAAATACTCTCGTCTTTCAGCGACCATCATACTCTCAATCATTATCTCCATCAGGTCCTGGAGACCGTTTTCTCTTTCCGCATGCTTGCATAATACCTCGGAAAGTTGTTCCTTTGTGAAATCCATTAGTCTACGATTCTTTTGTATTTGTTGTTTTCTCTTTTACAAATCTAAAGAAATCCGTAGACTTTCTTTTTATCTCACCTCAGACACACTACTTGAAACAGTATC
>NZ_QTLP01000074.1:0-1460 GCF_003635405.1 Parabacteroides sp. AF39-10AC | reverse complement strand
ATCAAATAAATATGAAAGAAACTGACATAAACAAATGGGCAACATTAATGATTGAAAAGCTGGAGAATATCAGCAAGGACTGGAAGAAGCCCTGGTTCACCGAGGGCAGCCTTCAGTGGCCACGCAATCTGTCCGGACGCGAATACAATGGTATGAATGCGCTCATGCTCATGCTGCACTGCGAAAAGGAAGGATACACTATTCCGAGATTCTGCACATTTGATTGCGTGCAGAGACTGAACAAACCGGGCAAGAACGGCGAGGAACTGCCAAGGGTATCGGTACTGAAAGGCGAGAAATCGTTTCCCGTCATGCTGACCACATTTACCTGCATCCACAAGGAGACCAAGGAGAAGATCAAGTATGACGATTACAAAAACTTGTCCGAGGACGAAAAGAAAGAGTATAACGTGTATCCCAAGATGCAGGTATTCCGCGTGTTCAACGTCGCCCAGACGAATCTGAAAGAGGCTCGTCCTGAACTGTGGGAGAAGCTGGAAAAGGAAAACGGCCGTCCATTCGTTCATGAAGGTGAAATGTTCAGCTTCGAACCGGTGGAGAGGTTGATACGCGACAATCTATGGATATGTCCCATCAACGTGAAACATCAGGATGATGCCTTTTATTCGATTAGCAAGAATGAAATCACCGTACCGGAGAAGGTGCAGTTCAAGGACGGGGAAGCATTCTACGGAACACTGTTCCATGAGATGGGACATTCGACTGGTGCGGAAGGTGTGCTAAACCGTTTTCAACCGACCTCTTTCGGTTCAAAGGAGTATAGCGATGAAGAACTTGTGGCCGAATTGTGCGGTGCATTGATCTCCCAACGCTACGGAATGGCCAAACATATAAAAGAGGACAGTTGTCCGTATCTGAAATCGTGGTTGGATAACCTGAAGGAGTCACCCCAGTACATTAAGACTGTGCTTATGGACGTGAAGAAGGCATCATCCATGATCACGCAGAAAATAGACCAGATAGCCAGGGATATAGAAAGGGAAAAGACCGAAAATCAGGAACGGACGGAAACCCCGAAGGAAAAGGTATATTATGCTTCTGTAGCCTATCTGCAAATGGCGGATGATACCAACCGGCTTGACGCACTGAAAGACAAAGGGGACTACAACGGGCTGCTCATTCTTGCGAAAGAGTATTACGACGGGAACGGAATGGATGAACAGTACACCTATGCCTCTCCTTTGCAGAACCGTGGCGATGACCTGCTGATTGAAGACCAGCATTTCGCTGTCGTGTATAACGGTAGTGTAGGAGGAACTTATGACGTGATGCTGAAATACACCGAACAGGAAGTACGAGACCATATCCGAAGATATGGAGTTGACAGGGCCAGCGAGGATGTGAAGGCATTGGCGAGGGAAATGGCTGCGGAACAGTTTGCGGAAATGATGATTTTATGTTGAGGTCAACATAAAATCATTAATGTTGCCCATTTGTTT
>NZ_QTLP01000073.1:0-1492 GCF_003635405.1 Parabacteroides sp. AF39-10AC | reverse complement strand
CCCGGGAGGATATCGAGGTTAGGGCTGATATCGGATCGCTGGACCATGTCGAACAACTCCACGTGATCCGGGTCGCTAAGGTAGTTCGTGATGCCCTCCATCTTACGGGAGATATTGAACACCTTGTTCAGGCCCGGCTTGCGGATGTCCATACCGACCACCACCACCCTCTTGCCCAAGTAAGCCAAGCTCACCGCCAAGTTGCCAGCGACGAAAGACTTGCCCTCGCCCGGTTGCGTGGAGCTGAAAAGGATCACACGCTCGTCCTTGCCTAGCATGAACAAGAGGTTCGTGCGCAACCCCCGGAACATCTCCTCCATCAGGTCGTTCTTGTTCTCACGCACCACGATCGAGCCCTCACCCGTCTTCTTGACCAACGGGAGCTCCGCCAAAATAGCCACGCCCGTGATCGCCTCAACGTCCTCACGGTTCTCGATCTTGTATTTCAACAGGTCATGAAGGTAGACAATGCCCACCGGGATCGCCAGGCCCAAGATCAACGCCGCAAGCATGAAGACCATCCTCTTCGGGGCGACAGGACGCTCATCGGCGAGCGGCTCCTCGATGATGCGGCCGTTGTTCGCCGTGGCTGCCAGCGTGATGGCGTTCTCCTCACGCTTCTGCAACAGCATGACGTACAACGTGGCCTTGATCTCCTGCTGGCGGGAGATCGTCATGAACTCCTTCTCCTGCCTCGGGGCGTCGCTGATGCGGCTCTCGAACTTGCTCGCCTGACGGTCGATGTCCGCCTTGGCGATCTGGAGCCCCCTCAAGACACTGTTCACCGTCGTCCTCACGTTGCGGCGCATAGCCTCGATGCCGGCGTTCATGTTGATGATGGCCGGGTTGCTGTCCGAAGAGGTACGCAACAGGCGCTTGCGCTCGATGATCATCGTGTTGTACTGGTCGATGACAGAGGTGAGGTTTTGATCCCGCAGGCCCACGTTGGCAGGGATCACCTCGTCCATGTTCGCAGGATCGTCGATATAATTGCGGAGATACTGCACCAAGTTGATCTGCGTGGCGTTCTCCGTACGTTGTTGCTCATACCTCGAGCTTTCCTGCAAAGCCATCTGGGCGTCGCTCGTCAAATTCGTCAGGCCGGAGCGTTGCTTGAAGGCAGCGAGCTCGCTCTCCGTAGTGCCCAGCTCGCCGTTGATGATGCCGATGCGCTCCTCGATGAACTCGGCCGTCTTCTGCGCCACCTCGTTCTTCTCGTCGTTGGCGTCCTGGTTGTAGAACGACACCAAGCGATTGATGAAGTCCACGCCTCGTCGCCTCACCGTGTTCCTCAAGGATACCTTGGCGATCGTCGTCGTCTTGGACGAGGGCGTCACGCTCAACTCCTTGCCGTAAGCCTCGGCAGTGGACGTGGGGGTATGGACGTGGGCGACCAGCTCGATCTCCCCGCCCTCCAACTCCGGTATGGAATCCATGCACGTGAAACTGAAAACCCCCACGGGGGTGGGCAATATGGCGGGGAGCCTGTCGA
>NZ_QTLP01000072.1:0-1547 GCF_003635405.1 Parabacteroides sp. AF39-10AC | reverse complement strand
TGTCTTTTCCTGATTTATCTAGACACTTTTTTTGTTTATAAACGTAATCAGTAGACAGTAGTTATAAAGTAATACTGATATAGTAGTCACTTCTTTTAACTTCATACTGATAACATAGACACATTACCTCTGGGCCGAACAGAGCCCTTCTGAGAGATTAGTTGTTCGGCTTTGCAAAGCTATCGTATCCATCTCTTTCTCGTTACTTTTCACGGGTTTTCTTTTATTCCGCCACATTTTTATTTGCGTTTCCTTCTCCCCGTGCACTATGCCCGGGGTTTTATAACCGACACTCATGTGCGGTCGGCGGTAGTTGTAGAAGTAGATGTAGCGCTCTATCACGCTCGCGGCACGCTCGATGGTCTCGAACAGCCCTTGCCTATAGAGGCGTTCCACTTTAATTATCCCATTGATACGTTCCGCCACGGCATTGTCCGTGGGCTTGTAGTCTTCCGTCATGCTGATGGCAATGCCATGCCGCCGAAGGCGCTCCACGTACGCGTCGCAACAATACTGCACGCCACGGTCAGAGTGGTGTATCAGGCCCTCCAGATTTTCACTCCCTGTCATCTCAACGGCCTGGTCTATGGCCTGCCGCAACGCCTCAAGCGTGGCTGAGGCACGCAAGCTATCAGCCAGTACCCATCCCACTATCTTATGGGAATAAGCATCCGTGACCAGATGCAGGTAACAGACGTCTCCGCCGGCAAGCGGTATATAGGTAATATCGCTAACCCACAGTTGATTGGGAGAGGTTGGGACAAAGCCCTTTATCAAGTTCTTCCACTTATGGTAACGATGGTTGGAATTGGTTGTGCCCCTGGCTTTGCGGGGAGGAAGCATCAGGCGGTGTCGACGAAGCAGCGTGTAGAAGCTGTCGCGACCGGGCATGAACCTCTCTCCGAAGAGGGCGGTGAGCATGATCCACAGCTTGTAACCACCGATACCGGGATCCTCGCCACGTATCTCACGTACGGTATCCAGCATGAGACGTTCATTCTTCACATGGCTCCCAATGTCAGCCTTGGACTGGTAATAGGCTTGACGACAATGGCCAAACAGACGGCAGGCTGGCGCTACTTTCATCTTGCGAAGCCTGACCAGTTCCGTTACTATTTGGCCCCAGGTTTTTTTCTGATGGGAATGTTAAAATACTCTTCCGCACGCGTGATCATTAAATCACGGGCCTCGGTTTCCAACCGGGAGAAGGCAAGGGCCTTCTCCAACTCCTTAACACGCTTCTTGAGTCGCGCGTTTTCATCATGGTAATCCTCTTTGCTTCGATCGCTCATATCCGTAGGGGCTTGACACGGAGCCAAAGATACCTCTTTTACCACTGATTCATACTTCGCCAGCCATTTATTTAACAAAGTTATCCCACTAATACCATGTTGTTTGCAAAAACTGGTTTTGCTCATGCCGGATTGATAATAAGAATGAAGAAGATGCAATTTCTCTTCTTCGCTGTAATGCTCATGTTTTTTGCGCATAATAATTACACATTTTATTGTTATTGAATGTGTCTACCTATATCAGCATAAGACAAA
>NZ_QTLP01000071.1:0-1638 GCF_003635405.1 Parabacteroides sp. AF39-10AC | reverse complement strand
TTAAGGGCGAGCGTCAAGGACTTTGCCGAGAAACACGAACTTGACAAGTTCTTCCTTTACGGCTTCGGCTCTCATCATTTCTACCTGCACCAACGCTACACGAGCGACCCCGAAATGGTGATGCAACACAGAGTGCTGTCTGTACATTTCTAATCATCTAAATAACAACGACTATGGCAACAAAATGACAATTAACGGAGTAAGCACCTGCCAATCGGCAGGAACGGAGAACTACGAGAAATTCCAAACGGGTATCGACAGACGCAAACGCACCCTTGTGCAATACGACTACCGCCACACGGACGGGGAACTTTTCTCTTGTGTCAAACCCACATTAGACGAATGTCGAGCCGCACGGGACAAGTGGCTAACGGCAAAGGAAAGGAAGGAGGAGAAGCGATGAACGAAGCAGGCTACCAAACGCTGATAGTCAAATTCAGCGAACCCATTACGGCATTGGACGGCATCTTTGACGATGCCGAAGCGTGGGGAGTTGATACCCTAAAGGGGTGGATAGACAGCTATGAAAGCAGCCGTTTCACTGCCATTGACAGCCATACGGCAGTCATCACGAGCGAGTATAGCATGGAATGTCTGAAAGAGTGGCTGGAAAAATGCACACCCATAACCGAGAAAACAGAATTTTGAACATTGGGGCGGTGTCCGCACCGCCCGAACCATAAACCTAAAAGACAACGGATATGATAGCAAAGACAATTTTAGAGCAGATTGGCGGCAGACGCTTTGCCGCCATGACGGGAAGCAAAGACTTCACAGACATGGGCAACGGCTTGCGCATGAGCCTTGCGAGGAACAAGACCAGTGCCAACCGCCTTGACATCATCTATGACGGAGGGGCAGACCTATACAATATGCGTTTCTACCGCAAGACGTTCAGCAAAAAGACATTCGAGAGCAGGACGAAGGACATTGAAACGCACGAGGGGATATATTGCGATATGCTGGAGGAAATGTTCACGATGGTAACGGGACTTTACACCCGCTTTTGAGGGGTGGGCGGCAAAAGCCGCCTACTTTCTTTCATGAGCATGATGGCGGATAAGAAAGTAGGCAAAGAAACCTTTGTACCAATCTACGATAGTATTCACAAAAACAAGTTTTAATCATGGAAACAATCAGACAGAACGGAAAAACCATCTTGTACAGCAACGACGGCATAAGCATAAAGATGGTTTTCAAGAACCTTACGGGCAGGAATTTTCAAGGTCAGGAATATACAGACTATATCCGGCATATCGCAATCGGCAGCATGGGATTTTCACCCGGTATCATAGAGCATTGCAGGGACGGTGAGGTTGCAGGCAAAGGGACAATCCCGAATGTATGAAAACTGAAACTCCGATGAAGTTGGCGGCTTCATCGGAGTTTCTTTCGTCAGACACTTATTCTTTATGGTACATACAGCAGCGCAAACTCAGCCTTCCTTCGTTTGAGCAGCATGGCGTGGCGTTTCCCCTTATAGTTACAGAAAGCGATATACTCCCGGTAGATGTTCCTGTCACCCGCCTCCAGCTTTCGGATTAGCGTGCTTTTGGGTATCTTCCCACTCCCCAAAAGACGGTACGGACCGACATTGTAGGCGAGCGTGGCAAGCAGAAGCGAATCCTTCCCGAACTG
>NZ_QTLP01000070.1:0-1763 GCF_003635405.1 Parabacteroides sp. AF39-10AC | reverse complement strand
GAGGGTACTGAAAAAGTAATCACTATTCAGAGTTCTCTGAGGATTATATGAAAAATATAGAGTTCGTCAACTCCTTATCCGAGGACTTGACGAACTCTGATTTTTATCGATAGGTAGGTTATATGACTCTGTATTGACTATAATCAGCCATGTGCAGCCTTATTCTGGGATAATGATGAGCAGTCCTCAGCTCAGTTTGAGGATTCTTTTTATATTTGCAACAAAAATCACCATTGCCCCTTGCATACGCATACAGTCCAGACCATACGAGTCTGCACGGTCGTATCCAAATACATTCTTCAATTCTGCGTTTTTGGCCTCGATTTTATATCGTATTTTAGCCTTTGTCTTGAACTCATCTGTTTGTTCAAAGTCGGCTTGCTGCAGATGCTCTCCCGATTTAATCTGCACGGCATAAGACTTGCTTTTGGCCCCTTCTTTATAACATCCGTTCCGCCGTGAACATGTTCTGCATTTCTCTACATCAAAGTAGAAGACAAGTGACTGGTTCTGTTTCTCTCCCTTCTTTCCCTGTCGCGCTTTTCTTATCGCCATATGCCCGGCCGGACAAACATACATTCCGGCATCCTTGTTATAATCAAAACGGTCTTCTTCCTTACGCGTGCCATTGCTGATTGTCGGATTTAATCTGGCAACCAGCTCAAAACCATTTTCTTTGTCATTTGAAAGTATTATGTTGTCTTTGCCCGAGTACGCAGTGTCGCCGACTACTGTATCAACGACCATGCCGTTGGTGCGGCTCTGCTCTACAAGTTCCTGAAGCTGGGGGCCGTCCCCTTTCTCTCCGGAGGTGACTGTCGCAGCCGTTATGATGCGTTCATCACTCATTGCGATATGGGTCTTATATCCGAAGAAAGAGGCATCCTTACTCTTGTGCCCAATCCTGGCATCCTCGTCCTTGGACGTTACATAATGGTCTTCAATATCTGAAAGTACCTCCTTAAGTATGTTAAGACGCTCCTTGATTTTAGGAACTTCTGCAAGACAGGGATTGGAACCTACGACATTCAGCAGATCTTTGGTGTAGTCAAGCTCATGTTCCAGATTATCATCCGTGTTCTTTTCAGGAAGAGTATTTTTGATAGTCTCGTCTGATTCATACAGACATTTGCGCAACTGCTTCGAGCGAAGCCGCAATATCTCAACCGGGGAATAAGGATTGCTTCGTGAGCCGGTATGGGTGGCATCAACGATTATAGTACGGGATTTGATTATTCCTTTTTCAATCGCAATCTCAACAGTCTTGCCAATCAAAAGATTCAACAGGTCCTTGTCTTTTAGTCTAAGCCTACGGAACTTGCACAGTGAACTGGGGTTTATCAAGTCCGTGTTTTCAGGACTCATCCCAAGAAAATACTTGAACGACATATCATAACGGGACCTCTCTACAACGTCGACATCGGATATGTCATAAATTGTCTTCAGAAGAAGATATTTGAACATCATCACAGGGCTTTCAGCCATGCGGCCATTGTCATGGCAGTATTTATCCATAAGTTCTTTTTGGATGAAGGAGAAGTCCACAAGGTCATTAATCCTGCGCAGAACATTATCGCGAGGGATAATCAAATCGTATAAATCACTGTAATTGCTGAATTGTATTGTCTGTTGAGTCGGGAGCATATCTTTATGTGTTATATCTATAAAGATAACCAAAAATCGGCATATATCCAAAATATTTATTGGGTATATGCCGATTATATCAGACAATTATCCTATGAAAGGACTTTTTCAGTGCCCTC
>NZ_QTLP01000007.1:19485-214531 GCF_003635405.1 Parabacteroides sp. AF39-10AC | reverse complement strand
CATTGGTAACAAGGAAAGATAACCCCTGAATGGTGTTCCTTTCCAAACCATTAGATGTAATTATATGACATGAAAATCTATGAGAATAAAATATTGAGAATACTTGGATTTATTTTTATTTGGATTTATGTATTCGGTGTGGGCATTTGCTTTGCTGCAAAATGGTATGCTATTGGAATATCAGGAGCTATCTTATTGGTTGTTTGGTTAAATTCCGGACTTATTGGTGATACTATTTATAAATATAGAGTAAAACAGGCTACAAAACAAATAAAAAGGTATGGAATACAATTATTTGTTGATTTAAACCAATGTAAAGTCACTACACAGAAATGGAATACCAAGAAATCAAGGATGCAAGAGCCTATCTTTCGGATATTCCATACATGGGAAATCCAATTTTGGAATGGTGTCAGTGGCTATTTATTCCCTGACATTTATCATAGTGAACAAATCGTGTCCACTACAATATACACCGTAACGTACACAACCAAATACAATGGAAAGACAAAAACATTTCGCAGTGATGTAATCTTGAAGGAAAAAGTTTCATTGGAAATACTATTGCAACACTATGAAATGACAACGATTTACATAAATCCGAAGAATGACAATCAATATTATTTTGATTTGGATTTTCTAAAATAGATACAGCTAACAACGCAGGATAACGGCAAGTCGTTCCCTGCTAACCATTAAATAAACAATGAGTTCGCCTACTATCTTTTATAATCTTGGGAAAATTACAGTTTGGCTTTGGTACAGACTGATTAAAAAGAAGAAATTCAAATACAAGGATATGATATTCCAATATCCGGGTTGGTTGTTTTGGGTTATCGGCTTGGGAATTGGAGTATTAATAATAGTATGCGGTTATTTTCTGCTTATCCGGCTTGAAAACCAAAGAACAATATGAGTAGCCTTATCACAGCAAAGAGATTTGGAAAAGTTCTAATATGGGTATGGAACAGATATATAAAGAAAGCCGCCATTCCTTTTGAAGAACTTGATTTCCATTACCTCGATTGGGCTTTCATTATTACAGGTTGTATCTTTTTCGGGGTTGTGGCAGGTGTTACCCTGCTTTATTTTGCTTTTATAAAACAATAGACTATTAACAATGAAAGCCCAACTAAAATACCCGATATTCAGCTTTGCCCCCAAAGGCAACATGATATACGTGTTTCGCAAGGAAGAACTGTACACAACGACCAATACCAAGTTGTTGAAGAAGCGGAAGAACTACATTGTTGTGGATGCAACCGGGACGAAATATGTTGAAAAGGGGGCGCACAAAGTGAAGTGGCAAGGGATGTTGGGATATTGTATCAGGATGCAGGGACGTGTGATTTCCATTGAATACGAGTACGGGGACAACCCCGAACCGTTCCCGTTACGGAAACTGCAAGAACTGGTAGCGGAACGATACCCCAAGACACGGTGGTTCAAGGAAGAATGCTGGAACAGCGCAGACGAGTTCCGGCAAGTGATTTTCGCCTGCAAGACCTTTGAGGAAGTGGCGGACATACTGATGCCCGAACGAAAAACGAGCGTTTGGCAACGCATTGAAGAATATTTCCTGCGGGCAGGTTTTCTTATGCTTGCCGCCATGTTCCTTTATCACGTGGTTTGGCGGCTAATCCAAAAGGTCTGGCTATGGGCTACCGGGTAACGTACAGGAAACAAATCAATTTATTCAGATATGGAACAACGGATTACACCACTATTGCTTCCCACTCCCGAAGCGGAGTTGGAAGCGTCCTGCAAGGAACTGGACGAAAAGGTAACATGGCTGCTGCACAACAGCCGGAAAATGGACAACTACTTGGAACTTGAACCGTTCAGCAAGGACGGGCGGCTGTGCGCCCACGTGTGCGACACGCTCAAAAGCCTGCCGGAAACGCCGACACTGGCGGCGTACAAGGACTACAAGGCAATCATCATTCTGCTGGGTATGTCCACCACACATTACGCCATACTGGACGAACTGGCGGAACAGCACCGCAAGCGGGACGACATACCCGAACTGACCGCCTACTGCGATGCGCTCCACTGGATGCGACCGGGACGGCAGTACCTATGCAACGTATACAACACGGTATGCCACGCTTTCCACCTGCTGCGGAGAAACCCGGTAAGGGACAACCGCCTGCTGGTGACGGAAAAGGAGCTGCGCCACGCCGAACGGATGCTGCCGGAACTGGGCAGGCAGACGTTCACCGAAATGGTACGTCTGAAAGGCTACATGGTCTATGATGCCGAGCAACTGGCGGACAAATGCGGCATGGAATACGGCTCGTTCCGGCGAAAGGTAAAGAAAATGACCGGGTACACGGCTAAGGAATGGGTGATAAAGGAACGGGTAAAAGACGTGGAACACTACCTGATGAACACAAACCTCACGCTTACCGAAGTGGCGTTCACCACCGGGTTCGCATCGACATCGAACCTGAACGACTTCTGCAAGGCGTATCTTTTAGATACCCCCGGAGAAATACGCAGAAAAGCGCAGGAAACAAGAAAATGCACAGTTACAAGAACGTAATGTGAAAAATCAAGAATAAAACAGATTTTTTATGCCCGTAACTTTGTGCTTCATAAAAGATAAGCACAAGATTATGGAACATAAGATACCGTTGGAAACATACTTCGCCGGACTGCTTCAAAAAGTGGAATGGCAGATACAGGAATACGAGGACACCGCAGCGGACACGCTGACGCTCTGCCGCCTGTGCGTGGACTACCTGCAAGAGATACTGGGCGAACTCAAAACCTTTATAATCTCCTACCCGTTCGCCAGCACGGAAGAAGAAATACACTTCTTCAAGGAACTGAAACCGCTTTTAGCGAGCAAAATCATCTATTACAACACCGTTTACAAGATAGAGGTGCGCTTCCCCAGCGGCAGCGAGGACGTGCAGCGGGACTACCTGCTGTCGGAAACCGACCGGATTTCAAAGTCGTTCCAGCGGAACTTGGCGTTCTACCAGTACCACCGCACGAAAGCCACCTACTTGGACAGGCAGTATTTCATGCGTGGGAAGCCTGACATACAAATCATTGTGGACAGTTTCTATTACGAAACAGACCCACAGTTCAGCACCAGTCACGACTTCAAGGTAGCCAAGATTTTAGCCAACGAACTGCTGGAAATATACCTCACCAACCGACTGCACGAACTGGAACGCCGGGAACAGCGCAAGCGGGTGAAGAACGGCTTCACAGGAAAGGTGCTACGCTGGACGGGGACGAAAAGGGCGTTGGTGGAGCTTGTCTATGCACTGGACGCCTGCGGCTGTCTGAACAAGGGAACGGTTGATATTAAGGAGATTGTAGCCTATTTTGAATACGTTTTCGACATCGACCTCGGCGACTTCTACCATACCTACATGGAACTCAAAGCCAAGACCAAAGACCGCACAGGCTTCCTCTCCACCCTGAAAGACAGGTTGCTGCTGCGCATGAGGGAACAGGATTAGGCAACCGTTCTTTAACAAAATTTATTTCGCCACAGGTGGGTTCGCCTGTGGCGTTTTATTTTTCAGGACACCCGAACTTTGCGGCAAATCAATTAGTTACCATTATGGAAATAATAACATTCGAGTCCAAAGCCTACAAGGAACTGGACAACAAAATTACTGCCATTGCCGATTACATATTCAATCATGTAGAAAAGGCAAAACAAAGTGAAGAAGATATGTGGGTGGACAGCTACGAGGTCTGCACGTTCCTGAAAATAAGCGAAAAGACCCTGCAACGCCTGCGGGTATCGGGGACTATCGCCTATTCCAACATCAGGGGACGTTATTTCTACAAGGTCAGCGAGATACGCCGGATGCTGGAAGAACGTTTGATTAGGAGCAACAAAGAGAACATCGACAACCTGATAACCAACCACCAACTGTATGCTAAGGAAAGAGGAAATCTTAGAAAGAACAAGTAACGGGCTGGCGGTATTCAAACACTACCTGCCCGGAAACTGGCGCATAGGTCGCAACTTCCTTAACCCGCTGTACGAGGACAGCAAGGCTTCCTGCAACATCTACTTCGACCGCCGGGGCGGTATCTACAAGATGAAAGACTTCGGCAACGACAGTTACAGCGGCGACTGCTTCTTCCTCGTGGGGCAGTTAAAGGGGCTGGACTGCAACCGGGCGGCTGACTTCGTGGAGATACTGGAAATCATCGACCGGGATTTGGGCTTGGGGCTGGCTTCCGGCACTCCGGTTTCCGTTCCCCCGGCAACCGTCCGCCGGGCAGAGCCGGACAAACCCGAAGAAAAGCCCGAAAAGCCCGTCAAGCCCTACCAGTTCCGGGAACAGAAATTTCCGCTTGCCGAACTGGTGTACTGGCAACAGTACGGCATCACGCCCGAACTGCTGGAACATTACAAGGTCTGCTCGCTCCGGGAATACAACAGCGAAACGGCAGAGGGCAAACCGTACACCTACACTTCATCGGTGGCAGAACCCATGTACGGCTACAAGGGCAAACAGTACATCAAGCTGTACCGCCCGTTCTCCACGCCCCGCTTCCTCTATGGCGGCAGCTTCGGCGAAAACTACTGTTTCGGGCTGGAGCAACTGCCCGCCAAAGGCGACACGCTATTCATCACGGGCGGCGAGAAAGACGTGCTTTCGCTGGCGGCGCATGGTTTTCACGCTATCTGCTTCAACAGTGAAACGGTGACGATACCGCCAACGCTGGTTTATCGGCTGACGTTCCGCTTCAAGCACATCGTCCTGCTCTTTGACATGGACAAGACGGGCAGGGAAAGCTCACGCAAGCAGGAAAAACTATTGGAAGAATTTGGCGTGAAACGCCTGCTGCTCCCGCTTCCGGGAACGAAAGAGGAAAAGGACATATCCGACTACTTCAAAGCCGGGAACACCCGTGAAGATTTCCTGAAACTGTTTATCGAATTTTTAGACAACCTGTATAGCGACACATTGATTATGCTTAAATCATGCGAGATAGATTTCAACAACCCGCCCGCCAAAGCGCAAGAGATTATTTCGGCGGGTGACGTTCCGTTAGGAACACAAGGCAACCTGTTCGGCATCACCGGGGGCGAGGGAACGGGCAAGAGCAATTATGTAGCCGCAATCGTGGCGGGCTGCATCTGCCCGGCTGGTGCGGAAGTAGATACACTGGGCGTACAGATAACCGCCAACGGCAGGCACAAGGCGGTCTTGCTCTATGATACCGAACAGTCGGAAGTGCAACTGTTCAAGAATGTAAGCAACCTGCTGGCACGTGCCAAACAGCCGGACAAACCCGATGAACTGAAAGCGTTTTGTCTTACCGGTATGTCACGCAAAGAACGCCTGAACGCCATTGTACAAAGCATGGATAAGTTCTACTACCAGTACGGCGGCATCCAGTTGGTCGTCATTGACGGCATCGCCGACCTTGTTAAGAGTGCCAACGATGAAGCGGAAAGCGTGGCGGTGATAGATGAACTTTATCGGCTGGCGGGTATCTACAACACGTGTATTCTGTGCGTGCTGCATTTCGTCCCCAACGGTTTGAAGCTGCGGGGACATTTGGGCAGCGAGTTGCAGCGCAAGGCGGCTACAATCCTTTCGATAGAGAAAGACGATGAACCCGCCCAGTCGGTAGTGAAAGCCCTGAAAGTAAGGGACGGAAGCCCGCTGGACGTGCCGCTGATGCTCTTTGCATGGGACAAGGAAGCCGGGATGCACGTGTACAAGGGCGAGAAGCCCCGTGAGGAAAAGGAGAAACGCAAGGAAAGGGAACTGGTGAATGTCGCACGTGACATCTTCGGGCGGCAGACACGCATCACCTACATAGACCTTTGCGAGCAGTTGCAGCAGGTCTTGGACATCAAGGAACGCACCGCAAAGAGCTATATCCGCTTCATGCGGGAAAGGGACATCATCACCAAAGACACGGCGAACCAAAGCTGTTTTGTCATCGGTTCATATAATCTTCGATGGAACACAGGTTGTCCATAAACGTATGGATAAAACTTGTGTAATTCATGTGCTTGTGTCCTGCCCTGTTGTGAAACACGGCAGGATTTTTTCTGTTTGCACGTGAAAATTCAGGGTATTTGCTTAACTTTGCAGAAGTTACACGAAAAAAGTAACGGCAGTTGGACGGCGGTTGCCGGAATATTGCCTTTATATATAACATATACGTTCGCCGAACGTCCCAAAGTAGAAAACTGGCACTTTTCAAAATGTGGGGATATTCAGCGCAGGATATGCTATGCGTTTGTCATAGCGTGGCTGCACTGTTTCCACATTTGGGTATGCCAGTACCTCTACTTTGAAACAGCGTCATGCCACGCTTTCTTTTTGAGGTGGCGGCTAACGTGCAAAGACAGTAGGGATTTATATCACTTTAATACCTGACAATATGGAACAAATCAAAGCGCACATCGCCGTATCGCTGGACGGGCATACCGCCACACCGGACTATGAACTGGACTGGATGCCCCGTGAGGTCAAGGAACTGGCGGCAAGGGAACACGCCGCCGCAAGCTGCCTGCTTATGGGGGCGAACACCTACAACTACATCTTTGAACACTGGGGCGGGTGGCCGCACAAAAGCAAGCGGTCTTTTGTGGTGTCACACTACGACACCAACGTGACGCCGGACTGCGGCGTGGAGTTCCTGACCGAAGAACCGCTGCAAAGGGTCTATGAACTTAAACAGGAAACCGACATACTGGTGGTGGGCGGTGGTAAGCTGCTTACTTCATTGATTAAAGCCGGGTTGCTGGACAGCCTGACAATATACACCGTCCCGGTCATGGCGGGCAAAGGCATCGGCTTTATCGGGGAAACATTCGGCTCACATTGGAAACTCTCGGAAAGCAGGGTGCTGGATAACGGGGTGGTCTGTTCGACCTACCTGTTTGGCGGGAGCGTATAAAAAAATGCGCCCGGTTCCCGCCGGGCGCAACCACTAAAATTTCAATTATTATAAGTTGTAAAACCTATCACAATGAAATTTCAGTGGCAAAGATAGGCTATTTCTTCGGTTTCGCTTTCTTTTCGGGGAATGAAAAACCGACATTGAACTGCTCGTCCAGCAACAGCGAAGCATCGAAAGCCTTGCCGTTCTTGCCCTTGAAGCCCTTGATTAGCCCGGTCTTGCGTTTCGTCACCAACTCGACAATCTGCTTGTCGGAAAGCTGCTTGTCGCACTTGTTGCGGAATATGGTAAGCGTGCAATCCACGTTGGAACACTTCGCCACTTTCGGGTAGAACAGGATGCGTCCGCTACCGCATTTCGGGCAGGGGCAGGTTTCACCGCCCGCAACAGATAATTGTACCGAAAGCAGTTCCGCCGTGATTTGGGCGGCGTACACCTCGATACCCTTTCGGAACGTATCGGCATCCATGCTGCCCGCTTCTATCTTGGAAAGGGCGGTTTCCCACATACCCGTCATTTCGACATCGGCAATCTTCTTGTCCTTGACAATCTTGTAAACGGCAAGCCCCTTGTCAGTAGGCACAAGGTTCTTCTTCTCACGCACGATGTACTGGCGGGCGAACAGCGTTTCGATAATCGCCGCACGGGTGGCGGGTGTGCCTATCCCGGCATCTTTCAGGCTGGCTTTCAGTTCGGCATCTTCCAGTTCCTTTCCGGCGTTTTCCATTGCCGCAAGCAGGCTGCTTTCCGTGTGCAGCGGTTTCGGCTTGGTCTGCTTCTCCAACAGTTCCACGTTGAAAATCGGCAGGCTTTCGCCCTCTTGAAGTGGCGGCAGGCTGGCGGCTTCTTCGTCCCCGCCCGTTTCCTGCTCGCCGAACACGGCACGCCAGCCTGCTACTTTCATCACAGCCCCTTTTACCGTGAAGTCGGTATCTCCAGCCGACAATATGGCGGTGGTAACGTCTTTCACGCACTTGCCCGAAAAGGCTTCCAGCATACGCCCGGCTACCAGCTCGTAAACCGCCCGCTCGTCTTTGGAGAGTTCGCCGGGCAGGTTCTCGGTAACGATTAAGGCGTGGTGGTCGGTCACTTTGCCGTCATTCACGCTACGGCGGTTCAGGGGTGTGCCGTCCAGCCCGGCGGCATACCCGGCAAAGCGGGGGTATTGCCCCAGCAGGGCGACACGCTCCGGCATTTCATCGAAAACGTCCTCCGATATATAGCGGCTTCCGGTTCTCGGGTAGGACATCACTTTCTTTTCATACAGGCTTTGCGCTATGGAAAGCGTCTTGTCAGCCGAGAAGTTCAGCTTCGTGTTCGCTTCCTTTTGCAGCGTGGTAAGGTCGTACAAAAGCGGCGGTTCTTGGCAGGCTTCTTTCCTCTCAACGGATTTAACCACAAGTTGCCCGGCATCCTTTACCCGTTGCAGGGCGGCTATGGCTTCGGGCTGCTGTTCCCACTTGGCGGTCGATTGGGCGGTAAAATTTATTCCCCCGCTGGCGGTCGCCGCTTTGAGTTGCCAAAACTTGGCGGGTACGAAATTCTTGTTCTCCAAATAGCGGCTGCATATCATCACGAGCGTGGGTGTCTGTACCCTGCCCAGCGAGAACACCCCCTGCCCGGCGGCAACGCTCAACGCTTGGGTGGCGTTTATCCCTATCAGCCAGTCCGCTTCGCTGCGGGACTTGGCAGAGAAATAGAGGTTATCGTAACGCTCTCCCGGCTGCAAGTTATCCAGCCCCTCACGGATTGCCTTGTCGGTAAGGCTACTTATCCACAGGCGCACAAATGGTTTCCGACAATTCAGGTAATGGAAGATATAGCGGAAGATTAACTCACCCTCACGTCCGGCATCGGTGGCGACAATAATCCGGTCGCACTGGTCGAACACTTCCTTTATCACTTTCAACTGTTTCAGCACGCCGGGGTCTGCCTTGTAGCCTTTCTCCGCTTTCACCTGACGGGGGATTAGCTGGAAATCGGGCGGCAGTATGGGCAGGCTCTCCCGGCGGAAGTTCGCCACGCCGTAGGCTTCCGGCATGGCAAGCTGGATTAAGTGGCCGAACGCCCATGTCACCATATACCCGTTGCCGGAAAGATAACCGTCATTACGCCCGGTCGCACCGATGATGCGGGCGATGTCCTTTGCCACGCTGGGCTTCTCTGCTATCAATGCAATCATAATTCTTTACTTTTTAAGGTGGGTACTACATTTTCATTCCTCTGGACTTCTTGGGCTTGTCCGCTTTCAGGCTCTTGTCCTGCGCCTTGTCCTGCTTCTCTTTCTGCTTGGCGGTGGGCTTGTCCTGACCCTGTTTCAGCGGCTCTTTGCCCTGCTTGGTGGCTTCGTTGGTCTTGCCCCCCGAATTGACCGCTACCTGCGTCCGGCTCTCGGCGGCGGGGGTAACGTCTTTCGGCTGCACCTTGTCGGGGGATTTGCCCTGTACGCCGGGCTGCACATGACCGTTGAACTCAACGCCCTTTCCGTCCTTTATCCCGGCTACCTGCTGTTCTGCGGGCTGCTGTCCCTGCTGCAAGAACTGGACGGCGGCACGGGGCAGGAACTCCAAGCCACGCTCCACCGCACTGACCTGCAAATAGGCACTGCGCTTCGTGCCGTCCCTGAATTGCAGGTTTTCCATTTTCACCGCTTGCCCGGCTTCAAAGGCGGCTTTCTGTTCCGGGCTGACTTGCACGTTACAGATTGTATCGGGGCATTTCCATTTGTCAGCCCGCATGTATTCCAGTTCGTGCGTGTACCTGTCCCGGCTGACAAACACGGGGATTTGCTCGCCGCTTTTCGGGTCTTTGATTTCAGCGATGCCGCCCAAGTTGCCAGTGCCTTGCAAGTTGCCCTGTTCCTGCTTGGTGAACCCGTGTTCATGGAACGGGCGTTGCAACAGCTTTTCGTCCTGCTGCACGCCGTGCAGCTTGGGTATTACCGTGCCGTCCTTTGCCTGATAGAAAGAGAGCTTGACATCGGTAGGTTTGAGGTAGAAGCCGCCCACCGTCCCCGAAACGGTGTAGGTATTTCGGGACTTGTAGCCACGCATCACCCGGTCGAAGTCCTTCGTGTTTTTCAGGGTGTCGGCGGTGATGCCGACTTTTTTCAGGTTCTCCCAGTCGATTTTTGACGGGTCGAAGCGGTAGCCCTGCTTGAACTCGTGGAAGTCGGGCTTCGGAACTCGAAGCATTTCAGCCCGCTTGTTGCCCTCCGGTGTAGGGTTGCGGTGGTTGTCCTCGATTGCCTTTGCGTCCCGCTCCGCTTCGGAAGCCTTGACGCTGAACAGTTCCAGCCCGGAAGTGTCCTGATACTTGCGGTAGAAGTTGGAAATGAAGTTGCTGAACACATCGCTGTTCTTGTCCACCTGCATGAACTCGCCGCCGTGTGTCGGCGGCACGGTCTGCAAATTGCCCTCCTTGTCGATACCCTTAACGGCACTCACCTTGCCCTGCTGTTTATCCAAGACCAGCAGCACGTCTTTTTCCTGCCCCTCTGCGGGCGGGGTCATTCTGTTTGCCATAAATAATTGGAATTTTAGTGGTTACGGGAATAGTCCCGCCCAAAGGTAGCGACTAAATATGCTATATTTGGACGGGCGGCAAGGGCTGTCCGAATTTGTCCTGCGGTGTCCCGATTTGTCCGGGTGGGATGAAATTCCGCAACCATTGGTTGCAGAATTGAAAAGGGCATAAAAAAAGAGAGTGAATGATTTCACTCTCTTTCGATGAACCCTTTGTGAACCCTTTGGTCGTTTTTTGAAATAGCTAAAACTCAAGTAATTTGCATATTTTGCAAAAGAAAATCATTCGAGTATGAACCATATGTGAACCCTTTAATGGATTAGCGGGGAACACTGTTTAAGCGTCATCGCGCTTCGTTAGTAATCTGTTATTGCACTCGTTTCAAATCCCCGATAGATTGGAGTGACATTTCTATGTAGGGAATAGTTTTTAGAATATGGATGTTATCTATTGCTTCTTTACCACCCAATGCCAATGCCGATACAAGACATGGAGATTATAGAATAAAAATAATTCATCTTTCTTATTATCAGTCATTTGAATATTTTCTGTTTTTCTCTATTTTTGCCATTTTCTGTTATTCAGTACACTTTGAAATATCATTTTCTTTTGTACCTTTGCATCCGCAGAAAACAAAAGAAAATCAACTATTTAGTGTAATTACCCGGTTACGGCACCTAAATCGAGATAAAACCTCTAAACAATGGCAATGTTAGAAAATAAAACGAAAGAAAACCCCAAGCTGGAGCAAAATAAGCTCTCGGACGGTAGAATAAGCCTTTACTTAGAGTATTATTTCCTCCTCAAATTATTAAAAGTAATACTGTCAAAAAGAAATACCTTTTATTCTTACTCTTTTCGCCAGTACTTATATCTTGCAGTCAACAGAAAAAAGTTTAGTACGGTTTGGATATATAGACAAAAAACAGACTAAACTCCAAACATGGAAATTCAGATATTTTTTATACATTTCTCTTATATACAAATGATAGCCGAATTCAATTCATATATGAGTAACATAGACATAGACTTCTTCAAGGAGTTGTGTCTGAAACATGGAGAGTTACGACATTATAAAAAGAATGAGTTTATTCTCCATGAAGGTGATGCCTGTTCTTTCTTCGGGTTTATCTTATCAGGCGTAGTCAAATACAGTTGCACCAACCGGACAGAAAACAAGCCGTATAATGTCGGTTTTTCCTTTCCAAATGAATTTATAGCCGATTATCCCACTTGCTTATATGGCATGAAATCAGAATTGAATATACAGGCGATAATCCCGTGCGAGATTTACATCTGTTCTTCTACATTCTTACAGCAAAAATTCAAGGAAAATAATGAAAACCAACGGATAGCCCGTATTGCAGCCGAACAGATGTTTTTCCAATCATATTCACGTTATTTGGATTTATTCAGATTCACACCGGAAGAGCGTTACCTCCAACTTTTAAAAAAATGCCCTGCAATCCTTCAAATGGTATCACTAAAAGAAATAGCATCCTACCTTAAAATTACACCCATACACATGAGCCGAATCAGACGCAAGCAAAGTTTTGACAACAAAAAATAAACATAGGTTTAGAAATTTACATTCATAACAATATTCCAAGAGTATCTTAATCTGCCAAAGAATTCTTCTTTTTATCTTTGTCTTATCTTTGGTTGGTTCAACGAAGAGACAAAATAAAGATTGAATGAGTTAAACAAGAGATTAAAAAAAAGAATATGAAAACAAAAGAAATTCTTGGAATACTTATGCTATTCCTCTGTACATTCAGCTTTATAAGCTGCGACGATGATAATGAACAGACAAATGAATTAACCCCCGAAGCACTTTATCAGACTTCATGGCGTGGAACAGGGCATTGTGAGGCTTGGACAGTACAAAATATGGGGGTCGGTATGCAATTTGTAGATACTCGGAAAGGGAAAGTAAATTGGGAAGGTTACGATGAAATTGATATTACTTATACAATAGAAGGGAAATATATCACATTTAATAGCAATGCTTTATATTTGGGTGGAGCCCCTTGGATTATCAAAAGCTATACCCAAAAACATATAACCATTATACAGAATGAAATTAGTCCAGATAAAGAGAAAGTAGCTACAATTGAATTAGAGAAAATAGATTAAACTGAATCATGGGAACATTAAGTTGCATAAATGTATGCTACAACAGAACAATGAGAACCGTGAGATTTGCAAATTGAGCAAAGAAAGTCATAAATACCTTGTAAATAAAGGAAAAAATGCAGATTCATCTAATATTCCTTTATGTGCTATTATCGGGCTGGTCTATGGGCTGAAACACAAGGAAAAGAGATTCACCTTGTTCTTTTGTATAGGATTGGTTATTGGGTTAGGATGAGCAATTTATATGCTACTGCTAATAAGGTCAATGTAAATCAAAGGAATATGAAACTGAAATATATATTGAATGCTATACTATTTGTTTTGGCATTATCTTTTTTGTCTATGTGTATATTTAAGACTACAGAGTTAAGTTTAAAATGTATGCAATTTGCTGTATCTATCTCTTGTATAGGAGCAATGTTTTCTACAAAAAGATATAGATACATATTTGCATCTATTGCTTTAATCATTATAGGAATATCTTTTTCACTTTAAATGTCCATAATAACGATAATGATTTGATTATTGAATGGTATAATAATAGTCCAGTCTACAGATAGCGACTAAAAACGGGGGCAAGGGATGCCCGAATCTGTCCTGCGGAGCTTGAAATTATCCGGGTGCGGTAAATCTCCAACTGTTGGTTGGAGATTTAAAACGGGTACAGACCGAAGTTAATCGCTTGCTTTAAACGAGCCATTTGTGAGCCATTTGTATATATTGTTTTCGGCTTATAATCAACAGTTTTACAAAAATCGCATTATACTTGTGAGCCATTTGTGAAGCGTTTATGAAGCGTATGGCAAGCCTTTGATTGAGTTTCCGTTATTCTCCTATTATCAGGTGACACGACAAAAAGAAAACATCTTCGGCAAAATCTTTGTTATGTTTTTGCAGGTGATTACATAATATACTATCTTTGCATATAGAAACAAAGGACATAAATATGGCTTCATTCAGAAAAGAGATACTTGGGCAGATTGAACGGATAGATACCGGGCGTATATTCACGTTCCGGGATTTATCGTTTGAAACGGAAAAGACCGCCAATGTTGCGGTGCTGCTCTCCGAACAGAGCCGCAAAGGGGTACTGGTACGGGTTGAAAAGGGGGCGTACTACCGTCCCAAGAAATCAGTGCTGGGGCTGGGAAAGCTGCCAGTCTATCAGGATGAACAGTTCCGCTACCTGACTGAAAAACTGAACGGCTATATCACGGGGGCTTACATCTATAACAAAATGGGGCTGACCGAACAGGTTGCCACAACCATAACGATAGCCACTCCTAACCCGGTTCGCCGTTTCCGTTTCAAGAACTTGGATATAGAGTGCGTGAAAGCCTACTGCATGGACTACCCGGATGAAAGCCTTGTCCCGTACTTGCGGCTGCTCGATGCGATAAAGGACATGAAGCGCATACCCGGAACAACCGGGCAGGACATCTACAACCGGGTCAAGAGCCAATATTTCAACGGGTACAGCCTGCCGGAACTGGAAAAAATCGTATCTTTGGCGAAAAGTTACCCGCCACGTGTCAGAAAGGTGGTGGCGGACATACTGGGCGACATCAGACAAACCGTATTGCAAACAGAAATGGCAAAGACCATTCTTCCCACGACACGGTTCAACTTGGATTATAAAACGGCATAGGACAGAAATATGAATTTACATTCGGACAAGGAAGCGTTCAAGGAAATCATCGCACTGGCGGCTGAACATTTCGGCTACGAGCAGTCGCACGTGGAAAAGGATTACTGGGTATCGAAGATACTGCGGGATATTTCCATGTCCGAATATGCGGATAAGACCTACTTCAAAGGCGGGACTTCACTTTCCAAAGCCTACGGGCTGATAGAACGCTTCTCGGAAGATTTGGACTTGTTCGTGTTCACGGGTGACAAAGGTGCGTCCAAGCAGGCTGAAAAGACATTGAACAAGAAACTTTCCAAATATATAGCCGAACTTAACAGTGACATATACAAGGAAGATTTGTCGGAAACGGGCGGTAATTACCGCAAACTGTATTTCTCGTATGACAATGTATTTCAGGGTGTGGGACTAAAAGAGCATTTGGAAGTAGAGATAAAATCCTGTGACCTGCCGGACAAAAAACTGATGTTCTACCCGGCGGACAAGCGGGTTATCAAACCGATTGTGACCGCCTTTCTTGAAAGCATCGGGCAAGAGGAACTGATAAGCACCTACGGGCTGGGAAGTTTTGAAACGCAGTGCATCAATCCCCGAAAGACTATCTGCGACAAGGTTTCAAGGCTGGTAAAGCTGTCTTACAATGAGGATGCAGCCGCACTGCTGGCAAAGCATATCCGTGACGTTTACGACTTGTCGGCACTCTACCACAATCAGGGATATAACGATTACCTACATTCGGAAGATTTCTTGGATGCCATGTACCGGGTGACGATAGAGGACGGGCTAAACAAAAACTCCCGTTCGCACTTGTCGCTGGCTGATGCTCCGATATTCAAGGATGCCGAAGCGGTCATGGCGTTACCCGAAGTGGCTACGGCGTACACTACCGATTTGAAGAAACTGACCTTTGACAAAAGCAATATGCCGCCGATAGGCAAGGCTGTGGAAACATTGAAGAACCTGCACGAAATATTAGTGCGTTTTGAAGCCTACCGCACAAAAAAACAGAATGAAGAACAACCGTAAAGCTACATCGGCTGTTCTTCACTCCATACATTATATTATATACAGCTATTCTTCCTCTTTTATCAAATGGCATAGCTCCGGGTCGTTCTTAATCCGGGTTATCTCGTCCTCGACAATCTGCCGGACTTCCTGCCGGATGCGGTCATAGTTGGCTTGTATCTCCTCCTGCATCCGGTCGTTGCCGTCCTTGTCGGTGAAGTCGATTATCTGCGGCAGCTTCACGTAACGGGCGGTTTCCCGCTTCACCTTTTCATTGTCCACCACGATTTCGCAGTGGAAAATCTTCTGCTCTATCCGTTCATCGAAGTTGTCCGCCACAGCACCCACGAACATGCCTTGCGTGAGGTTGGATATTTTACTGGCGGGTATCAGGCTGTCCATTTGGGTACTTATAGAGGTGGACTTCTCCCGCTGGTTGATTGTCATGCTCTGCCGTTTCTGCAACACCTTTCCGAAACGCTCGGAAAGGATTTTTGCCGTTTCACCGACTACCTGACCGCTAAACACGTTGCCCACAGTATTTTGTATCACCCGGCTTTCCTTGTCCCCGTAGTCACGGGTAAGCTGGCTGTAATCCTGAAAGCCCAGCAGAACCGCCACCTTGTTGCTTCGGGCAGTAGCAATCAGGTTGTCAAGCCCACGAAAATAAATCGTTGGCAACTCGTCTATTATCACCGAACTTTTAAGCTGACCTTTCTTGTTTATCAGCTTCACGATACGGGAATTATATAAGCCCAGTGCTGCCGAGTAGATATTTTGGCGGTTGGGATTGTTGCCGACAACCAGTATTTTAGGCTCTTTCGGGTTGTTGATGTCGAGTGAAAAATCATCACCCGTCATTACCCAGTAAAGTGCCGGGCTTATCATCCTTGAAAGCGGGATTTTCGCACTGGCAATCTGCCCCTGCAACTGTTCAACTGCCGAACTTTCCCAAGCATCCACGAACGGGGAAAGATAGTTTTCCAGTTCGGGATAACTGCGTAAAATCGTGAAAACATCAGCGTATTTCTTATTTAGCAGTTCAATGGCATGGGGGAACGTGCAATACTTACCGCCTTGATAGATACGGAGATACCAAATTATAGCCGCCAAAAGAATAATCGGGCTTTCCACGAAGAAGTCGCCCTGCTTGCTTATCCAACTTCGATTGAGGTTAAGCATTATCGTGTAGCTTGCTTCATAGGCATCCGCAATGTCCGACATGAAACTGGCGTTTATCGGGTTGCATCGGTGGCTCTTGCGTGGGTCGTCAAAATTGATAATGTAGAATTTGGGCTTTACCTTATACCCGTCCAAGTGGTTAAGCAAATGATTATAAGCGATTTCCGATAAATCGGGAAACTTATAATCATAGCAGTAGAGCGCAAAACCTTTCTCGATTTGCTGTTTTATATAATTATTTACTACTGCGTATGACTTACCACTGCCCGGCGTTCCTAACACGATACTCGCACGAAAAACGTTTACAACGTTAATATAGCCGTTGTTCCACTTCTTCTTATAGTAGAACCGGGTAGGCAAGTTTACAGAGTATTCATTTTCGATAAGCCTTGTTTCCTGCTGGAAACTTTCGTTTTCCGTGTTAAAGACATCATCCATCAGGTTGTTCTTCAACAGCCGGGACATCCATGTACCCGCCATGAGCATACAGATATAGCCCGCCGACAGCGTGGCGATATAAAACACAGTGTCCGCCGTATGTGGCAGCGGAAGTTCCAGCAGCCACCAGTTCAGGAAAAACAACACGACACCCGCCACAAGACTGCAATGTATCTTCGTCCACGTTATCTTTTCCTCTTTCACTCCCTTAGTACCGATGCACGACAGGGCGAGGAACACCACCGAAAAAAGTTTTGTCCAAAGAACGGACGAGAACAGCCCGGTGGTACGCTGGAAGTTCCACAGTATCTTGTCTATCACCTCAAATGTCACTCCCCATTCTTTCAGGGTGGAGTAACAGAACCAGTACACGTTTATTCCCACGAATAGAATACTGATAGCCCGCATAAAGTCCATGACCCGTGCAAGCCCTCTCAAATCATCTTCCTGTTGCATGATTGTAATGTTTTTTAAGTTAGTCGATGCGCCTTGTGCGCTTCTTTTTCTTCTTTCTCTTTTGGCGGGCGGTGTCCTGCGGCTCGTCACCGCCTGATGCACCGCCGCCAAGCAATCCACCGAAAGCACCCAGCACCGAAGCCACACCCGGAACGATATCGGATTTCGGCGTGAAGCCCGGCTGTTCCTGATGCGTGGGCTGGTCTTGCTGTGGTGCTGACAATTCGGACTGGTGCATCTTTCCGGTTTCGCCCGAAAAACGTTCGTTGAACACGTTCGCCGAATACTCCTTGCCCAAGCGTGAACCGTTCAGCACCACCCGGTTGTCATGGTCGATGAACGTAACGCCATAGATGCGCCCGCTGTCATTCTGACGGAATACCACGTCAATGCCCTGCTTCTTTAGCTGCTGTTCCAGTTCCTTGCGGCTGTGGGCGGTCTGCATGGCAGTGGCTACAATCTTCCGGGTGCGCTCTTTCAGCTTGCCGTTCTTAATCAGCTCGCCCGATTTCTCCATTCTGCGCTGCACCGCTTCATAACCTACCGACTTGCCGATGCGGGAAGCCTTTACCGGGTTGCCCGCCTTTTCTCCCTTGTCGTTCATGGCGGAATAGACTATGCCCTGATAGGGCTTGCCGTTCACTTCACCCTTGACATCCTCGGCGCAGACGTTGTAAACGGCAAGCAAAGCCTTGTATTCCCCGAACGATTGGAAGCGGTAGCCGTAGCAAGCCGCTTTCACGGTGTTGCCGATTTGGTGCTTCACGTCCCCGGTGGCATAATCCACCTTTTTAAGTTCCGGACGTTCGGCACGTTCCTTTCGCTCTGCCGGGTGCAGGTTGTATTTCTTTTCCAGTTCACGGGTGATTTGCTTGCTGCGACGATGCTCGAACTTGTCATTCAGCGGTCTGCCGTTCTCGTCCACCCGCAACCCCACGATGTGGATATGGTGGCGGCCGATGTCGGTATGCTTGTACACCAAATAAGGCTGGTTGCCATAGCCCAACTTCTGCATATACTCTTTGGCTATGTCGGAAAGCTGCTGGTCGGTCAGCACGTCTTCCGGGTGCGGGTTTATGGAAATATGAAGTATCGGCTTCTTGGTGGATAGCTGGACGGGCATCTGCATTTCAAAGCTGCGCATACACTCGCCGATAGAGAAGTTCCCGTCCTCGCTCAACAGCATTTTGTTGGAAAAAAGCACCTTTGCTTCCTCGCTGTCCACCTTGTTTTGGTTGTACACCAGTGCGCCGAACATATTGCCGCCCGTGCTTATTTTGGCAACCATAGTTCCTTGCATTCATTGGTTAATGCAATAACTTGGCGGTTCAGTACCGCCAGTTCGGTGGTCGCTTTCTCCAGTTTATAGAGAAAAGCCAATGCCTTTTTCTCCGAAAAGTTGCCGTGTAACGCCTTTACGACTTGGTTGTAATTGACCGCAACCGCCCGGAACTGGGCGTAAAATTCGGTCAGCCGGGCGCAATATTCTACTGCCGATTTGTCCACTTTCACCACCCGGAACGGCTCGCCGAACAGCCGGGCGGCGATGAAACGGGACTTGCTCGTAACGCCCGACTGCTCCCACTGCGAGAGGAAGCGGGCGTTCTCCCGGTCGTTCAGGTAAAGGACATGGCGATGCTTCGCCGGGTCTGCGAGGGCGGGGCGACCGCCCTTGTTGGTTCTTCTTGTTTCCATGCTTCTTTGGATTAAAAAATTACGACTTCGGAGTGATTTTTACCCCCGCAAGGGGCAAGGCGTTTTCAGGCACGGAAAACGGTTTTGTATGCTACAAAACACACCTTGCTATTTTCTGACGAAAATCGAAATCCGTCACGGACGGATTGGGGTTAGCGTGGAACGGTAAGCCCAGCCATTCACCAGCCCTGTTTTACACCTGCGCCCCCTGCGGTTCGTTACTCCGCTGCAAAGTAACGGTGATTTATAATGCTGTAAAATAGGTGGTTGGTGGACAAAACGGGACAGCGCAGGACAAATCGGGACAAGGTTTTCAGGGGACGTTTTTTCTCCCTTTTTTTGCATCGGATTTCAATATTGAAAGCAAGATTGAAAGAAATATTCCAATCAGGAAAGAATGATTGAAAGCAGGATTTCAATAAAACATGATTGCAGGATTTCAATATTTCAAGAAAGAATGAAAGCAGGAAAACAAGATTGAAATAAAACAGTCTTTCAATATTTCAAGATTGCAACATGGAAAGAATGAATGATTGAAAGCAATAAACAAATCTATCAACCAATAATGAACGGAAGCAATATGGAAAACGAGAAAACACCCCTTTATGTCGCCTTTTCCACCCAAAAGGGCGGGGTCGGCAAAACCACCTTTACCGTGCTGGCGGCGAGTTACCTATACTACCTCAAAGGCTACGATGTGGCGGTGGTCGATTGCGACTACCCGCAACACTCCATTGCCGGGATGCGAAAGCGGGATGCCGAGCAGGTCGGGGCGGATGAAGATTACAAGCGAATGGCGTATGAGCAGTTCACCCGGCTGGGGAAGAAAGCCTACCCGGTATTGTGCAGTTCACCTGAAAAGGCGATTGCAACGGCTGACGAACATATAGCCGCCGGACACGTGCCGGATATAGTGTTTTTCGACCTGCCCGGCACGGTGAACAGCGAGGGCGTGATAAACTCCCTTGCGGGCATGGACTACATTTTCACCCCCATTTCAGCCGACAAGGTGGTGCTGGAAAGCAGCCTGTCGTTCGCAATGGCTATCCAAAAGCTATTGGTGAGGAATGAAGCCTGCCGACTTGCCGGGCTGTACCTCTTTTGGAACATGGTGGACGGTAGGGAGAAAACAGACCTTTACACCGCCTACGACAAGACCATTAAGGAACTGGAACTGCCGCTGATGAAAACCTTTATCCCCGATACCAAACGCTACAAAAAGGAACTGGTGGCGGATAAAAAGGCGGTGTTCCGCTCCACGCTCTTTCCCGCCAGCCGCCCGTTGGTAAGGGGAAGCAACTTGGAAGAACTGATAACCGAAATAGTGTACTACATCAAATTAAAATGATATGGCAAAGCAAAGCGGCGGGATGCCGAAGATAGACGAGGATTTTATGCGGGAACTTATCTCGCAGGGTGTACCCGCCAAGCGGGAGAGCCAGCCGGATGATGAACCGCAGCCCGGCAGCGAAACGGAAACCGCCCACGAGGGACGGCAGGCTGAAACAGTGCAAGTAGAGAAACCGACACCCCGCAAGCGCAAGGGCGGTTCGGGCGACTACCGGGAAACCTACTTTCAGAAAGTGGAACTGGCAGACCGACAGCCCTTGTACGTGAGCCGAACCACGCATGAGAAGCTGATGCGTATCGTGACGGTGATAGGCGGGCGAAAGGTGACGGTAAGCAGCTACGTGGAAAACATTCTGCTGCGCCACTTCGAGCAGTACCAAGACGAGATAAACACCCTGTACGAAAGCCACTTCCAAAAGCCTGTCTGACTATGGTAATCTATTGCATACTTACCGGGCTTTTGGTGTACTACATCGCCCTGTGGCTGTGGTATCGCTACACGGACAGCCGGACATCACCGGGCAAAACGGATGATGCGCCGCTTCCACGAAACGGGGTTTCAGGCTACACGCTGATAGGTGAAAGCCGATACAAGAGCGGACAATTTCAGACAGCGCAGGACAAATCGGGACACCTCCCGCAAGCGGCTGAAAATGATACTATTTTTGCGCCGCAGGCTGACGGACTGCCGGAAGAAACGCCCGGTTACGAGAATGACGAACCCGACTACGAGGACGAGGAAATAGCCGGGTACATGGACGGTGACGATGATACCGGGCGGGCTACGGGCGTGAGCTTTGACGAACTGGGCGAAGCGGTACGCACGGCGAACGCCGACAACCCCACCGAAACGGAACAGCGGCAAGCCGCCGGGACACTGGCAAGGATTGAGGGGACGAACCTCTACGATGCGGTGGTGGAGAACATCAACGGCGGGCTGGCAAAGGTGGCGGAACTGCTGGGACGCAACGAAGCGGAACTGGCTGCGGCTGCTGTCCCTGCCGAAGCTGGCAATAAAAGCAAGGAACACGAAGCGTTCGACATGAACGATTTCCTATAATATAATAATGTATAAGCCTGACAGCATGAAACAGCGTGATTACGGTTGATTGGCAACCTGAAAACCAAACAGACAAACGGGACTATCCCCGACCACTAAAATTTCAAATTATTCACCAGCCGGGAAAGGCGGACTATCCACCCGCCGCCCGGCATTAAAAACAAATCACAATGAGAAAGAAAATCTTCTTGTCGGCGGCTATACTTGCCGCCGTGGTAAGTGCCTACGCACAAGGAAACGGGCAGGCGGGCATCACCGAAGCCACGAACCTAATCACCGGGTATTTCGACCCCGGAACAAAACTGGTGTACGCAATCGGGGCGGTCTGCGGCTTGATTGGCGGGGGAAAAGTATATAACAAGTTTTCAAGCGGCGACCCCGACACCTCAAAGACCGCCGCCAGTTGGTTCGGGGCGTGCATCTTCCTGATTGTAGCCGCCACTATCCTGCGCTCGTTCTTCCTCTAAACCTGCGGCTATGTCTGACGAGTTGTTGAGGGCTAAGCCCGAAAAATATCAGGTAAACAGGGGTATCGGGAAGCCCGTGGAGTTCAAGGGGCTGAAAAGCCAGTACCTCTTTATCTTTTGCGGCGGCTTGCTCGCCGTCTTCGTGGTGTTCATCGTCCTGTTCATGGCGGGCGTGAACCAGTGGCTATGTATCGGTTTCATCGTGTCGGCTTCGCTGCTGCTCGTGTGGCAGACGTTCCGGCTCAACGCCAAGTACGGCACGCACGGGCTGATGAAAGCCGCCGCACGCAAACGGCATCCACGCTTCATTATCAGCCGAAAGGCGATACCCCGATTATTCACCTACAAAAAAAGAAAGGAAGAAAGACCATGAGAAATATGTTAAAGGCTACCACGCTGGAAAGGAAATTCCCCCTTTTGGCGGTGGAGAACGGCTGCATCATTTCAAAGGATGCGGACATAACGGTGGCTTTCAGGGTGGAACTGCCCGAACTGTTCACCGTCACCAGTGCCGAGTACGAAGCCATACATTCGGCATGGTACAAGGCAATCAAGGTGCTGCCCGACTACTCCATAGTACACAAGCAGGACTTCTTCATCAAGGAGAACTACCAGCCCGACACGGAAAGGGACGAGCTTAGTTTTTTAAGCCGCTCCTTTGAACGGCACTTCAATGAACGCCCGTTCCTGAACCATTACTGCTACCTGTTCCTGACAAAGACGACAAGGGAGAGAAGCCGCCGACAGAGCGACTTCTCCACCCTATGCCGGGGCAGGATTGTACCGCAGGAGATAGCCGACAAGGAAGCGGCGGCAAAGTTCATCGAAGCGGTCGGGCAGTTTGAAAGGATTATGAACGACAGCGGGTTTGTCACCCTTACCCGGCTGGCGGCATCGGAAATCACCGGGCAGGACGGAAAGGCGGGCATCATCGAGAAATACTTCTCGCTATCGCAGACAGATACCACCTGCCTGAAAGACATCGGGCTGTACCCGGAAGAAATGCGTGTCGGGGACGACATACTGTGCCTGCACACGCTTTCGGACGTGGAAGATTTGCCCGGAAAGGTCGGGACGGACACACGGTTTGAGAAGCTGTCCACTGACCGGAGCGACTGCCGACTGTCATTCGCCGCCCCGGTGGGCGTGCTGTTGTCGTGCAACCACGTCTATAACCAGTTCATCTTCATAGACGACCACGCCGAAAACCTGAAGAACTTCGAGCAGACCGCCCGGAACATGCAATCGCTCTCCCGTTATTCCCGTGCCAACCAAGTGAACAAGGAATGGATAGACGAGTACCTGAACGAAGCGCACAGCAAGGGGCTTGTATCGGTGCGCTGCCACTGCAACGTCATGGCATGGAGTGACGACCGGGAAGAACTCAAACGCATACGCAACGATGTGGGAAGCCAGCTTGCGCTAATGGAGTGCAAGCCACGCCACAACACGGTCGATACGCCCACGCTCTTTTGGGCGGGCATACCCGGAAACGAAGCGGACTTCCCCGCAGAGGAAAGTTTCTACACGTTCTTGGGGCAGGCTCTCTGCCTGTTCGTGGAAGAAACGAACTACAAGAGTTCGCTTTCGCCGTTCGGCATCAAAATGGTGGACAGGGTGAGCGGTCGCCCGCTGCATATCGACATATCGGATTTGCCCATGAAGAAAGGCATCACGACCAACCGCAACAAGTTCATACTTGGGCCGAGCGGGTCGGGTAAGTCTTTCTTTACCAACCACATGGTGCGTCAGTATTACGAGCAGGGGGCGCACGTGCTGCTGGTAGATACGGGTAACAGTTACTTGGGGCTGTCCCAGCTTATCCACAACCGCACGCACGGCGAGGACGGGATTTATTTCACCTACACCAACGAGAACCCGATAGCGTTCAACCCGTTCTATGTCGAGGACGGGGTATTCGACATAGAGAAGAAAGAGAGCATCAAGACCCTTATACTCACCCTGTGGAAGCGGGATGATGAAGCCCCGAAGCGGTCGGAAGAAGTGGCGTTGTCAAACGCCGTGAGTGCCTATATCGAACTGACAGGCAAAGACCGTTCGGTAACGCCCTGCTTCAACACGTTCTACGAGTTTGTCCGGGATGATTACCGCCGACAGCTTGAACAGAAGAACGTCAGGGAAAAGGATTTTGACATAAACAATTTCCTGAACGTGCTTGAACCGTACTATCGTGGCGGTGAGTACGACTACCTGCTGAACTCCGACAAGGAACTGGATTTGTTGCACAAACGCTTCATTGTCTTTGAGTTGGACAACATCAAAGACCACAAGATTTTATTCCCGGTAACGACTATCATCATCATGGAAGCCTTTATAAACAAGATGCGCAAGTTAAAGGGAATAAGGAAGTTAATACTAATCGAGGAAGCGTGGAAAGCGATTGCATCGGCGAACATGGCGGACTATATCCGCTACCTCTACAAAACCGTCCGAAAATATTTCGGGGAAGCGATTGTAGTCACGCAAGAGATTGAGGATATTATTTCTTCCCCTATCGTGAAAGAGAGTATCATCAATAACTCGGACTGCAAAATCCTGTTAGACCAAAGAAAATATCTCAACAAGTTTGACAGCATACAGAACCTCTTGGGACTGACCGACAAGGAGCGTTCGCAGATATTGTCTATCAACATGGCGAACCACCCCGGACGGAAGTACAAGGAAGTTTTCTTCTCGCTGGGCGGCACGCAGTCGGCGGTGTACGCCACAGAAGTTTCATTGGAAGAATATTACACCTTCACGACAGAGGAAAGCGAGAAAATGGAACTGTTCGCACTTGCCGACAAGCTGGGCGGCAACCTTGAACTGGCTATCAAGAGGCTTGCAGAAAGCAAACGTAATCCCCAATCATCAACAACTTAAAAATCAGGAACATGAAAAGAACAATTCTCCTTATGGCGGTATGCCTTTGCTTCATCGGCAACGCATCCGCACAGTGGGTGGTGTCAGACCCCGGCAATTTGGCACAGGGCATCATCAACACCACCAAGCAGATAGTGCAGACTTCCACCACAGCCAAAAACACGCTGGACGGCTTCATGGAAGCGCAGAAGATTTTCCAGCAGGGAAAAGTCTATTACGATGCGCTCAAAGCGGTACACGATGTTGTCAAGGGCGGCATCAAGGTGAAGAAGTCCATTGAACTGGTGGCGGAAATATCCGAAATCTACGTGCGAAACTACCAGAACATGCTGGCTGACCCGAACTACACGCCGGATGAACTCACCGCCATTTCAGCCGGGTATGCCAAGCTGCTCTCCGAAAGTGCGGACGTGTTGCAGGACTTGAAGAATGTAGTGAACGTGACGGGTATGTCGCTGACGGATGCCGAAAGGCTGGCGGTAATCAACAACGCCTACAAAAGCCTGCTCAACTACCGCAACCTCGTGAACTACTACACCCGAAAGAACATATCCGTGTCCTACCTGCGGGCAAAGAAGAAGAACGACACAGACCGGGTGCTGGCTCTTTACGGCTCGGCGGATGAACGCTACTGGTAACATATAAATCGGTATGCCTATGTTATTAGCAGCGGTGGATTTTGACAACCTGCACCAAGTGTTGCGGGTGCTGTACGATGAAATGATGCCCTTGTGCAGCAACATGACGGGGGTAGCCAAAGGAATAGCCGGGCTGGGTGCGCTGTTCTATGTAGCCGCCAAAGTGTGGCAGTCGCTCGCACGTGCCGAACCCATAGACGTGTACCCGCTCCTGCGTCCCTTTGCGCTGGGGCTGTGCATCATGTTCTTTCCCACGTTCGTGCTGGGGACTATCAACACGGTATTGTCGCCAGTGGTGAAAGGGTGCAACCAACTTATGGAAACGCAGACTTTCGACATGAACGAATACCGGGCACAGAAAGACCGACTGGAATATGAAGCCCTGATGCGTAGCCCCGAAACGGCTTACCTCGCTTCGGACGAGGAATTTGACAGGCAACTGGAAGAACTGGGCTGGTCGCCCTCCGATATGGTAACTATGACGGGTATGTATATGGACAGGGCGGCGTACAATATAAAGAAGTCCGTCCGGGACTGGTTCAGGGAACTGCTGGAAATGCTCTTTCAGGCGGCGGGGCTGATTATAGACACGCTGCGCACGTTCTTCCTAATCGTGTTAAGCATACTGGGTCCGCTGGCGTTTGCGATTTCCGTCTATGACGGTTTCCAAAGCACGCTGACCCAGTGGATTTCACGCTATATATCCATTTACCTGTGGCTACCCGTGTCGGACTTGTTCAGCAGCGTGCTGGCACGCATACAAACCCTGATGCTACAAAAAGACATCGAGCAGCTTTCAGACCCGAATTTCATTCCTGACGGGAGCAGCACCGTGTATGTAATCTTTATGATTATCGGCATCGTGGGCTACTTCACCATTCCAACGGTGGCAAGCTGGATAGTGTCGGCTGGCGGTACGTCTGCCTATAACCGCAACGTGGCACGGGCTGGGTCAATCGCCGGGGCGGCGGTCGGTGCGGCAAGCGGGAAAGTAACCGGGAAACTACTCAAATAACCAACATCAATATTTAGTATATGGAATTTAAGTCATTAACGAACATCGAAACGAGTTTCCGGCAAATCAGGCTCTTTGCGCTGGTATTCATCTGCCTGTGCGCACTGGTGACGGGCTTTGCCGTGTGGAACTCGTACAGCTTCGCCGAAAAGCAGCGGCAGAAGATATACGTCCTCGACAACGGCAAAAGCCTGATGCTGGCACTCTCGCAGGACATGGCGCAGAACAGACCCGTGGAAGCCAAGTCGCACGTGCGGCGTTTCCACGAACTTTTCTTCACGCTCTCACCCGACAAGGGGGCTATCGAAAGCAACATCAAACGCTCGCTGTTCCTCGCCGACAAGACCGCTTTCAACTATTACAAGGACTTGGCGGAAAAGGGCTACTACAACCGGGTGATTTCCGGAAACGTCACGCAGACGGTGGAGATTGACAGCGTGAAGTGCGACTTCGACCAGTACCCCTACAAGGTGAACACGTATGCCCGCCAGTTGATTGTCCGGGAAAGCAGCCTGACGGTGCGAAGCCTTGTGACCTCGTGCCGCCTGCTCAACGCCACACGGAGCGACAACAACCCGCACGGCTTCATCATCGAAGCGTTCACCATTACCGAGAACAAGGATTTGCAGACCATTAAGAGATAGCCTTATGGAAAGAAAACGAAACTACATCGGAAAGGTGCGGGACTGGGCGGACGACCGCCTGCGCCGAATGTGCGGACGGATTACGCCGGGCAAAAGGCTGGCGGTTATCCTCGTGATGTTCTTCTTCCTTGGCGGCTTGTCTATCTACATTACCGTTTCATCAATCTACAACATCGGGAAGCGGGACGGCAGGCGGCTGCAAATAGAACACATCAGGCAACTGCCGTTGCACGGCAACGACACAACCAAAAGTATCAACCCCTTAAACAGACCGCAATATGGAAGAAGTACAGAAGAATGAGAACGGCACGACCGTACCGCAGGCGGACGGGAAGCCGAAAAAGGAAGATAAACCCAAACGGGAACTTACCCCGCAGCAGGTGCAGCAGCGCAGGAAAATGATAGTCTTCCCGCTGATGTTCCTTGCCTTTGCCGGGTGCATGTACCTGATATTCGCACCCTCCGGCAAAGAGGACGTGAACGTGGAAAGCGTGGGCGGCTTCAACGCCGACATACCCCTGCCCGCAGAGGACGGGATTATAGCCGACAAGCAAAAGGCTTACGAACAGGCGATGATAAGCCGCAGGCAGCAGGAGAAGATACAGTCCTTGCAGGACTTCGGTTTCACCGGGAACGATGAAGCGGAAGAACCGCAAGCGGAAATCGACCTGATGCCGGAAGAGGATGCGAAGCCCCAAAGGGGCGGCGGTGCTTCTTCGGCATACGCTTACCGGGACATCAACCGCCAGTTAAGCACGTTCTATGAAACTCCGGCGGTGGACGAGGAAAAAGAGGACTTGAAGCGGCAGGTAGCGGAACTGACCGATAGGCTGCAACAACAGAACGCCACACCCACCGCTGACGACCAAATGGCACTCTTGGAAAAGTCCTACGAGCTGGCGGCAAAGTACATGAACGGCGGGCAGGGACAAGTCGCACAAGTCCCGGTAACGGGCGACATTGACCGCAAGCCGGATGCGGTGGCGGTGCAGGCTGTCAGGGAAACGACCGTTTCGGGATTGCGGCAGCCCATGAGCGATGCCGACTTCATCCGGGCTTACAGCCAGCCACGAAACTACGGCTTCAACACGGCAGTAGGCACGGGGTACGCTATGGGAAAGAACACGGTAGCCGCCTGCATCCACCAAGACCAAACCCTGACGGACGGGCAGGCGGTGAAACTACGGCTGCTCGAACCCATGCAGGCGGGGAACATAGTCGTGCCGAAGAATACCCTCGTGGCGGGGACGGCAAAGGTGCAGGGCGAGCGGCTTGACATACTGGTGTCCTCGATTGAGTACGCTGGCAACATCATCCCGGTGGAACTCGCCGTGTTCGACACGGACGGGCAAAAGGGGCTGTCCGTCCCGTCCTCTATGGAGCAGGAAGCGTTCAACGAAGCTATGGCGAATATCGGAAGCGGGCTGGGTACAAGCATTTCCTTTGCCCAAAGTGCCGGGCAGCAGGTGGCTATGGACGTGACAAGGGGATTGCTGCAAGGAACGTCCGGCTACCTCGCCAAGAAGTTCCGAACCGTGAAAGTGAAGCTGAAAGCCGGGTACAGGGTGATGCTTTACGCCAAACAACAATAACCATTTTATCAACCGTTAAAATTTCAATTAGCAATGAAACAGATTTTTGTAATGTTCGCCCTCTTGCTGGGCGTGTGTGCGGCAAACGCACAAACCACTGACACCGTGAAGTATGCGGCTGGCAACGACTTGTACCGGGGGATTACCCGGAAACTCCCGTACCGCCAAATGGTTACGCCCTACGGCGTGGAAGTGACCTTTGCCAAGACGGTGCATATCATCTTCCCCGCCGCCGTCCGCTATGTCGATTTGGGAAGCAACCATATCATAGCGGGCAAGGCGGACGGTGCGGAGAACGTAATCAGGGTGAAAGCCACGACAGAGGGCTTTCCGGGAGAAACGAACTTCTCCGTTATCTGCGAGGACGGCAGTTTCTTTTCGTTCAACGCCAAGTACGCCCGTGAACCGGAAATGCTCAACATCGAAATGAAAGACTTCTTGGAGAATGAAGATACGTCCGACTTCTCACATACCCGGATGAACATCTATTTCCGGGAACTGGGGAATGAAAGCCCGCTATTGGTGAAACTGATAATGCAGAGCATCTACAAGAACAATGACCGGAAAGTGCGCCACTTGGGTAGCAAGCGTTTCGGCATACAGTTCTTAATCAAGGGGATTTACACCTATAACGGGATGCTCTATGTACACACGCAGACAAAGAACAGTTCCAACGTGCCTTTCGATACCGACTTCATCAAGTTTAAGATAACCGATAAGAAAGTACCCAAGCGCACGGCTATTCAGGAAACGGTGCTGGATGCGGTACGTAGCTACAACGAGGTGATAGAGATTGCAGGAAAAAGTACCGTGCGCACGGTGTACGCCCTGCCGAAGTTCACCATTCCTGACGACAAGCTGCTGGTCGTGGAACTCTACGAGAAGAACGGCGGGCGGCATCAGACCATACGGGTGGAGAACGCCGACATCGTGAACGCAGAAGTGATTGACGAACTAAAAATCAAATAGGGAATGAAAAGACACATCTTTATAATGATGCTCTTTGCGCTGTGCCTGACCTCGTTTCAGGCACATGCGCAAAGATACCTGCCGGGCATGAAAGGCTTGCAAGTCACGGCGGGCATGGCGGACGGGGTGCATTGGAACTCCGACACGGATTTTGCCTACCACATCGGGGCGGCGTACAGCGTTTACACCAAGAACGCCAACCGCTGGGTGATTGGCGGCGAATACCTGCACAAGAAGTATGACTACAAGGATATGCAGATACCCGTAGAACAGTTCACCGCAGAGGGCGGCTATTACCTGAAATTCCTATCGGACAGGCGAAAGACTTTTTTCCTTTCATTGGGATTGTCGGCTCTCGCCGGGTACGAAACAAGCAACCGAAGCGAAAAGCTGCTGCCGGACGGCTCTACCTTGCTGGATAAGGATTGCTTCATCTACGGCGGTGCGCTGACGCTGGAACTGGAAGCCTACCTGACCGACCGGATAGCCTTGCTTGTCAGTGCAAGGGAACGGGCGTTGTTCGGCTCGGACATAGGCAAGTTCCACACGCAGGTATCTTTGGGACTGAAATTCATTATCAACTGACCGCTATATAATAATGTATATGAAGAATGTAATGTATAAAATCATCATGGGCTGCTACATCGTGGCCGCCCTCGTGCTTGTCACCGCCTGTAATGACAACTTGGATATTCAGCAGGCGTACCCGTTCAGCATCGAAACACTGCCAGTACCCAAAAGGCTGAAAGTCGGGGAAACCGCCGAAATACGCTGCCGACTGGTGCGTGGCGGCTATTACCAGCCGACTACCTATCAGATAAGGTATTTCCAGCCGGACGGCAAAGGGAAGCTGGAAATGGATAACGGCACGGTGTTCCTGCCCAATGACCTCTACCCGCTGGAGAAAGAAACGTTCTGGCTCTACTACACCTCGGCATCGACCGACCAGCAGACGATTGACATTTATATCATCGACAGCTTCGGGCAGATGCAGCAACTTACACTATCATTTAATAATGACAACAGCGAAGAAGAAACGGAAACAATAACCCCCTAATAATAAAACGACATGGTAAAAATAGAATTGGATATAGAAGGCATCTCGTGGTACATAGAAACCACGTTGGAAACAGATACAGTTCCGGCAGTAGGTGACATCATCATTATGGACAAGGACTGTATTTCCGAACGTGACAGTGCTGAATTATGGAAAACGCCGTCCAATCAGGTTTTCAAATGGGCGGACGAAGAAGATGATGCGCCTGTAATGGAATGGTTCGATTGCGACACGGAAATGCTTGTCAATAAACGGACATGGAAATATGACATCGAGGAAGAAGAAACCGTGTGCATACTTGGTGTAAAATTTATTCACTATGAGGATTTATAGTTGCGACATTCGTTTTTATCATCCTCTTGGGAAACCGGGTATGGAATGATACGCAAAGCGTAAATATCGGGCAGACATCCCGCCGGGAAGCATCGGCGGGATGTTTCCATGATAGGGAAAACGAAAGGCTTCTTTGTTACTTTCTTCACCCGCTGGCAGGCTCACGGAAGAAAGTAACGGCGGCAAGCAGCCGCCGTTTTCTATCAACTGGTTTTAAGGCTCTTTATGGACGTGTATTTCTCTAACCACACCTTTACCTGCTCCATGTTATATTCGCCCGTGATGATTGCCGTATGGTCGTCTATAGCTACAAACCGGACACTTTCATAGCTGTTTACCCAGCCTTGCAGGGAACAGACACCCCACGTTGCAACATCTTCAAAAACACTGCGGTCTATCCGGCTGATTGGTTCGCCGAAAACTACCGTCATTATCTGAAAGTCCGGTTTATCCTCCAACAGTTGCAAATGGTGCAGCGTGCCGAACTCGTCTATTTTGCGCCCCCACGCCCACACATCATTATACAAATCATCGCCCCACTGGTGCGGGTGGTCGAAACGGACTTTTACCTCTATGGTGTGTTCGTTTTCTTCTGTGTCCTCGATAACGCCCGTTACCATTAAGCCCGTAAAAATGCACTCGCAACGCCTGCCGATAAGCTCCTTGTTTACTTCTGTTGTTTTCATGTCCCTAAAATTTACTTGTTTATTACTCCGTTCTTCTTCGCTATCCATTCGTCACGCCTGCGGCGGCACTCGTCCAGCGTTTTGGCTACCGTGCTGAAAAGTTCGCCGTCCGTGTGGCGGTAGTCATATTGATAATAAATTTGTCCCCTGAAAGCCCCTAAACAGCATTTCACGAACTTTTCTTCTCCCGGTGTTTGGGTAATGCTTACCCCGTTTTTGTTAAGTGACTGCATGATGTTCTATTTTTTTTAATGGTTATAATATCAGTAAAGAAAGCAACAGCAGGAAAAGCAGAGCCACGCCCAGCGCATAAAGGGCTGAAAGGCAGACCCGGAGCAGGAAACGGGCGGCACAAAACACGATATACGCCGTTATCGCCGTGCCTGCTCCGGCTACGCTGGTAAACCGCCATGCAAGGCAGAGCAGCAACACCCGCCAAAGGATTTTATAAATGCTTTTCCGTTTCATCGCTTGGTCGTTTTTAACGGGCAGGGCTTTGACACCCCGCCCGGATTGGTTGTTATGCCGCACGGAACACAAAACCGTCATCAAACCAGTAATCGCACATAAAAAGGTCACGGGCGAACTTTTCATAATCGAAATAGGTCTTTGCGAACTCCGGCAGGTCGTAGCATTCCTCGATAATTTCATAGGCGAAATCTTCTTCATCGTCATATTGACCCAGATACTCGTCCCGGAAATCACGTACAAGGTCGTCCGCATCTTCCTCGCCCAAATCATGGCTTTTATAGTTGCACCACACGAAAAAGGCTTCCTGCTCGGTGTCGCTCAAATCCTCCACCGCATCACGCAGGGCGAAGAAGTTTTCAGAAATCCAGCTTTCGCCGATTAAGCCCTCCGGCACGTTCTCCCAGTCCTGAAACATGTATTCCGCATCTTCCTCGTCCTTGTGAAGTTCCCGGCAGGCTTCATAAAATTCTTCCTTGTCCGAATAGTCCGAAAGGTCGAGCCATGCGCCGGACAATGAACCGTTGTTGTACTTGGCATAAGTGCCTACATAAACTTTTGCTTCCGATAATACCTTTGCTTCCATATTGCTGTAATTTTTTAAGTTTTTAATTTTATGCGGATTTGAGAGGTGAGGGAGTTGAAGTTTCACTGAATTTTTTTCCTGTTTCCCGTAAATCCGACTTTTTTTTTATGCGTCTTCCGGTCGGGTCGGTCGTTTTCGTTTCACATAGGCGTAAAAGGGTAGTGTTTAGAGTTTGCAAGGTTTTGGGCAAAAAATACCTCGCAAGGCAGGGAAGATTTTTTCGCCAAACCGGAACGGCTCGACCTTGCAAAATCGTGAAGAACACGTAACTACCTTTGCCTATTGAAATGATTAAAACGACTGTCCCGGCTGGGGGACTGCGTAAGAGGAAGATTTACAAATAGGGAAACTGGGGAAAAGTGCCTGTTCTCTTTCATCTTTTAGGGAACACTCCATGCGGGCGGGAAAGGCAAGGGTGTTGTGAGCTTGCTTGCAATACGCTTGTGCGGGTTTCCAACGGCTCTTTTCACGAAATACAGTCAGCCATGCCACGCACGGCTGGCGTTTCGGGAAATGTGCCAGTTGGAAAAGGATATAAAAAATGCGGGTAGTCGGTAGACTGCCCGCAAGGTGGAAGAATGTACAATGCTGGGATATAGGTTATTAAGTGGAATTTCGTTACCGAAATCGTTACCTATTCGTTCTTGCCACGGTTATAGGTAACGAAACCTACCGGACGGCGTTCTTTCTGTTGTTTCGACTGGCTCAAAAGCTGGGTAAGGACTTGGTACAGTTCGTTGAACTGCGCATCGGTGCTTACCTCCAGTTCCTCGATGCGCCTTGACAGTTCCTCGTAACCGATTGCCATTTGGCGCATGAGGACAAAAGCCCGCATGATTGAAATGTTTACTTCTATGGCTACTTTGGAGCGGAGAACCGAAGAAAGCATGGCTACGCCCTGCTCGGTGAAAGCCATAGGCATAGCAACGCCGAAGTTGTAAGCAGGGGGTATCACATTTTGTGATACCCCTGTGGATAACAGCAAGTTAGCTTCCTCTTGGGTGAGTACAAACATAAAATCACCCGGAAAACGCTCGATATTGCGCTTGACCGCCTGCTTCAAGGCTCGTGTTTCCACTTGGTAGAGTTCTGCCAAATGATAATCGAGCATCACCCGGCAACTTCTGACCTCAAAAATCTTGTTTTGGATAATCTGCAAATCCATAATCGTATATTTTAGGAGATTTAGCAATGTTGGAATAATAGTAAGGACTGGTCACAAATTGTGACCAGTTCCATATAATCAAGATTACATGGCAACTTCCTTGTAAATCTTCTCAATGCCGACAAACTTCTTGTCAAGCCCCTGCATATCGCTGCCTATCTTGCTGTTGGTGATGCGGGCGTAGATTTGCGTAGTTTCTATGTTTGTGTGTCCCAGCATCTTGGACACCGTTTCAATGGGTACGCCCTTTGACAGCGTGGTGGTCGTGGCGAACGTGTGCCGGGCCACGTGGAATGTCAGGTTCTTTTTAATACCGCATATATCGGCAATCTCTTTCAAGTAGGCGTTTAGCTTCTGATTGCTGATTACGGGAAGTATCTTGCCGTCCGGCAACTTGCCCTTGTACTTCTTCAAAATCATCTTGGGAATATCCAGCAGGGGGACATTCACGTCCGTGTTGGTCTTTACCCGCTTGGTGATTATCCAAAGGTTGCCGTCAAAAGACTTTTGGATATTCTCCTGCCGCAAATTGGCGACATCGCTGTATGCCAGACCGCAGAAACAGGAAAAGACGAACAAGTCCCTGACGTGTTCCAGCCGTTCGGAAACCATTTTCTTTTTAAGGATAATTTTAATCTCGTCCTCTGTCAGATAACCCCTGTCCACTTTTTCCAGCCGGATTTTGTAGCTGGCGAAAGGGTCGCCCACCAGTATGCCGTTGTTACGGGCGATGATGATGATACGCTTGAAGAACTGCATGAACTTGGCGGTGGTGTTGTAGCCGCACTTGCAGGCGGTACGCAAATACAACTCAAAATCGGTAATGAACATCGGGCTTATCTCCTTTATGGATATGTCCGATACGTTGTACTTGCTTTGGATAAATTCAGCGAGGTGGCGGCGGGTCACTTCATACTTGCGGTAGGTCGCTATCGTCTTGGATATGCCTACAAGCTGCTTCACATCGTCATTGTGCTTTTGGAACAATGAAAGGATTGTTTCGTGGCTCTCGCTGTGTCCCAAGAACTCGTTTTTCACTTTCTCGGCGGTCACGTAATTGTCACGCCGCTGCATTTCGTGGTAAATGGTATTCAGGGAAGAACGTATGTCGTCCAAAAGGGCGTTTATCCTCCCGGCATCCCTGCCTTTGGCTTTGCCCGCAGTAATGCTCCAGTTGTCGGGCTGGATGCTCTGTTTCGTACTGAACTGGCAAAGTTTGCCGTCTATGGTGATGCGTGCCATAATCATAACCTCGCCGTTTTTCTTTTCAGAACCTTTCTTCAAATAAAAAAGAACCTTGAATGTCGATTTCATAACTCACTTTTTTTAGTTGCAAAATTAATTTTTACCTCTCGTTTTCGAGTTATGCAGACTATGGACTAATCAAGTCATTATCAGGTCATTTATGGACAAATCGTTACCGTTTTTGTCCGGCGGGGAATAGGTAACGATTTAGTAACGAAACTTTGTCTTTTACCGTACTTTTGAAGTCTTGGAAGCAGGACTTTCGGGCAATAAAAAAAGCCACAAATCATTGATTTGTAGCTTTTTGTCCGTTTGCTGACCATTTCTGTCCAGCACGTTCAGCGGAGAGACTGGGATTCGAACCCAGGGAGCGGTTACCCGCTCACCGCATTTCGAGTGCGGATAATACAATTTGATTATCAATTTGTTACAACAGATACTGTAAATACATAGTAAAAACGACATTTATAGTCGTCTTTTTTGATGCAGGTCTATCATCCAGTTAGCCCATTCGTCCGTCCCATACCTCGGAATCTCGAACCACTCCTTTTCGCTCAAATGAGGCAAGAGTTGCATGATCCGCTCCAGCTCACTCCGGAACCTGAAAACATCCTCTTCCGTTAGCCTTACCGAATAAAGCCTCTTGCATTCCTTTAATCCGGGGAAAGCTTGAAGCAAACTCATGATCTCGGTAAAAACGGGAGACTTGCCTTTGTCTATCCTTAACGTGATTCCGGACATTCCTTCTCCCTCTTCTCTAGTTGATATGACAGTAGAGCATTTTCCTGCTCCAAGGCATTACACCGGCTAATAGCATCTTTGAGCTGTTTCCGGAGTGAAACTATTATTTTGTCTTTATCTTCCATGTGTTTATATTTTTAGATAAAAATGATATGAGTTTTCTGCAAATTATTCTAATTGCAAATATTATAGTACTATGTGCCTATCTCATCCATTTATGGGATATATGTCCTTATAGAGAAAAAACAAATCAAAATGTTCTAATCAAAGCCATAATAGATACAAGCAAAGCTAATGTTGCAATAACAGTGGTATCAGCCACTTCCTATTCTCCGATAACCACTCTGGGTTAAAAACACTCTATTTTTCTCCATTTTAGAGCTTTTAATCCTTTTGGAGTAATTTCATAACAGACTATCCAAGGCTTTTCATCTATTGGTTCTCTTCTTTCTATTAGAAATCCCCACTCAAAGTACTTGTCAATAACAATTTCACCTTCCCTATAATAGGAATCGTTATGTAGAGCTAATTTATTTTGTACACGTTTTCAATCTTTCAACAACATTTTTCATCTCTGCCTCTACTTTTTCATATCTATCTTTTATTAGCAAATATTCACTGTGCTTTTTCACTTCACATACAACATTTTCCCCTTTTTCATTAAAAACATCTAATGAATCGTTAATATCTTTGGGAATCCGCTCTTTATCGATTGTATCTAAAGCTTTACAAATATTCTCCATCGTTCCTAAAGCAGAACATACTCTATCAGAATCTCCAGCTTTCAACCCATAATAAAGAGAAACCAAAAGACTTTTATAAGCAGTAATAGGTTGTTGACTCATTATTGATGCTGCTTGAGCAAAATTCACTGCGGCACGCAAATTCAGTGATTGAGAATCAATTTCATTCATCTTATTCACTAATAAAAGATTAAGCTTTCGTATATCTTTCATTTGTTTTTCCATTTCTAAACTCCCATATATTTGCCATCCAATAAGCAATGTAACCAATAAAGAAAGCGTACCTAATACCACCCCCCAATAATCCTTAAAATCAATAGGGGCAACTCGATATGACAACATTAGCGCTATAACAGATATCACCAATGCTAATATTGAAACCCAACAATTCCTCATATCTATGATTCAATTTTTACTAATAAAAGCTAACAGAAATCACAAAAGCCGCAATAGAAAACGTAACCATAATATAGTTATTTAACATAGCTCTAACCTCAGTTTCAATAAATCCGGTCCTAAGCATACAGAGACCTTCTTCTGTAATCGATATAGATCGCTTATTATCATCAGATCTTTTCAACCATTTTTCCCTAATTAGATGTTCTTCTATAATATCCCTATCAGTCGGATCACTTGTGAAAGATTTAATATTATTATAATAACGAGCTCTTACGAAACGTCCCACTTTTCTATCTTTCATAGCATATTGAGTAAGTATAATATTACTCTTTGTTCGCCAAAATATGACATCATCGATATTCTTAAGATCATTCATAGTCTACAATTTATAGTTCAATTATTTCCTTGTAAAGGCATAGACCAATAGAATAACATTAATCACGACTATCGCTATACCAATCAACATAGGTACATAATAAACTCCCAGTAATGAAGCTATTGTAAACAATATACTTACATAACGTATTGAAGTATCGTCTGTTACCTTTACTTGATCCATAACCTCAGATTTAGCACTTCCATTATCTTCTCCAAGATATTTGTTTTTAATCTTACGAATATCGTTTGTCATTATCCACAGCTTGATAAAAAGGATTATCTGTAAAATGCCAAAAACACATCCGACAATCGCTGCTATATACATATACTCTTCCATATCAATACTTAGTTTTAAACTGATTCTTATACTAAACTTACCTTCTTTTCGGCCTCAAGAACTCAATAACATTAAATATTTGGTATACTTCGGCTAAAGAAATTACCTTATCTGGATATATCGGGTTTAAAGAATGCACAGTTATAGTTCCATTCTCTACATTATGTTCCACTATCCTTTTTATAAGCACGCCTTCTTTATGAACAATGACAAAATCCCATTTTCGAATATGCAATTTTGAATCAATCCACAGTTCACGCTTAATCTCACGACACAATAGACGATCACCTTCTAAATAACTTTCTTCCGTTCCATCGTTCATACTATCCCCTCTAACTTCAAAAGCTATATAATGGCCATGAGCTTCATGATCAACAATAAAAGGAATTGTAGGTAAAGTTTCTATATATTCGGCATCCGCATAGCCACACAGATAACCGGCATAAGCATATTGATTCACAAGAGGCACATTTAAAATACAGTTTACATCTATAGGTATAGCTTCTACAACTTTCTTTTTATTCCCTTCTCCTGTCATCAACCAGCTCGGATCAATATCAAACCTGTTTGATATATCAGACAATATAGTAGAAGAAGGGGTAGGATATTTATTATTCCGTTCATCAATAATAAACAATCTATTGATTTTCTGAGAACTAGAATAACCCAGCATCTTAGCAAAAGCAGTTTTATTGCCATTTGCTTCTTCATTTACAAGATCTTTAATCCTTTGATTTATAGGAGGCAACTCTAACATGATAAAAAAAGTTTGATCTGAATACAAAAATGTTTGATTTTTTATTTGAAATAAATCAAACATGTTTTATATTTGCACCTGTAATCATTAATACACTGTCAAAGGTAAAGAAATTAGAACATATATAATAATGTAAGGAGGCAAAAATGGAAAAATTAAACCTACAAGGTCATGAGACTGGCGCTCGTTCGTTCAGAGAGATCTACTTCTCCATGGACAACACGCCGCCCAAGAAGGCTTTCATCCAAAAGATAGCTACCATTACCAAACGATCTGAATCGGCCGTCAGATGTTGGGTAGCGGGAGTCTACCAACCGGACGCATTAGCCCAAGAAGTGATAGAAAGAGAACTTGGCATTCCTGCCAGTGAGTTATTCCCAAAGGAGGATAAGATATGCGCGCAATAGAATTCTATACCACCCCCTCCGGCGAAGTAACTATCAAAGAGCAGGGACAGCCGGAACGCCAACTGAAAGAGTCCGATACGGATTTCATTCAAAGTTTCCTTGAGATTTTGGAAGAGTTCTATCCGGAGGCTTATGCGGCACTCCGCAAGTATTACGCCCGCTACGACGGGAATAAATGCTACCGGGATTTCTTGGCTGTACGCAGGTTTATCAAATGCAACTTCGGGCTGTACGATAACATGATAGACGTGGATGAGAACTGGAATTTCAAATTCGAGTTTGTCGGCTGCCCTCTACGAGGAGAGTGTGACGGGTTTAAGAAAATCTGTGAACCGAAGTTCAACAGTACATTATCAGACAGCCAGCTTCGGGTGATGGAGCTTTGCTACTATGGCAAGAAAGACGAAGAGATCGCGGAAACGCTTTTCATCTCGTCCCACACCGTAAAGAACCACCGGAAGAACGTTTTCCGGAAACTCTCGATACACTCCATGGCGGAGTTCATGCGATATGCGAACGAAAAGAATCTATTTAAGGGCGAATAATCATGCCAACCGAAAACACCTATCAAAGCATACCTTCTTTACGAAAGATCGAGATCGAATACCTTGCTTGGCAAATCACAAGGATGCAAGCGGGTATCCGGGAATTTATCGGGCAAAAGGAAGCGCACCTCCGTTTCGGGAGGCAGAACGTGGAAAAATGGGTCTCGGAAGGTAGGCTACAACGTTACAAGCGACCGGGCAAAATCGAGTACAGGCTGGAAAACCTGTATAAGTGCGCCCTGAATCCATACGACTATTAAATGAATCATTAACATAGCAAGGCACCTTGGCAAGGCGTTGCAAAAGGAAGTTTACGATACCCATCCAACTCGCTATTTCACGGACGGTAAACCGCATTGCTAATAAATCATTGACGTATGAAAACAGATTACTGGAAACTCGCCCAAGCGGTGAGGTGGGGATTTTACATCCTTTTCGGAACGCTCGCCATACTTGGAATCGTGGCTATTTGCCTAGGACATTTCCTGCATATCATCACGACGTCCGGATGTGCGGCAATGGCTTACATGATAGCTAAACATTGGTAACTAATATTTAAAAACATAACATCATGTCGAATCTAATTCAGATCAAAGTAGCTGAGTTGAATCAGCTAGACCCGCTCATGATAGCGGAAGATAACAGGGTAGAACAAAAGTTCATCCAAATGTATAACGCAATCTGGGGTACCGCCCAAGGAGCGCAAATCTACGAGAAAGAGAAATTCAACTTCCGGAAGATCTTACAAGACAAGCCGGAACTGCAAAAATGCACACCGTTATCCCTCTATGGATGCTTTTTGGACATAGCGGTCAACGGCCTGTCACTTGACCCGACAGGACGACCGCACTGTTATATTCTTCCCCGTAGCACAAAGACCGGCTATAAGGATAACAACGGTAGCGATATCTACGAACTACGTGCTTATCTCTCCATCACCGGATATGGCGAGTTAGTCATGCGGCAACGTGCCGGACAAGTCCGTTACGTGGATAATCCCGTGGTTTGCTATGAGGGCGATACCTTCTCCCCCGGGTTGATCGACGGCGTAAAGACCGTGACCTACCAAGCGGCATGCCCCCGAAAGTCCAACAAGGTGATAGGTGGTTTCTTACGTATCGTACGCTCCGACGGTACCGTGGACTGGCACTGGATGATGGAAGGCGATATCAAGCGATTGGAAGTGTACAGCTTTAAGAACAACCAGAAATGGAACCCGCAAACCCGGCAGAAAGAAGGGAAGGCCAATGCCCTTTATACCTCTAGCGAAGGAGGTATTGATCCGGGATTCTTGGAAAGCAAGCTTATCAAGCACGCTTTCGACGGATATCCCAAGGTACGCACGGGACAGTTCTCCTCATTCGAGACACAGGAGGAACCGCAAGAGATCGACTACGGACTGGAAGAAACAACCGTTATCCAGCCCAATCAAGCCGGACAGCAACCGCAAGCCCTCCAGCCCCAATCGGAAAATCCTTTACAAGGATTCGGAGAGCAACCGCAAGCGGAACCGATACCCGTATCTGGTATAACAGCCCAAATATCACAAGAAGATGAAGAAGCCGGATTTTAAGAGTTCAATATCAACATTCAAAATTTTATCGACATGGATACACAGAATAACAATTTACCTTTCAAGGCTAACGAGGTCATTAGCATCTTACAGACAGCCCCGGATATTCTCGCCCGCAATGAGGCGTCGGTCTCAGCTTGCACGAACGCAGGGAAAACCCTCTTGGACACGATTGAGGGAAATGGAGGTATCGGCACGGACGAGATCGACACTGCGGTACAAGAATACCTTGCGAAGTCAAAGAAGACCGTAGAGAACATGAACAACCGCCGGAAGCCGTTAACCCAAATGCTAACGGCCATATCCAAACGTTTCACGACACTAGAGGGTTCCATAGACGCCAAATCCAAGGGAACCATCCCTTATCTGCTACAGATGGAGCGTAACAAATACGCCGCCAAGAAGCTGGAAGAGCAAAAACGCCGTGAGGAAGAGGCCCGGCAAAAACAGTTGGCGGAGAACGAGAAAGCCCAATACCGGGCCGACATAACGGTCTTGCTTGATACCACGTACGCCGCCTACGTCGAGAAGCATATCAACGCCTTGAACGGGATTTTCAATCGTGCCTCCCTAGCCACGTATGGGGACGTATGCCGGCAGATCACGCAAACAAGCACCGGTTTCTCATGGACGGATTTCGTGAAAAACGTCGTGGATAACAAACAGACATTCTATATGGACGGTGAGACCCGCAAAGCGATCAAGAACGAGATAGCCATCCTAAAGAAAAAAGAATATTCCGATCGATACGCTTTCGAGATCGAGGGACTGAAACAATCCTTGGTCGACCGCCTCCCATCCCTCCGGAAACAACTGGAGGAGCAAGAGGAAATTCGCAAGACCAACGCAATCGAGGCGGCACGGCTGGAGGAGGAGCGCAAACGGAAAGAGGCGGAAGAACGTCAAAAGGCCGAACTGGAACGCAAGCGCAAGGAAGAGGAAGCGAGAGCCAAGGCGGAGGCAGAGAAAGCCACCGCGGAAGTACAGGCGGCCTTCGATTTCAGTGCCGCCAGTATGTCTCCTACCCCTACCAAGGCGAAGATAAAGAAAAAGATCCAAGTCACCAATCCACAAGGATTCATGCAGGTATACCAGATGTGGTTCATGCGTGAGGGTATCAATATGAGCATGGAGGATCTTGAGAAGATCCATAAGAAGATGATCTCCTATTGCGAGAAAACAGCCAATAAGGACGGTGAGCGAATCCAATCCGCATTCGTGAAATATGTCGATGATATAACGGCCAAGTGATATGAGAAAGCTATATCTGTCCTCATGGATAAACTTCGGGAAATACAGGCGTACACCGAGTAACCTAAAAAAGATCCTCGATACGGAAGAGGGCCGCAAATGGTTCCGGTGGCTGATGGATAACACTTACGATTTTGAATTTGACTTCGCAGTCATTGAATACTTAAAACTCAAGGAAGAAGATGCAAGATACGTATTACCTACGGTCTGAGGTCAGCAACTCAGACCTGACAGAACTAAAGAACCTCCTCTATCCCCGTACGCAATACGGGGATAAGGAGAAGGCGTTCAAGTTCGGGAGTCTGGTGGATGCGATGCTGACAGAACCCGAACGGGTAAGATATGACAAACATACGGTAGATGACGTATTGTATTCCGGGGAAGATTGGGAACTGGCACAAGCCATGATCAAGTCACTCCGTATGGAAGCCCGACACGATCCCTTATTGGCGCAAGTGCTTGCTAAAGCGGAGACGCAACGGTTCATGGTAAACAAGGGGCAACGTTTCCAATACGGCAACTTTGAATATACGCTCGACACTCGTTGCAAATGGGACTGGTGGCTTCCCACATTCGGATTCGGCGGAGACTTGAAAACTACCTTCGCCAGTTCCCAGAAACAGTTTGACGAGGCGATTGATTTTTTTGATTGGGATCGTTCCCGTGCCTGGTATATGGATATCGCCGGAAGCCGTCAAGATTTCATCTATGGTATCTCCAAGAAGAACCAAAAAGTGTTCAAGGCTTTCATCAGACGGAACGATCCGAGCTACCGGAAAGGGAAAGAGAAATACGAGGAACTAGCCTTCCGGTGGTGGATGCTAATAAGCTAATAGTATGAAGAGTCTAGTTTTAATCCTAATCGACTGGCTAAAGTGCAGGCTGGCAAAGAAATGCCCTATATGCGGAGCTTCCGTACTCGTAAAGAAATTACAGACGCATACGGGAAATACATTCAACGTATATCATTGCGGCAACTGTGGCAACGATTATATCTTAAAATAAAAATCATGAATCTCAATATCACACCGACAGACAAGATATCCAAGGAACTGGCCGCCATAGATGCCTTCCTGAATATCACAATGAGCGAAGACGTACAAGAAGCTGTCCTACGTGGAAACGACCTTGCCGTCTATATCGCCCGAACCGGGAAGCTGTTAGCGGACGCAAAATATCACCTGAACGTGAAAAAGAAATCGGAAGTATTCGACACATTACGGGAAACCGCTTCACGGGCCGGAGCGACCTCAAAGGCCGTAAACGCTATCATCGACAGCCTGTGCAAGGATGAGCAATACCTAGTCGACTGGTGTGATAGATTGAACCGGACTGCGACCCACCAATTGGAATGGTGTCGCACGATAATTAGCAAGGCGAAAACTGAAATGGCCTTAGCGCCTCAGAGTTATAACAATCCTAAATTTTAAAAGAGCATGGAAGAATTAGTAAAAGAGCAACCCGTGTACGAGATCCAGAAAGTGAAGATCAAGAACAACCAGCTCACGGCGGAGTATACGGAAAAGTTCGTGGAAGCGAACTACAAGAACAACATCCTAAAGGAATCGGAGCAGTTTATCCACCCCGATCTACTGTACGCGTTGAACCGACTTAAGCCACACGTAGTGAAAATCTGTGAGATGCACGAGGCTACATTGGTCAATGTCGCCAATCCCTCCGACGATGACTTGAACGAGAAGCTAAAGAATATCATCGTCACCGGATACAGCAAAGGCGGTAATGATGAATCAGCCGGCGTATCAATCCAAGCGCAAAAACTCCTGAAGAGCGGGCAGATCCTTAACCTCTCCGTCCCATTCACCAAATACGAGGACGAGTCTGGCGACGGGTACCTTTACGGAGCCGAGTTGAAAGAGGCCATCGGTAGATGTAGCTACGAGGTGGACGCTTATCTGTTCGAAGGTAAATATGGCATCAAGCAAGAATCCTTCGATTTCGATACCCCGGAGGAATCGGATATCACGGGCGAGAAGGAAGAGAAGCCTAAGAAACGGGGACGGAAGAAAAAAGAGCAGATCAAGGAGATCGCCGAGGAGGTGAAAGCCTTCGACGAGTTCGCCTAACCAATAATAAAAACAACCGTTATGCAAATCACTTTACAAAACACGGAAAAGGGACAATGCTACGCGGTAAGGTTTGACAGGTACCGCCAGCAGGTCGTTGACAAGCTAAAGACAGCCGTCAGCGTCCGCTGGTGGGACAAGTCTACCGGAGCGTGGATGATCCCGGCCAACAATAAGTGCAAGGCGGAACTAGACCAGCTCACCTATTACGTGAGGCACTTCGAACCCGTCAACTGGGGAGGGAACGAGTCTAAGACCGACGAGGACATAGCCTATCAAATACCGGACATGCCCGAGTTGGACGAGGATCATGGCCTAAAGATACAACCTTACCCCTATCAACTGCAAGGGATCGCACGAGGCTTACAACTAAAACGGTTTATCAATGGGGACGACATGGGCCTCGGCAAGACATTAGAGAGCATCGCTACCATCAACAAAGCTGATGCTTTCCCCTGTCTCGTAATCTGCCCCAATACGGTCAAGATCAACTGGCAACGTGAATGGCACAAGTTCACGGACAAGAAAGCCATGGTATTGACCGATTCGGTACGGACCTCATGGCCATTCTTCTGGCAAACGGGCATGAATCATGTGTTCATCGTGAACTACGAGAGCCTACGGAAGTATTTCGTACGCCGAATCAACAAATCGGAGAAATGGACGCTGAAAGACGTAGAGTTCCATAATACGATCAAGTTGTTCAAGAGCGTGATCATTGACGAATCCCATAAGGTAAAATCAACGGCTACCCAACAAAGCAAGTTTTGCAAAGGTATCACCGCCGGGAAAGAGTGGATCATCCTGTTGACCGGTACCCCTGTCGTAAACAAGCCCAACGACCTTATATGCCAACTCGCTATCATGGACCGGATGAATGATCTCGGAGGCTGGAAATATTTCACGAGCCGCTATTGCTCTGGGCCGCACGGGGCCTCGAACTTGAAAGAGCTCAATTTCATGCTCTGGAAGCATTGTTTCTTCCGGAGGGAAAAATCCAAGGTACTGACTCAATTACCCGACAAGGTACGGCAGATTGTGACCTGCGAGATCACCAACCGCAAGGAATACCAAGACGCCGAGCGTGACTTGGTGGATTATCTGAGACGATATAAGGAGGCCGACGATGAGAAGGTACAAAAATCGCTGAAAGGCGAGGTCATGGTACGAATCGGCATATTGAAGGACATAACGGCCCGGGGTAAGTTGAGAGAGGTGATCGATTTCGTGAAGGATTTTCGGGAGAACGGAAAGAAGATCATCCTCTTCTGCAACCTGCATGAGATCGTAGACCGGCTCCTACAGGCGTTTCCCTCGGCGGTGTGTGTCACCGGACGGCAAGATATGCAACAAAAGCAAGCGGCCATAGACGCTTTCCAACGGAATCCCAAAACGGACGTCATCATCTGCTCCATCAAGGCTGCTGCGGCGGGTATCACGTTGACAGCGTCAAGCAATGTCGCTTTTATCGAGCTACCGTGGACATACGCAGATTGCGACCAAGCCGAGAGCCGGGCGCATCGTATCGGCCAAAAGGACTCCGTGAATTGCTATTACCTGCTTGGCCGCAAGACCATCGACCAGAAACTCTACAGGATCATCGAGGAGAAAAAGCATATAAGCAACGCCGTGCTTGGAGCGGAGGACAATATACAAACAAACATCGTCGATATGATGGCCCGGATATTCGACGAGACCGAGGAGGAGGAATAATCATGGCAGAGGAATACATAGGGATCAACCGCTTGAAAGAACGGGAGGACGCTAATAAATATCCACGAAAGAAATGCGTAAGATGTATCCGTTATCCATGCTTCTCCGGACAAGGAATAGGTACGCACGCCATTAATCTCGCCGCTTATGGATGTAAGGATTATAAAAGTCAAACAAGATTAAAGAATATGTCGCACAATGTAAACAAAGGAGGTTCAGATGCTTAAAATATCATTGTTAATAATCGGAATGATCTCGCTAATATTCATTCTCACGTCTGGAATATCGATTCAGTTCAAGCCATTCCATATATCCCTAGCTTATCCATACTTTGGAACAGGAATGGTATTGATAGCCATTGGTTTCGCCTTGTGCTTCGGCTCTGCTTACTATCATGGAATATCAAATCATGAATATAAAGATGGTTACAGCAAAGGATTCAACGCAGGTATTGAATACATTATCGATTGGGCTAAGAATAAAAAAGAAGGCTAAAGATAACATTTTTATAGCGAGAGATAAAGACTAACAAAGAGAATAAATAAAAAGGCAGCGCCTCACAGCGCCACCCCATTACAGCATGCAACAAATATATCAAATAAAGACAACTATGGCAAGTGAGGCATTGAATAAATATATTAAGAAACGTTACGACAGGTGGCTGGATTACGCTAAGTATCACTGCTCACTTGCCGGAATGAGTAGTGAAGCTATTGACGTATTGAACGAGGTAATGTGTATGCTACTTCAAAAGCCTCTGGAACACCTCTCCCGGCTTATGGAAGCCAAGCAAGGTAAATATACCGAACTTGACTGGTATATCCTGCAAATGATAAAGCTGAACGTTACCTCGGATACGTCTCCCTACCGGCATAAATACAAGCCTATCCCGGTAGATGAGAATGTGGATTGGCGAAGACTGAACATTATTGATGAGCCCGATGATAGTATTGACCGTACCGAGTATATCCGGGAACGGATGCAGGATATCCGGGATATGGTCGACCTGTTAGGGTTGTCCGAAAAAGCCAAACGGATCTTCGCTTGGAAATTTTTTGCAGGAGAATCTTTTGCCGATTGGCCGGGGCAGGAAAGCCGGAAGGAGTTGTATGAGACCTATAAAAGTGTTTTCAATGCGGTGATGGATAAGAAGGAAGGGAGGTTGCTGTTTTAAATGCCGGGGATTGATAGCTAGGCCATATCAATCCCCGATATTTCATTTATACTCAGTTTAAGATTTCCTCCTCTACCTCTTTTGTAGCGAATAAGAGAATCATAGAATATTTCATAATAAAACAATTTCAATTACACTACAACACAAAATGTTTTTTATAATTTAGATATGCATCATATAACAAACCAAAACAATCTACTTTACAATCACTCAGTGTTCCGTAATCTATATTCGCTATTAAATTTTTCTTATACGCACCTATCATATAGCTTACACCCTTATAACTATTTTTCTGTTTATCATCTCTTAAAAGATTATTAGGTAGATCTGCCAATATTATAAATAGTTCTAGAATATCTACATGATTACAATTTACATAAATTTTATTAGAGGAAATACTTAATAGTGTAGATAGCAAATCTTCCGAAGAACCTAGAACTCGTTTTAGAAATTCAAATATAATCAATGCTGGTGAATTAACTACAGTCAAGACCATATCATTAAATCTTACGGTTTTATCCTCCATACTATAATCAAATATAAATCTTTCAAGAGTACGAACATTTACATATCCATATTTAATTAGATATTGCAATATAAACTCTAAACCTTTATATGTATACCTATCACTCTGAAAATCACTAGTTTTACTTTTTATCTTCAAAATTTGATCTGCGATACACTTTTGTATTTCGTCCTCATTATGAAAATGAAAAACTTCCTTACTATAAAACTTATCAATATATCCAGAAAAATCTACATCTGATCCATATTTAGCATGGAATATTCTCCTAATATTTTCAACATCGCATACAAGAATAGTCTTATCTATTTTAAATTTATGTTCCTTAGTGCAACAGAAATCATCATGTACAGAAAGAATATTAAGTATTCTAAAAATATGTTCTGGATCTATTCGATCTAAATCATCTATTACTAAAACGATCTCTTTCTTTTCCTCTTTTTTTGCATTAGTAATTAAAGATTGAATTATTTGCGTAACAATATTTCTCTCATAGATAGAACCTTGTCGTTGTATTATATCTTGTATAAAAGACTCCACATCTTTATCTTCTTGTGTAGATTCTTTCTTTTGAAATTCTTGAATACTCTTTTTCAATTTTATAAGCTGTGGAATAATATCAGTTTTAAAACATACTTTTTCTATTGAGGATAATATATTTCCTATAAGTGTATTTAAATTATTTTTTATATAATAATAAGCTGCAACGGAGTTAGATATCTGAACATTTTTTAAGTCACAAGAAACTTTATCCAATAGTTGAAATAAAACATCTATCTTTATATATTCAAATATATCTTCATTACTTGCAACTGAGTAATTCACAGGTGTAAGAAATAAGGTTATATATTTATCTGTATGCTTTTTATTAAAAAATTCATTAATAAAGAAAGATTTTCCAATACCATATATTCCTGAAAAAATAATATTGTCATTATTTTCTTCTTGCAAGAATCTAAAAAATCTTTTAGATTCATTATCTATACTGATTTCCATATTTTGTTGAGTTTGAATTTTGTACTCTCAAAAGTATGCAAAAAATATTTAGTATCAAATAAAACATAGACAATTACCTAAAAACGTCCATCGAGTATATCCTCTAAAAGATGATGGACGTTTTAACCTTAAACTATATAGCACTCGACCGACGAGTTTCAGTGAGAATTAACGCATGACACAGTTTATTTTACAGCCCCCGATATCGCAGGGTTGCTATGGCCTTTTCCTGTTGGGAGGATGGAAGCTTGTGTGATTGAGAGTGATTTTTGAAGAAAAGAATGTTCAAGCCTTCAATCGTTATTTTTCATTAATGCCCTGCTTCATAGCCAGCTAAGCCACCATAACGAATAAATATTTCCGGATCTTGCCTAAGCTTTTGGTAATAATCATTTGCATTTGATTCACCAGGGAAAGCTGTAATTATGTATCCATTTGACGCTACAACAATATTTAGCATAAAATTTCCCTTACCAAGACTCATAAAATACTTAGCAACTACCCCTCCTTTATTACCAGGCTCTGTTGAATCAGGAGATTTAGACAAAGTCGCTTCAAGTAAATCGGCAAAATTAGATTCTACAATTCCATAATCTTGAAAATCATGTAAGTGTTTCTTTAAATGTTCATAGCCTGATTTTGTGTTCCCCTTTTCTAAAAATACTACACCTGCTTCTGTTGTTATTCCTGCGGGAGCTGAAATGGTGAACTCTAGATATTCTTCAGTAAACATAATTGACTTCTCCTTTAATTTAGCGACTAGCTCTGGGTCAATCACTAATTGTATTGTTTTAAAACATTGTACGATATTTTTGTCATTAATATCAGAAGAAACGTCATTGATCAATTTTCGTTGAGTAATTTCTGCTGGTCTATTATCAACAATATGCCCACCGCCTCCTTTCGACGGTTGCAATACCCGTGAAGCACACTCTTTGTGTTGTCTCTCCGCTTTCATGATCATTTGATTTAAGGATTCAAACTATTCTTTCTCTTTCGCATCTTTATCCAGATCAAGCCCAGCCTCTTTCATGAACTCAGTAGCGGCTTTCGCTTGTTCCTCTTGGGTCTCTGCACAGGCTCTCAATGGGCCTCCGATAATAGAACCGAAAGGAATTCCCTGCAACACATTGGTCGCAACCTGTGAGGGTGTAGGATCTTTTGCCATAGTGATTACTTTTAAGGATTTCCCAAATGTAGGGAATTATTTTGGAAGAGAGAAAAGGATGTCTATAAAAGAATTCATAAACATCCTTATCATTTATTCTAAAACCACATTCTATTTAATTGTAATTTTCTTTGAAACAAATCCTTTACTCGTATATACTTGAACAATATAAACCCCACTAGTTAGTATCGAAACATTCATTTCGCACATTGAATTACTACTACAAGGACTATTTTGTAACATTCTGCCAGACATATCATACACTGATACATTCAAAATATCATTATCGAATTTACTATTTACTATTACATTTTTTGTTGCATCAGAATAGGTAATTTCCACTAAATCAGCATCAATACCAATAAAATTAGCATCTGCATAATTTGTCGAACCCCTCAATCCTTTAGCTGTACAATCACAATCTTTTACAGTCGGATAAGGTAATGCTTTCGCATGAAATATTGCCCCATTTTTTATATGTATACCAGGACTTAATGTAATAGTCTTATAAGCCTCTACTGCGTTTTTATCTCCTGGTTCAAATACTATTGAGGATAAAGTTATGTTGCCTGCTCCACGACTATTCCAGCGATTTTCTTCAAATGCCAAATAATAATTATCTTTATTTGTTATATTCAAATCATTATCGCATTCTACAACCTTAAGCTCTAAATGACCACTTTCTTCATAATTCACACTAGAACCAACTCCCACTAATTTAGATTGATTATTAACTGGATATCTAGGTTCAAACACTCCTCCTTTAACCCTATAAAACACATAAGTTTTTCCTGAAGTGTTCAATAAGAAGGAATATTCAGTTCCAGCTGAAGGATAAAAAGCTCCGGATACAATATGATCATATAGTGATGTTGATTCATAGTATTCAGTAAATTTCGTGGTATTCAACTGGATTTCTTCTTTTGATATACCATCATATTTTGGCAAATATCTACCAAGAGAAGATACATATATATTATGACAGTTATCTTTAGTTTCACTTGGAGTCATATTAACATACGCCAAAGCCTGTATGCAGACACGTGTCCCGAGAGGAAAAATAGTTTGTCCACATTTTGTTTTTAACTGAATACTTATACAATCATCATATCCGTCATCTGCACTAAAATCCAAATCCTTTTGAGAAAATGCAAAAAAAATATTACCTTCAATTAACAAAAGTATAAGTATCCTATATATAATGTAATGTTTCATTGCTTGTCCTATTTATTTTTTAAACAATCAATCTCTTTACTCAACCTGTTAATTTCTTTACTTTGTTGAATCATGTAAAGAGTTAATTCTTCAATCTTTTGTAGAAGTTTCACATTCATCTCCCCTAGATTTGTCCCATTTTTCTTTACCTCAGCCTCAGTTGGGATACCAGGTAAATGTCCCTGTGTTTTAATACAGGTCTCAACATCCCCTAGTGAAGGGAGTTGATAATCATCAGCGAATACAAAATCTGCCCAACCCGTCTCCACCTTGATTTCTTTAGCTCGGATCGTACCATTTACATCCAATTTATACTGTGGATTATTAGTACCTATACCAATCCCTGTATTCCATTTAAAAGTCATCTGTTGTGTTACGCCATAAAAGATATCTAGAAAGGCATCAGAAGCTGTATCACGAACCCTCATCTCCCAATTATTGGTGTGTTTATAAGGAACTATCGTTAGACGTGTGGCCGACCCTGGTCCGGATGAAAGGCTACCGATCTTTACAGAACTAAAATTTCCTGCTTGACCAAAAACTGAATCACAGAAACATAACGCAAAAAGAACAATTGAAATTACACCTAAATACTTTTTCATACCATCAAATTAAATGTTAATAATATTTTTTAAGCCCTCTAATAAACAAAATATCATTCAATATGAATTATTTTTTAAAAATAAACATTCTTGAGATAACAGAAGATTTCCTCTTGTGCACAAAAACTTCACATTTTATAATATCTTATCCACATATTATAAAACTATTTTTCAATTGCGAAATAAAAAACATAATATACTAAAAACACAAGACTCTAAAAAATGGAGACTTTGAAATTTCGTACAAACAAAATTTAAACGCCACAAAATATTGTTAGAAATAAAACACCTCACCTTCACAGGCAAGGTGACTAAAAAAACTAAAACACTATTTCTCTAAATATGCAAGGTGTGGTTATGTATATACAAATCACCAGATCTTATAATATACCCCCACCCCGATATAAGGAGACAGGCCGGATCGCCCAATACCATATCCACCAATAACACCCAATCCCCACCTACGAACCGGGACCTTTTTCGTTATGTAAACAGTCTTAGGAAACACCTCTATGCTATCCAAGGCAGCGTTATACCCACTTATCCAAGCATGATAGTTCTCCGTTAAGTATTCCTTCTGGCTGATTGGGATAGGAATATATGTGGTATCCCTTATCGTATCACCTTCCACCGTTACTAACACGGGACATGGAATCTCGATTTCCTCTATCTCAATTTCTTTCACCGGAACAGGAATTGAGTCCCTTACAGTATCTACGACAATCACCGTGTCGGTTCGTACTTTTGTCCCTTCATCATTTCCACGGATATGGTAGCCAGCGGTGAAACTGGCTACCAAGCACACTAATATTAATATAATCTGCCATGCTCTCATAACAGATTCCACCCCGCAATAACATCCGACATATCAGCCTCTCTCCCATTCTCCACCTTGCTCATCCCGGCCACAATCCGGATCATTTGCTCACGATCGTTGATGTTGATCGGATCATCGGCAGGGATACCGGCATAATCAGATACGGCCTTAATGTAAGCGTTCGTATTATTCTCGTTTTCCGGCGCCCATCTTCCTATTATCTTGCGGATCGTATCCAGCTTATAGTTCCGGTAATAGTTAGACAGGATCTTGAAGATCGCCCTATACCCGTATGCCATCGATTTAAATTGCTTGAACTCTTTGTCTGAGCTTGTCTTCTCGCCTTGGAAGACATCGCTATTCCTTCTGATGTTCCCGGGGTTGTTGTTACGTAATCCCCGAGGTAAATTGTTATTTCTCATTCCTTATCCTCCCTCATTAATAACCGTTCTGCGGCTCACGATCGCCGCATTTCTTTTTCTCGCACCTCTTTAAAGCCAGTTCTAGCTTCACGTCCGAATAACTCTCCTTCAAGGTGAAAAGCTCGTCCTGCACCTGCCGGAGCCGTCCGGTCTGCTCAACGAACCGTTCCTCCTTCTCAGACAACTGCTTTTGCAAGAACTCGTTATACTCACGCAGGGCCTTGAACTCCTCCACGTCAGCTTGAGCATCCGCTATACGTGCGTTCGTCTTACGGTTCGCCCACGCACGGATGCCCCATTTTATCCCCTCAACCCCGCCCATCGCGCCGATTATCGCCAATATCGTATTCAAATCAACTCCCATAACTCGTTTTCTTTTAATATATACGGGGGCTTTTATTTGCCCGCCCCCGATAAGGCCTATAATATTTTCTATCTATTCTCCAACTCTTCCACCCTCTTCTCAAGTGCCTTGACCTTGGCGTAAAGCTCCTTGATCCCGTTGATCCCGAAGGCGGTCAGCATCTGGATATAATCGACTCCGTAATAGGAATCCCCGTTATCCGGTGTTATGAGTTGTACCGCCTCCGGAAGAACCTCTCGGACGGCTTGCGCCGACACGCCGATGCGAAGGAGCTTGTCCTCGTCCTCCTTCATCGTGTAGTAGAACGCGGAGATACCCTCCAGCTTATCCAGCACGTCCGGGATATCGAAGAAGACGCTCTTCAGGCGGATATCGGACGAGGTCAAGCCTTGGTAATTGGTGATATACACATGGGCCGTGCTCGCGGCGTCCTTGTTGATATACAGGTTGGCTATATTCCCGGGACTGTTCCAGCCATAGATACCGTTGCCGTTATCGATCCGTACCCCCAAGAACGGGTATCTCCCGCCCGGGGCGTTAAACACGACCCCCGTGCCCTCCCTGTACAACACTTTCTCTACCCCCATGTCGTAAAAATAGGGACCGAATCCCTCGAAGAACACACCGCCCCACGAGCTACGGTTTCCGAACTTCCCGGCGAACTGCGTGGTCTTCCCGATAGTCAACATTTGCGGAAAGGTGATTTGTGTACGATCCGAGACGGACGTATCCACGGCCAGTGACCCGTTCGTGATGGTGAAGTTTCCGATCCTTGCCAAGTTCGCGAAGATCTCCTCCACGTCAATCTCCGAGGCAGCTATCTTCCGTGCCATCAGCAAATCGGTCGCCACGCTGGAGAAGTTCGCCCCGAAGGTGTCCCAATAGGCGGTATTGGTCGGATGTTTCCCCTTGAAGGTAGGCTCGTTATCATCCACCTTCGCCACATAATACGTGCGGGTGCCATCGCTATTCTTGATCGATACGATATCGGTAATCTTGGAGCTGGCGTTATAGGTAGCGCTTGAGTCGTAATCGCCACGGTAGGTGCAGCGGGGGCCACGATCGCCACGGGGACCGGGATCGCCGTCTTTCCCGTCCTCGCCATCCGTGCCGTCTATCCCGTCCTTTCCCGGTTTGCCTTCCTCTCCCTTGATCTTGGATACGCTCCACGCGCTCCATACTCCGTTTCTCTTGGTGCTGGTGGCCATCCAGACCGTGTCCGTGGACTGGGTGTCGCTCCATTGCTTGTTCGTATTAGGATGACCGTTCGGGGCTGACGGGCTCGCTACGGATGAGAACTCCACGTCGAAATCGGCCGTATCCGTCATCTGCCTCGGGGACATCCATGCCGTTTGCTGGGGTTCCTTCCCGTCCGACGAGAAGATCCGGGTGGAGGCCCACAGTATCGCCTCGCCGGACGGTATCCCGTCGCTCCATCCCTCCGTGGTCGGCAACGGGGAGGCGTACGAGCCGCCAACAGGGGTATCGGGCGTCGCGTTCGTGCGGATGAACACCGTGCTCTTGAAGCTGTTCGAGCCTTTCGATACCAATGGCTTCCAGAACCTCGTGTTCGTGGGATCGGTACCGGGCGTGGTCTGGGATATACACTTATACACGTTACCATCGTAAGATACCTTGTCGCCGGGGTAATAGACGGACTTATCGGAGTAAGCGCCCCGATCCACCTCCGGATAGTCGATCTCGCCGGAGGGCGATTGGTAGATACTGCCTTTCAACACGAGACCGTCTCGCTGGTCATATGAGAGGAAAGCGTTGTCATCGCCGATCCGGAACGCCTTGGAGAGCATGTCCCAGTATTGCGTGCCGTCCGTGTTGATGATCTTGTTCAGCCGCATCCAGCCCGGGCCGATCTCGCTGAAGCCGTAAAGCGTGGAGAAACTGCGCTGGCCGTCCACCTCTGTACTCAAGGCCCCGCAAAGGAGATTGTAATACGAGCCGTCATCCAAGTCCCTCGGCTCCTTGCTGAGAAGGAAAGAGCCGGACGATCCCGACTTGGCGCAGCGGGCGTACAGGTACATGGCCTCCGTGTCATCACCTAGATAGGGAGACGTATAAGCCGCCACGTTCCAATACCTGTACTCCGTCACCTTGTGGGAGGGGGCGAGCGAGTCTATCCCCAACGTCATGTGCTGCAAGATCCCGGAGGGGGTGGCAAGCGTACGTTTCCGCTGGTCATACGTGAAGGCGTGATCCACCTCGGTGACCGCCTGTCCGTCCTCCGTGGGAATACGGTTGACGAAACGGAACTGCAACGACTCATGTCCCACCAATACCGACATGGTGCGAAGCCACGACATCGCCTGCCCCTTGCCGTAATCCTTGAACGCTCTCTCCAGCATCCCCTGCATCTCCACCGCGTCACGCCAACGGCGAAGGGTGAACGATACGGCCTGCTTGTGCCGTGTCTCGTTCGTCACCTCCTCGCTCTCCAGCTTGCCCAGCTCATCGGACAGGAAACCGCCTACCGGCGTGTTGGATAGCTCAAGCTCCGGACTGTGGGGCCTATTAATGTGATCCCTCACCCCGGTGACCCGGATCAGGATACCGTCCGGCTGGAACTGGGGATCGCTGAAATCGACATAACCGCCGGGTGCCAGCTTGGCGCCGATCGCCAACCAATTCTTCTTGGCCCATATGCCGTCCAGCTCTCCGCTGAATGTGAATTGCCGCTCCTCACGCTCGTACAGGTAGCGTACCGCCTCCCGGAACATGTCCCAGCTCGCCCCGGTCTTGGCGGCGTTGTCGCATACGTAGGCTGTGGGAAGGGATATGTTAAAGACGGCGTACTTGTCTCCCACCTCCGGATACAGGGACGAGTTGGGAAGATCCATGCCGTCCTGCTCAGCCGGTACGATCTCGAACTTACGACCGTCATGTATGTACTTTACGTCGAACTCACGGCCCGCCAGACGGCCTGTCTGGAAAATAACCGTCATGGTCTGACCGGCGATTAGGCAATCCTCGAAATTGAGGTTGGCGGGAACCGATGAGTCATAGAAGTTGTAGAACGTGACATCGTTCCCGTCCGTGTCCTCGCCCGGCTCCGTGTCGGTCTCGCTCACCGTGCCAACCCTGGATGGATATATATCGCTGGCATCGTAGCTGTCCTCATTATAAGAGGAAAGGGGCCTGTCCGCACGAGTGACATACATCCCGTCCTTGTCGGTCTTGTAGCGTCTGCCTTGATAGGAAAGCTCCTGCGACTTGGGGAGCAGCAAGGTCTGGCTGCCATAGGCCGAGTAATCGATATTCCGCTCACCGCCTTGCACGTACAATATCTCCACGGGGAGGTTGTCGCCTTGGTTCGCACGACCTACACCCGGAAGGAAACCGTTTCCCTTGCCATAGCTGAGAGCGACCGGGGCATCCTTGAAGTACTCCACCTTGCGCAAGTGAACTGTCTTTCCGACGATCTCGAACTCCGTGTCGAACTCCTCGGCCAAACGCCCCAATACAGCCCAGCATTTCTCATGGTTGAACGACAACAGTTTCTCCGGGGCCTCGATCACCGTACCGACCGTCCAGCCGGAATCATAAAGATTCAAGTTGTCCACCAGCAGCTCCATGAACATCCCCGGCGTGGCCGTCATGACGAACTTGAGCTTGTACGGCTTGTCGGACAACAGCTTGTACTTATATTTTTTCAGGATCTCCTCGTTGCCGCCGAAGGTGACGGTATAGTCGAGGACCCTCGTGCCCTCCTTCTTGAAATCCGAAGGGTACCACAGCGTGTACCTTTCCCCCTGGTACTCGATATACGCCCCGGTGGGCAGCTCCACGTGATCCACTAGGGAGTAACGCAGCTCCACCTTCTTCGCTTGCGCTATCGCCCGGTAACGATAGCTGTCATCGTCCACCGGGATGTCAAGCAATACCTCGCCTGTCTTATCATAGATACGCATCTCGAACGGTATTTAAAGGGTGTTCGAGACGCTTTCGGGCATACCCAGCAAGGCACGTACCCTCGCCTTGCAGTCGTTACGGTAACGCTCCAGACAGGCGAACTCGGCCTCAAACTCGGCCTTTCTCTCATTATCCGAGCTCAATTTATTCAGCGTTATCGCCTCTACCCGATCGGCGGAATACTCTCTCCGGACCAATCCGGACACGAGACTGTCATAACTCGCGGAAGTCGCCTCGACCAGCGTGCCGCCATCCTCGCACGTGCCGGTATAGGCGTAAGCCGTGCAAGGCTCCGGTTCCGGTTCGCCCCCGTGGCCCTCCGGAACGTGGTTCTCCAAGACCTCCTCGTTCAGGTATAGCAGGTAATGGTTGTCATCGTATTTTACGAATGTCTTTCTCTCCGTGTAAATCGCTCTTGTCTCCATATATTTAAATGTTTTTTAGCCGACCCGGAAGGATCGGCCAAGAGCGATCCCCACGGGTCAAGTGAACCTGAAAAATTTCTTACCGAACTTGTTGGTGAGCACCTTTATCACGGTATCCACCGGCAAGTCCTCGTGAGAGAAGTCCGTGAGCGCCTGATCAATCAAGACGGCGGAACCGGTGAAAGCGTAACGCTCCTCGCCTTTCCATCGGAAACGTATGGCGAGGCACTTCTTTGGCGTGCCGTCCTCGTTTCTCTCGATCTTGCTATCCTCAATCTTATAATCGATCAACTCAATCAGCCTGTCCTCCTCGGGGCCTCTCCGGTCCTCCGGTATCCGGGTATCATAAAGTATATCCTCGAATCTCATTTTCCGGTCGGCCGGGAGATCCTCCCACGGACTTTTTTTATTCCTTATCACCTGTCCCAGTCTTTTCCTTGGTGTTTCCATTCCTAATTTATTTAATAGATTACTCGTATCAGCGTGTTGAATGAAGCCTATACGGGAAGAGGCCCTCCTCCTTATCTCCTCGTCCGGCAAACCCTTCTTTCTCAATCTCGCTATCTGGCGGCAGAGAGCCACCTTGTTACGTTTCCGGACACGGACGTGATCCGGGAAATGCACGTATCCCCCCGTATCGACACCGTCCGTCACGTGCCCGATCTTCCATCTCGGGTTAAGACCGATCCTAAGCTCGTTAGCGTAATAAAGACCGATCCACTCGATGACAAGGTGCAAGAATACGGTGTCCTCATGCAGTATCAGGACATCATCGGCGAGACGGTAGCAGAAATCCAGACGGTTCAGATATCCCTTGAACCTGTCCGAGAGATATTGGATCCCTTTGGATAACTCCTCATAATCATGTTCTGTTTTGGCCGTCGCGATACTTTCCTCGATATATCTTTTCGTGTAGTACTCAACCAAAGCCGGGCATTCCCCGACATGGAAGCACCGCTTCAAATCGTGATCGAAAAGATAAAGATAGACAAGCGAGAAGAACTGCGCCAGCTTCGTGCCGGGGAACATACCGGTATCCCCCTCGACGCTATCGATGATCTCATCAAGCCTTCGCAATAAATGATTATCCTTGATACGTGTCCTGAGCTGGCTTTTCAGTACCGGGTGATTGACGGTCGGATAGAAGTGGTGGATATCGCACAGGAGATAGTCGGTGGTACGTTCCGGATATTTTCTTAAGACCTTCCGGATCATCCTCATGTAGGCGTGGGGACCGCGTCCTCTCACCCCTCCGTAGGTATACGCGGAGAAGGATCTCGTAAAATAATCCTCCACCTCATTGAGCATCGCCCAGTGCTGGACATGATCCGGGAAAGGGAGCATCCCGATAAGACGTTTTTTCGGCTCATGGACGGTCATGAAACGATACGGGGAGGTTACGAACGTCCCGTTTTCAAAAGAGTATAGGAGATAGGAAAGGTTCTTTTCCAAGTCCGCCTCGAACTTTATTATGGCCTTTTTGCCATGCTTGTTCTTGCTGGCATGATCAAAAGCCTTGTAATAGTTTTCTTTCCGGGCTATATCCCCGGAAAAGTCACCTTTTCTCCTCATGGTGTCCCAAGTGTCTTTTAGTGTCCAGTGTCTGCAATCGCCATCAGGTCATGAGCCGTCGGTTTATCAACCTACCGGGACTATACCCTTAGCCTTGATTTTTTGTCCAGTGACAGGGTCTCTCCTCCACTTCTTCTTACTGAATAAATCAGCGGCGTATCCTAGGGGCGACGACCAGTTCACGTTAGCGTTCGAGACCGCATTGTTACCATTGAGGTACGCTAAGCCGGCATTAGCACCGTTGCTCGCAGGACCACGACGGAACGGACAGCGAAGGCCGGAACTGGACGTCAGAGAAGACAACCCGCCCAATCAATAGGCGGAACAAAGGTAATATTTAATTTTTCAAGTGCGACCGCCTTACGGCGGGAAAAATAAAACAGGAACGGAAACAACATGTCAAAGAACTAAGATGCGGCACTTACGTGCCTTGGGTGCTCGGGCGCTTCGCACCCTGATGGACACGATGGACACCCGAACACAATGAACGCTAGTACTGCACGGGCACGGGGCTTACGTCCTCTGCAAAATAGCAGAGGGGCGACGACCAGTCCACGTAAGCGTACGAGACCGCAATGCTACCATAGAGGTACGCTAAGCCGGCAATAGCACCGCCGCTCGCAGGACCACGACGGAACGGACAGCGAAGGCCGGAACTGGCGTTGTCGTTATACCAACCGTCGCAATAATAGGTGCTGGAGCTGCCGGAGGCGACAGTCGGGGCGGAGCATAGATTCTGCATACTGAGCTCAGTGATATATTTCCAGCCACTGGGATCGTTCTTAGGAACCTTCGCGGCCTTTATCAGACCCTCGATCGAGTTGATGTTGAAAGCCGAGTAAAGGGACGGGGCGACATAATAATCTCCGCTACTGTCGGACAGCTTGTTTATCAAAGCGCCACGCTCGATCAGACCGATATGCCCGTAGAAGTTCTTCAAGCCTAGGAAGCAAGGGACGTGCGCTTGGTGGACGGTACCACCGTCCGAGCCCTTCACGGCGTAGTCGCTCACGCCGACCGAGTCCCCCAACTCGATCCCTACGCTCGTCGGAATAATCGGATAACCACCGTTATGGCTCGACCAAGGATCCCAAGACCATTCCGTAACTCCCTTACCGGTACCGCCCTGATATAGGCCATTGGAGTCCTTTACCGGGTTCAACGCGGACTGGCAATCACGGGTACCCATGATAAGGCGGTAGAGATAACCGACGACGCTGTTCGCGACGAACCAGCCGGATTCCCAGCCCTCACCCTTCTTGCGGGCGGCCGTGCCGAAAGCCGCGGCGTTCATGTTCGTGGCAACCATGCCTAGCTGCGTGTTGTGCTTCCCGTCCCTCGTCGCGTCGTTGTTCCCGCCACGATAACGGGGATCGTCACTGACGACGGAGACCAACGTGCCGCTCGTACGGTCCATGACGCCGGCTCCCAAGGCCGACGTACCCCCGGCCGGGATGTAATAGTTCAAATGACCCTCGATCGGGGTCGGGCTGACAGCCTCGTAATAATAGGTGGAGTCAACCCACCAAGAGTAGTAGTGGGCGTTCCAGCACCACAGGTAATCGCCCATCGTGCCGTCCAAGGCGGCGGGACTGCCGTCGGCGAAACGACGGTGGTTCGTCGGGTCAAGCTTACGCCGGCTACGGTCAACGGACACGAGGTAGCAGCCCAGACCGATCACGGAGGGAAGATCCCGCAGGAAATCGATATTACCGTAAGCCTCGCCGACTGGCGTGCCCTGACCACGTTTCCAGCGACGGATAGCGACGTGCTTGTTCACGATCGATACCGCGTCGGCGAAAGGGATCTTAACCGACTCGCCCGTTTCCTTGGACACTCCCTCGATCAAATACTTGGAGGGCTGGCTCGTGTCGGCCAAGGGCAGCTGGTCGATCGTCTTGCCGTTATCGAAGGCCGTGATGATAGCGCGTACCTTCTCCTCCTCTGCTGTTGTTAATGACATGATTCTGTATATTAAAATGTTAGACAATTATACCTTTCGTATCCGGCTACCGGATAAAAATCTCATCACGCTACCGGCCTTACGAATGACCGGGGCAGTAACCTCAATGACTATCGTTTGGGACAACGAGGTGTTATGCGACGGGATAACGTGGATCGTGGCCGTGCCGGTCTTACGGACAGTCAAGTTTCCACGTGGGTCCACGTACAACGCATCACCGGAATAAAACGCCTGTTGAAATATCACATTAGGTAATACATAAGCTGGAAAAAGACTCACGGCTATCTTCTGGGCGACGGCATTCCCTAACGTTATCCTCTTGACATATTTCAGCTCCATACGGGTAGGGGCAAGAAGCGCTTGACTCATCAACGATTGCTCGGCCGCTTTCATGGAAGCGATCTGCGCATTGCCCTCGGAAATCATCGCCTCAGCCTCGACAGCGGCAGCCAAAGCCTCATCAGATGCTCGACCGGCCAAATCAGCCTGTTTCCCAGCCTCCAACGCTTTAGCGTTAGCCAAACCCGCAGCAGAGATAGCGTTCCTCGTGGCCTCGATAGCCTTATTCGCCTCCGCAAGGGCGGTCTTGGCCGCTTCCGTTGCCTGCGTACCACGGGCGATACATTTCCACCAAGCCGTATCGGTCAAGGGGTGGTTCTTGTTTCCGTCCTTGACACAGAGGTAGCAGCTATCATCCGTGACGACGAAATCGAAGGTGTTGTACGTACTCGCCGTGGCATAAACGCCCTTATCGACGAACGCCACCTTCCCCAATACTATCTGACTCATTATAATTCCTCCTTCCTTTTTTTGGTCATACGTTCAAATACAGCTCACCGGTCTCTTGGTTGAGCTTGACAAGGTTTGGTGACACCTCGTCCTCGTAGGACATCACCAGCGTCATGTCGGCGGGGTTGATCGTGAAGGTCGGGTACAAGACACCTCCCTTAGCGAGGATGCCCGTATCGACATACCTGTCCCCATCCAGATCCCATTTCCACCAGTTGCCGTTATCGCCAACCTTCCACGGGTGGTCGGCCAGCTCTTGCGCGCGGTCACCCTGTGTCTTGGCGAAGTTACCCTGCGTGTTGGCGTAAGAAGCTTTCTCATTCGCCAATTTCGCCGCGTCATTTGCGTTTTTAGTTGCGATTTCGGTATCTTCCTTGATCTTCTCTAACCCATCGTGAGCGGCATTAGCGTTAGCCGCGGCTTTATTGGCTAAATCAGCTGCGGTATTAGCCTTACCGGTTGCGGTATTGGCATTCCCTGTCGCGGTGATGGCGTTCGCCGTAGCCGTATTGGCCTTTGACGTGGCCGCCTCGGCGTTCAGCTTGGCGGTGTTGGCATTGGAGGCCGCCGTATTGGCCGCCTTAGTGGCGGCACGGGCGTTGGAGATCTCCGTGAGCATGTTCTCGTAAGCCGTCTGGATGGTTCCGAGGCTCACCTTCACGCTGGTTTGTATGCCGTCTATGATCTTGCAACCGATCGTGTACAGACCGGTAAGGCTGTCAGCCAGCGTGAGTTCTGATATTTTCTTTTTCTTAATCGGCATATATGTTCAAGTCTATGTAATACTCCCCATCCTCCGTGACCACCAGTTCCCCGGCCTCGGTAGCCAGCAGGTAATCGATACCATCCATCCGGAACACCGTGAACTCCAGCGTGAGGTTGAATGTCACCACCATACGACCCCGGAGGCTCTCAAGCTTCCAGCCGGACGTCCTCTTGTAGTAGCAGGGGTATTCCTCCACGTTGTAATCCACGTACAGCGAACGCTCGCCCGGCTGGATCAAGGCATCCAACAGGGCGTCGTAACAACTCCAGAATGTCGTCATTGAGCCGGCGATGAGACAGCATTTAAGAGTGACCTCCTTGCTATTATACACCACCTTGCCGGCATCGTAGATCCTACCGTCAACGTCCAGTACCGTACGGGACAGGTTAGTCTTCACGGTCGGAGATCTCATGATCTCGTCCCGGCCCTCCGTCACCATCACGCCGTATCGATCCAAGGGTACGCCGTCCAGCTCGTACTCGGATGGAGGAACATACGCTCTACCCTCCGGGATCGCCATGAACGAGGGTCTTACGGGCTGATCCTCGGCGAACCGTAACGTGAAGGCCTCCAACGTGTCCCAATCCTCATATGCCGGGCTCTGGATGAGTCGCAAGCTCCACTCCCTGCCCAGCGAGGGGATACGGAAGAGGTGATACCCGGACTTCGATAGGTGCTCGACGAGAGCGCCGGCGGATCTTCCGTCCACGCTGCGGACGAACGTGATGTTGAGCTCCCGTGGTTTCAAGGTGGGCTTTTCCAAGTCCGGCTCTATGCCGTCCTCGTCCGGCCAGTCGTTCCTATCCGGTTCCACCAGCTCGGGGAACGGGAGAAGGCCGTCGTAACCTCCCTCCGTGATCCATACGCCGAAATCGGTGTAGGCGTCTCGGTTGTCTATGTATAACTCACCCCTCATAAGATCACCACGGTATTATCCTTGTTTATCTCAACCTCTCCCCCGATATTCACCAGCAGGATCACGGCGTAGTCGCTCGCCACGACCCTAGCCTTGCCGCCGTGCATGAGGATCACCTTGTGAACACGCTCGTTATCGTCTATCGTTATCACCGCATCCGTATCACCTATCACGGCGATATTGCCGGGATTGGTTACGTACACGTGGCCGGAGTCAACGTACACCCCGTAGGGCATCACGTGACCGGCCATGCCACGGAACATGTCTAACGACGGGAAATCATTCTCCGCGCAAAACTCACGCCCCTGCGGGCTGAAGAACAGCCACACGAGGCTTCTCCAGTCCGTCACCCCGTTAGAACCACTGCATGCCCCGAGCGAGAGGGCCGATTTGATTATGTCGTTAACCGTCTCCATCATTATCTTGATCTCATTAATATCCCCTTGTCGTTAATAGTCTTTATACCGGAGGCCGCCGACTTGGTATTGGCCTCTATCTTCTCGGATAGGGCCTCTATACGTCCGGAGATCTCCGCTACCTTGGCCGTGTTCTCCGACACCTTCCCGGACAGGTCCTTGATCGCCTCCACGTTCTTCCAGCCCCTTGTCTGGAGGTCGTAGATGAAGCGCATCTGGTCGGCTATACCCGTCACTTGCACCAACGTCCTATCTAAAAATATAAGTTGGGTCGACATCTTACCGTCTATAACATCCGCGGAGTCCTGGGAGATGGAACCAACACCTTTGGACGAGGCCGTACGCCCGTCGTCCTCCTCTACCGCGTTACCGGTATTGAAATATTTGTCGGCCCAACCAAACTTACGGTCGAGGTCGTCGGCCAGCTCCTGCGCCTTCCGATCCAGATAATCCTGTTCCCAGTCGCTGATATAATCGTCGGACCAGAACTCGAGCAGCTTCTCCCGGATCTCTTTCATGGGATCGGATGCGGTGGCCTTGATCGACTCCGTGACCATGTTCCTTATCATCTTCCTCACGAGATCCTTGGCCGATCGCGCCTTGTCCTCCCCGGCGGCCCACGCGTCGGCGTAAGCGTTGGCGAAATCGTCGATCGCCGATTTTATGTCACTACCGAAAATGGCGTCCTTGCCGGCCTCCTTATTATCCGCTATGGTGTTATTGATCTCGTCTATCTGGTCCCGCCACTCCTTGATGCGGTCATTGTCGGTTTTCTTCTTGTCCTCCTCCTCCTTGATCTGGTTTTGGATAAGCACTTTTTGCTGTTCCAATAGCTTATTCTGCTGGTCGATAAGCTTGGAGGCATCCTTGGAATAGGCTTTCTCGATGGACCTGCCCAGCTTATCGTACGACTTGTCCAACGTGTCGATCTGATCCTGCAAACGCTGGATACGACTCTCGTTCTTCTTGTCATGGATCTTGGCGATAGAGGAGGCAAGGGATGTGACCACCCCGATAGCGGCACCGGCAGACGCACCGATCGGCCCGAACATCGCACCGGCTTTCGCCCCGTCCATGGCGGAATTGACCGCGTCCATGGCCACATTCAAGCCTTCGGCTATCTCACCGAACGCACCACCGAACGAATCCCCGAGTTTCGAGAAAGTATCAGAGAGGAATTGCCCGGACCGCATGATTTCGCCAAGCCCTTCCTCTATATCGTCAATTGCCTGTCGCAGCTTTTTCGTATCGTTACCAGCCTCAAATACGCCTTTCAGATCTTTGGCGACCTTCTCGTATGCCGGGCGCAACTTGTCCGCAGCTTCCTTGTTCTCCTTGAGCGCGTCCGAGATATCTTTTAGTTTATCGGGTGATTTACTCCACAGTTCAAACGTCTCTTTCGTGATACCGAAATCCTTGCCCTTGCTCTCATCCCAGACACCGCTTTTCAAGAACTCCAAGGCTTCACGCCCCTTCCGGTTGATGGCCTCCAACTCGGAGAGGGTCTTGTCTTTCATGTCACCGAACAACCGACTGATAGCGGAAGTCGTCTTGCTCGCCTCTATGTCGAGATCAGACAGTTCCCTTTTCATGGCCTCGGAAAGGGACTTACGCTCGCCTTCCGTCGTAGCCTTGGCTATCTTCTCGTTATAAAGAGCCGTGATAGCATCTCTCTTATCAAGATAAGAACCGTATTCTTTCAGATACTCGTTCATGGCACGTTTCTCTTCCTCCAGTTGTTCCTTATTCACATTAGAGGTCGATCGCTCCCGTTTGACGTATGAGTTCACCAAGGCTGTACGAATCTCCACGGTCTGTTCCTTAGTCAGTTTGCCGCCTTGAGCGTCTTTCCACTCTTTTTCCTTGGTAAGTATGGCGGCGATCTCATTGTCATAGTCTAGGTTTATCTGGGCGATCTTCTTTGCGGAGCCTTCTTTCATCAGATCGATCTCGGATTGCTGGTTCTGCCGGCGGAGGGATAGGAGTTCGTCTTGAAGCTTTTTTCGCTTTTCTAGTTCCTTTTTATCAATAGGTGTAGCTATTTTCGCCTTTTCCTCCTCTTGTTGGCTACTAGCTAACGCCTCCGCCTTCGTACGAGCCTTCAATCCTTGTACGACTATCTCAACCGCTTTATCATGCTCAATCTTCAACTGCTCGTTCCGTTTTCGTAAACGACGTAACTCAAATGCCTCCGAAAAGCTGGTATCAATCCAACTTTTCTTGTCTAGCTGGGAGATTCGATGGTTATTTTTTGCAATTTCATCCTCTATGGAGTTTACGGTAGCGCGCTGTTGGGCCATGGTTCGCTCATCTATCGATTTAGAAAGCATCTTATTAGCCTCCGTCATATCCATCAACATGAACTTTTGCAAGGATAGATTTTTCAGTTCATCCGGATAGAGGGCTTGTAATTTCTCGTATGCCTCCACTTTCTGTAACATGGACTTGTTATCGTCGCGCAAAGCATTCAATAGTTCATCCGTTTGAGATCTCATGCCTTCTATCCAGTCCTTCATCTCTGCGACCCTCTTGTTATGGGAATCCAACGCCTTCTCTGATGCCGTCGCCTGTGTCGCGAGCTTGAAGATCGCATACCCAAGGGCCGTAACACCCGCCACGGCCAAGACATACGGATTTGCAAGGGCAGCTTTTCCGGCGGCCAACATTGCGACAGCCTGTTTTTTCAAAGCACCTGTAAGCAGCGCAGTTGCGGTCGTATGCTGAATCGTCGCCAGTCTGCTCAAAGCTGATGTCTTGATATAAGATCGTTGCGCCACTTGAACCAACAAAATAGCTGTTTTATAAGAAAGAAACGCTCCCGCCGCATTTTTCACCAATGCCTCAACCCTCGATATCGTCCCCTCGATATCATTGTTCTCAAAAGCCTCATTAAACGCCTTGGCGATATCTGACACCTCTTTCAATATCCTCTCTCCCATTGGGCGCAAATAAGCCTGTACATTATTCGCCAACAACGTGAGCTGATTATCGGCGGCGTCAGCCATCTTCTCAAACGCAGCCTCTGTCGCACCCAAGGAGCCCTGCAACTCTCCCAAATCATTTGCTGCCGCCTTTGCATTCTTTCCAGTCAAAGCCAGTGTAGCGGCCAGGCCTTCATCCGTGCCAAGCATTTCCTTCATCTTGGAAGCGGAACCACCAGCCTTCTCATAAATCAATTGTAATGCCTCTTGGAAAGTACGACCTTGGAAAGCGGCGTCTCCAAGTTCTCCGGCGGTTCCTTGGATAGCGGCACGGATCTGTGTCATAGCCTGCGCCGTCGGCGTTCCTTGCTTGGTCAATGAAGCGACAGCACCCAACACTTGGTCGATACTAATCCCATACGCAGCCGCAATAGGAGCAACTTGGGCTATGGAGGCTCCCAATTCGCCAAATGTAGTCTTACCCAACCGGACGGTTGTAAAAAGCTGGTCCGAGACCGTACCGGCTTCCTCCGCAGACATCTTATAAGCATTCAGGATCGTTGTAATAGCATCAGCTGCCGTCTCGGTTTCCGTAAGCCCTCCCACGGCAGCTTTAGCCGAAACTTCTAGGATCTTCATGCCATCCGCCCCGTCATGTCCGGCGGAAACAATGCTATATAACGCCTTGGCGGCCTCCGGAGCCTTGATCGGTATCTCTTGGGTTATGGACATGACCTGATTCATGAAACCGGTCATATCATCCGTTACTTGAGTGGAAATGGTCGCCACTTCCAGCATGTTCTTGCGAAATTCCTTCTCAAACTCATACGAGCTCTTGGCCGCTTGCGCAAACGCCGTCGCCGCACTGATACCGATACCGCCAAATATATCAAAAGAGGTGATATCGCTTGCCAGAGTCTTGATAATTCCCATAGCCTCGCGTTTTCCTTCGTACAAGCCGGAGTTGTCGATCCCGGTAGCCATGTACAGACTGCCCTCTCTATTTCTGATTCCCATAATGCGTTTATGGTAAAATATAGGATAGCCTTTCATGTGAGACTGTCAACCGTTAAAAATTCACTTATAAGTTATCTTTTTCGACATTTTCTTTTGCCTTGTCGCTTTTTCTTCGTTCTTTTGTAAAAAGAAAAAAATTCATCGTGGAACTTGAGATTGTCAAAATAAAGCAACTGTCAGGAAAGAAGACTCAAATATATTCTGTCATTCTCAATCAAGAGGATCAGAGCGTTTTTGAACAATTTCTTCAGAACAACTATTCTGAATACCCAACCGAAATAGAAGATATCGTATCTAAATTGAAAATTATGGCTACAAAAACTGGGGCAGCCGAACATTTTTTCAAGCTAAACGAAGGGAAACCCGGTGATGGTGTCTGCGCCCTATTTGATAGTCCTGATAAAAAATTAAGAATCTATTGTATTCGATTTGCTAACGTTGCTATCGTTGTTGGAGGTGGAGGATACAAACCCAAAAACATTAGAGCTTATCAAGAAAGTTCTTCCTTAAAAAAAGAAGCTGAAACAGTGGTTCGAATATCCAGAATCATATCAGAAGCCATCAAAAACAAGGATATACATCTCGATGATAACGGTTTTTTCTTAGGTAATTTAAAATTGAAGGAGGAATAAATATGAACAATACATCTATTTTGGATACAGTACTTGGCAATATAGACACGAAAAGAGCCAAGAACATGGAAAGACGTATGATGCTTGCCGTAAAAATAGCAGAAGGTATCAAAAGGAAAGGTCTATCCCAAAAGGAATTTGCCGAAAAAATGAGTAAACGTCCCTCTGAGATATCCAAATGGTTAAGAGGTGACCACAACTTTACAACCAGCACTCTTTTTGATATTGAAGATGTTTTGAATATCCATCTTATAGATATCAACGAATATTCTCATGCAGCTTGTCCGGCCTCGATATAATAAAAAAATGAATGGAACACCCCCTGCGGGAGTAACAATGATTAATGCACACGGTATCCTCCTTTTCGTAGGAGGGAAGGAATATTATCTATCGTATGACAGATACCCTTGGTTCAGAAATGCAAAAGTATCGGATGTATTGGACGTGACCATACCGGACGAGGATTCGTTGTGTTGGGACGCAATTGATGTGGATCTTGAGATTGACAGCATAATCCATCCGGAGCGTTACCCAATTACTTTTCGCTAGAAGACACCGCTCTGGTTATCGAGCAGACACTCTGAAGATCTTGACACATTTACAGAGAACAAAAACCGACCAGCCTCACGGTTCGTCGGTTTTTTTACAACCAAAATCACTATGACAAACGTTCTCTACGCAAAGTAATATATATCATACCGGGCTCATTCTTCGAACCCTTTTCTTTTTTCCCGTATCGAAATCGATTACCTCGACCCACTCGCCATGATTATCCCCGGATTCATCATCGTCCACGAGCAGTGATTTGTTCCGGTCGTTCACCAAGTAACCATGTTCCCGTAGCATGGACATGACAAGCGCCAGATCGCTGTCCAATGTCCGCTCATGCGTATACCCGAACGCCTCGTTACATAGCACAAGGAACATGAAGCTACTTTGCGTCACCGGCTCCGACCTACCCAAGTCTCGTTGTTTTCTTGAAGGGCTATTATCTCCTCTTCGCTTAACGGGCTCACAGCTTCCAAAGCTATGATAGTACGAGAAAAAGGGTTACAACCCAGACGAAAGAGGATAGCGTTCAAAAGGATATACAGGTCTTCCCATGTACAATTGTCTTTCAGTACCTCCCGGAACCAAGCGGGCATGTCCCCTTTCTTGTTATGGATACCCAAACATACGATCTCAAAGATCAACTCGTCATATTTCGCCATCAACTCCGACAGTACACTATCAAACGTAACATCCTTATGAGCCACGATAGCATCCTTGTCCGCCTTGTCAATCCGCAAGAGTAACGGCCGTATCCTAAACCCGGTCCTTACCGTGATCGGGGTGATAACGATACTATCACCAACGTTCTTACCCGCCGGGATCGTCTCCGGCTTGAACTCGAAAGGAATCACGACTGACCGACTTGTCACCACGTCGCTCTCAATCTGTAGTGCTCGCTTTACGCTCATGATTTTCCTCTAAAATATAAGAGCCCCGGCAAAAACCGAGGCTCTAGACAACCTAAACAAAAAACATCATTCCGTGTCTTCCGATACGGCCTTCACCGCCCTGCTATACGGGGACGCTTGTTTGCCAGCCGCAGATACCGGTGTCATGATCGTGGCCTTTACCAATAAGAGATCGCAATTCTCCTTATCCGGGGCTTGGCTGATCTTCCCGAACACAGAGCACTTGACAAAGACATATTCCGTGAACTTACCTTGGTACGGCAGGCTCTGTAGCCTGATCGTCTTCAATATCGAGGGCGTAGACAAGGGAGCCTCCCATTTATCACCGGAAACGGTTCCCCCGCAAAACATTTTCATCTCGTCGCTCGTAGGAGAAGGGATAGTGAACTCTATACTGGAAGGATCTCCTTTCCGACTCACCACCGCCCAAGGATCCTCATGTCCCATGGACGTAAAACTAAGCTCCTTGGCGTCCGAGAAATTGAACGTCACCGTATCCACGTCAACGCATTGGGTGAACTCGGTACCGGCTACGCCATCCCCGGGTTCCGCAACTCCTAAATACGCCACATCCAGCGCTAAACTTCTTTCCATATCACTAATCTAATTCTGTTATAACCTCTAATCTAATATTCGTACAATCGAAGCCATCCTTGGCCTCGCCCATAGGCTCAGACCAGACGATCCGAGATTTCCAATACATCCCCAACGGCGGCTTGATATCCCGCAACACGAACCTCACGCCTCGTACGGTCTCTATCATCAACTGTCGATCCGATACGCCTTTCGAGGGTCTCTTGACGAAGATATTGATATTTATCGATCCCTTGTTGACATAATCTTTCCCATTCAAGGCCAGAGAGCGGATCGTGATATGATTTCTTTTCTCGCCATCGCCGGATTGATCCTTATACAGGATAAAGCCCGTACTCGCCGGCTCAACCGCATTATATACGATATCCACTATATCAAACTGATCTGCCATGTTCAATATCCTTTCTCAGCGAGTTTATCAAATAACGTTCGACTCTGTTTCTTGATCCAATCCTCGGCATGTTCCGTGGCGACAGAGATAACATCCAGATTTTCGATTGCTTCCACATACTTGGCATAAGGCATAGCGGCTACACCAATCAATACCCAGCCCCTTTTATAAAGAGGGATCAGCTCGGAAACCAAACGTTTCGCTTCCCTGATACCGGTCTGTTTATCCGTTCCTTCCGTGGATTGCTCATAGTTCTCGGTCAATATATCGCCATCCTTAACGATCACATAACCGATTGAGCTACGGAGGTTACCGGTATGATTCTGATAGTTCCCTTTTTTTCGAGCGATCTTCACGAACTCTTCCCCGGCACGTTGCAATAACTTGTATATCCGCTCTTCCGCCCGATCCACATAGTAATCGAACCAACGCCCTACTTCCCTATCACTCCACATTGGAGTCAAACCACCTTTCCTTGCCATAAACTACACATAGATTACAGAGTGAGTCTGAAACGGTTCCCAGCTAATGATATCCACATCGAGAGCGATACTGTCAATCCGGATATGCTTCGCGTTTTCCACAGGACGGGCTTTGGTCGAAAACTCACCATGCACGATGAACTCTCTTCCATCGACGTTCCGCTTCAACTGCTGTCCACTATTGGACGGGTAGTATTGCCCAGTGACCTCTATTTCCGTCGGTTTACCGGCAACCCATTCCCCTTTGACCAATTGACAGGATTGAATCGTCACTATCGCAGTATGTGAATATCGCTTTACCATCTGTTTCTCGCCCTTCCTTTGGGTACCTCGATCTTATTGCCTATCAATTCCGCTTTCTCCGGTTCTCCTCCCTCCCGGTATAGTCGTTTCGCCGTAGCGTCATACCATGCACGGGGATACGTGATAGAGAGCTTGTTTTCCGTGAAGTCCGGCAGACCGCCGACCATGGAATAAAGGTCGGCGGCCACCAGCTTTTGTTTTTGGATATCGATCGTCTTACTATCTTCTGTACCTTCAAAACCGCGTCCCGGCAAAACGACGTTATCCAAAAAATCTTCACAGTCAGCCAGACCGGGATAAGCGAGTATCGTATCTCGAATCGTCTTAGCCATGATTGTTATTCTCCGTTTTCAGTATCCTGAATCGTTTGATCCTCCGGTTCGACGGTTTCACCCAAGAATGTCGCCGGGATATCATCCGTACCCTCGGTATCCTCGGAAGCGTTCCAATCCTTCCCATCCACTTTCATGATGAACATGGCATCCGGATCATTCACGACAGGAATAGCGTTCGCTTCCGCTTTCGTCCATTCCTTGAACGGTTCCAGCTCAGACCATTTGGTTACCAAGATCCAATCCTGCTTAACCATGAGAGCGATTTTCTGCAAGGTAGCGGAAGACTCGGCGGCGATCGGCCCATGCTGAATGTCACCCACCTTCAAATCCTCCAAGAAGCATACACGCTTACGCTCCCAAGGATTGATCGTCTTACGACGATGGGCACTATCCTCGATACGGACAGCCGGGTTCACAGTAATGATCTTCACCGGGATCTCCTGCTCGGCCAGATACTCGTTGATGAGATTCTTTGTCACCAATATCTTGGAGGACGAATTAACCCATGCCTTTAACGTGTCGAACGTGGATTTCTGTTTCTTTAGCAAAGAGAAATCAGCCACATGCATTACAACGTAACGGATCGTCACCCCTTCGGCAGAAGCGGCCACAACCGTATCCTCAATATCCTGCAATCCATTGGCCGTTGTAGCGTTACTCCAGTCCGTAGTAGATTTACGCTGGTTCTTCTTCGGCATACCGCAACCGACAAACTCAGCCGTAACGACACCGCCATTGTTCTTTGCCGACAAATGGAAACCCGCACGGCTCATGAGCTGCATACACCACCATTCGAAACGGGCACGAACGGAGTTATACACGAAATCCTGATCCTTGAAACCCAGATTCAACAATGCCAACTGGTCCGCGTCACCTTGCGCGTCACGTTCCAATTGCTTATACTCGTTGTAATCGCTCTCGTTCATGCCACGCTTGACGGCTGTCTTCGGGATATCGCCGGACAGCTTGCTGATCACCTCACGGGTCTTCTGCGGTGCGGAAGCGTCGAAAGAGATCACGTCTGCCATTACCGGAGCGCCTTTCTCACCGGTCAGAGTCTCCCACTTCAACGAGGTCTTTCTTTTCACCCCGAAGAAGTTCGGGAAGACAACCGGTTTTACATGACGGGTATTCAAACGGGCCGCCATGTTCTTTTTATTCACTTGCTTAATTAAACTTCTTTCCATATATCTGATTTTAATGGATTACACAAAACGGATAAACGACATTAATGCCTTCAAGTCCTTATCTACCGGGAACGGCATACAGGATTCGTTTACCGTACCTCTTACCAGTAACCCGGACTGCTGGTTGGCTACAGTCAAGTCGACTTTATTCATCGTGACAACCAATTCGCCATCATAAGGCAACTTGGCGGCTTTCGCAGCCTGTTTGTCTTTAGCCTGAACCAATACCTGACCTTTTGCGGCAGCACCGATAGTCGCTTCCAACGTGATCGTATCAAACTCCGCATTACTCTTATCAATAGCCGTGATCTTATCGGACGCGCCTGTCAAAGCTCCACCAATCGTCACGAAGTCACCCACACCAAACAGATGGTTCTTGGCTACCTTATACGCTGTCGCATCGGCAGCGGCCGCTTCTGAAACCAACGCTGTTTTCAACACATGATACAGCCCCGTTTCCGGATCTTTCACCACGATCACGATCGGAGGAAGCTCGTCCAACGACTTGCCATTGAACAAAGCGTTCCGCAAATCCCGGCGGTCAATCGTCCCACCGCCGATCACATCCTCAATAATCTTTTCAATTCCGGGAGGATACTGGAATTCTCTTTCTCTTTTTCTGTACATAACGTTACACTTTTCTTGGATTATTCAATACCCAGGTTCACCACACCGGGATTATTTGCGCTCTTGTCGGCATCCTGATCCATCAGCTTCGCCCAATCCGCCTCGGAACGCTCCGGAAGATTCACGGAACCGGGAGCGTAATCACCACGGGCCACGGCATCATCGATCGCCTTTTGCTGGATTCCGGTAAACTCTTCGGAAAGCTCATTGATTTGATCCTCGATAGAGGTTTCCGAAGCCAAGTCCACACGTCCCAGCCAGCTATCCGGAAGACCGGCATCCTTCAACTGCTTACGGACTGTTTCTTTCTTAGCCTCGTTTGCCGAGTTGGTAATGGAATCGCCCACCTTCTTAGCCATATCATCGACGCTCTTCCTCATACTTTCCAGATAAGCTTTCAGTTCCGGGCTAAGATCCTTTAACAGTTCTTCTTCCGTTTTCTTGTTCTTATCCGGATCTTCTACCGGTTTACCATCCTTCAACCCATGCTTGGCTTCATAAGCGGCGACAGCGGCCGTTTCAGCCGTAGTCTTAGCTTCATTCTCCGCTTCTTGGATTGCCGGAAGAATATTATCCTTGAACAGGTCCACGAAAGCCTCCATCCCCTCGGCTTTCTCAATCTTGAACGTTTTCTGAATACGTTCCGCATACTTCTCCGGCACGCCTTTCGTCTTACATGCCGCCTTGATTAAATCTAAAATTGTCATAAGAGTTTTCTGTTTAAAATATAAGGGAGGGGAAATTTTTCCTTGCACAATTCAGAATTAGTGCTCATCTTTGCGGTGTCTATCATATTTAACTAAGGGATGTGGGCATTTTTTATGCACACACATTTATTGTATAACGATATTTGGTATTCGTGTACCCCTGTGTGGAACTGTAATGGGACCACAACATCCCTTGGAATGTGATAGACAGCAGGAAAGGCACGAATACCTTTTTTTATTATATATGTCTATCAATTCCAAGGATTCCAATGCCGCCAACAATAGTAACGGCAAAAGAACGGCCAAACCCTCCGAAATGGGTAAGTACTCCACTCCAGAACTGCAAGCCGCTTTCAATTCCGGTCGAGAGATAGGAAGAACCGAAGGAATGCTATACTACATCAAGCACGCTTCCGAGAACATGCAAAAGGAGGCTGAGAAGTTAAATTCGAAACTACAGGCACAAAAAGCGAAAGTATAATAGAGATATTACGTGGCAATTGAGTAAACAATTTAGAGGGCATCGGGTGTATTCTGTAAACTGCCACTTTACTACAGAATCCCCGTTGCCCTCATTTTCTTTAATGAAGCAACCATTCAGCGAACTCCTCATGATCCATCATAATCGGTGTAGCCACACATATACAGTGCGGATGCCATCCGGTAAACTTGAAATCTTTCGGATATTTGCCAGCCTTGGCATCACACACAGGACACGGCCCGTGATTCGTCGGCGAACGCTCCACCTCTATACCAGTCACAAAATCCATATTCTGCCAACGCTCGTAGTCGGCAGTACGAAACGCTTTATTTGTTTTCGTCGCAGCCAAGCGAAGAGCATTTTTATAAGACGAGCGATAAACACCCTGCCCCGGATGATAATCTTTCATCGGTTGGGATGGGACCAATTTGCCATTCGCATCCCTTACACGGCGGAAACGACGGTTGGGTTCGTTTAGTAATTGCCGTATATCTTGGCTGATCAACGCTGCCGGACGACCGGAGGACAAACCCGAAGAAAGATAATACTCCAGATTATCCATAGCTCCGTCCGTTATATCCCAAACACGGGAGGATATAGTTTTGCCAAATTCATCTTTACGCTTCAATAGGGTATTCAGCGCATCGCCATTCCGGGAAAACAACTTTTCCCTTAGCGTAGTGGATATAGCCATATCCTTGATATAGCCCGTTACCAGTTCATCCGCTTTCCTATTGCCTAAATTCCAGACTTCGGTAGCCGTATTGGATATATTGCTTACGAGCTGCGTATGCAGGTCATCCAACAGACGTTCGATTTGCTTCTCTATGGTAGCGTTGCCTATCCATACACGGTCACCTCCATGATCCGACCATTTAGCCAAAAGAGGTCCTATCCTACGGACAAACTCGTCAAACGAATACTTTATGCTGCCTTGTTGCCGGAACAGACATTGCAGGAATTGTCGCTCATGAAATGATAGTTCTTTCATTCTCCATATCCCATTGTTAAGCCGATCATATTATTGCGTTGCGCTGCTGTATCTTCCTCTTCCTCCATCAGCTTCATTTCTTCGTCCAAGTCTTCTGTTAGCGGAGAATGAGCCGTAACCGTGCGTTGGGCGTTGATCGGTTTACCTCCATTGGCAAGGGACAGAGTTTGCAATGTCTCGGACAGATCTTCCGGCAAAATGGAACCAAATTCCACATCGATCAGGTTGTTCACCAATTGAGGACGGTACTTGATGTTGGTAATATTGCATATCCCAGCCAACACGACCGACACGCAACGCTGAACCACCGGACCGAATATTTCCATGTTCTCACTCGCCTTGATAGTTGCATCCATCAGCATGAATTTACGAGCGACACCGGACAGGTTGCCAATGCCTTTCAAGTTATCAAAAGAAAGATCCGGCGTAGATGTACCAGCAAATTGTTCGTTTTTCGTTTCTTCCAATTCTTTATCTACAGATGGCTGGGAGCCAGTCCATGTCAGATAGTCCGCATCTCCATGATACTCCTTGCCGGATACTTCATCGACCTTAATGGGGAAATTAAGGTCTTTCCCGGTTGTTTCCTTAGAAGGTAAATCGGAATCGCCATACGTTTTCAAGATTGGTTCCGCAAAGTAGTCGTTAGTGTCGGCCATACGGGATAAACGCATTTCCCGCGCATCCATGATACCGGCAACCTCGTCCCATTCCGGTTGGAAAACATCTGCATACACGACCGGAATCTTTCCGAATAGATTGGGAACCTCTTTTATTACCCAGCCACCCATTTCATCGATAGCCGTAATAATCTTATCTGCTGTCCAAATTGTACAGCTGTTCCGGATCATACCATTAGAGTTCACTTGGTAACGATGGATAAAGGCATCCATATCGTCGTTATCATCGAAGTGGGGATAAAATTCAGAGAAAGTATTTTCATTACGAGGAACAGAAAGCGTCTTAACCTTCAATTCCGTAATCAATTTGCCGTCTAATCCTTTGGAAGTATACGGATAGAATACAAGAGCAGCCTTACTTTCAGAAAGCACCTTACGGGCGAACGACTTCAAGACGGATTGCATTTTCAATCGGCGTTCCCATACACGTTTGAACTCTTGGAAACCATCGTTCTGATCTGTTCCCGTAATCGTCATTTGCCCGCCAAACAAGAAGGCGACAGAGGTACGCACCTCCTTTTTCGGGAAGTTGGTAACGATACGTGCCACATCGACAATCTTGTCTTCCAACCGTAACGGTTCCCCATTCTTATCCTTCAATGTCTCCGAATAGACTGCCAGCCGTTTCGGTTCACGCCAGCCGACAGAGGTTTTACGCCGACGGCGCTCACCGTGATATTCTCTGTAATATTCCCTTGGTTCCCGGTATTCTATCGTATCGACACATAGCGTACTAACTACCTGCCCAAAATCTTCATTTGCAAGGATGTCGTTTATACTTGGCATATACTTTTTTAATAAAATATATGCCAAATAATTATTTACTTAATAAGTGGGCAACTTTCTATTTTTAGAGTATCAATATTCATTCTCATCTCTTTTATCTCACAATAAGGATGAACTTCTTTTAAATTTCTCACAAAATCTTCTTTATTAAAGTCTTTGTTTTTTTCAATTCGACAACCTAAATAAATTTCTTTTATAGCATCAAAACAATATATATCTCGTTTAGGGGGATTAAATGCAATCATCCTATATTCATGTTCATACTCCCAAGCGCTTGATTTCGTAGTCAACATTTTCACTATATACTCATCATAATGAGACCCATTGTTAGAAAATTCAACTTCTGGTCTTTTATCCTGAGGACAAACAGGTAGTATTTTATACCCCGATATTTCCTCTAACTTTTTAGCATCAAATCCAATACATACCCCTTTATGAGAATCAGCATAATGAGCCCACAATAAATCATTATTACAATCAGAAGATGCACAAAAGACACCGTATTTTTTTAAATCCTCTTTTATCTTGGGAGTAAAAAATTCCCGAATATAAGATGTTACAGACTCACTTTGCCAATCAATATCATTAAAATCTGGCATATCTTTTAAGCATGGATACAAATTCAGTACTTTTTCTTTAGTGATACCCTTATATTGCGGAACAATTTGTCCTTCAAATGGATCATTCAAGCTTTCAAAAGCTGATAGATAAATTTGACCATCAAATAATAGTCTTTTAGTAAATTCATTCAACGAACCATTTTTTCCATACAAAACTCTGTATTTATATAATATATCTCCACTCATGTCTCTTTTATTATTTTCACAAAAATAGTATTTATCTAGCTCTTGCAACCTGTCTAGTCCTATTATTTTGACACAACCCGATAAACTCTACATTCTCCGCAAGTATCGTCATACCGTCAGGTGCATCGTCATGCTTGTTGCCTCCCTCTTTCTTATAGCTGGTCAATGCTTTCATAAACCGGTCGTAATCCGAACCTTTCTTATACTCGCCTTCTGCCAAGAAATAACAATGTTTCTTGATCCAACCTGATTTCAGCAAGATGCGGGTTTCCTTATTGGCAGTTGTCGGTTTCGCCTGAATGATACATTTCTCGTTCTTTGCCTTTACCGCCTTACGAACATTGAGAGCGAATATGCGACCACCGTTGTTACTCTCGATACGCATATTGTCGCAACGAGTATCAAGGATCAAGGAAACCAACTTCGGTTCGGTGATCTCGACATTATCTTTCGTAAACAGCACATCGGTAATGAAATACTTCGTACCGAATACCTTGGCAATCGGAGCACAGAAATCATCGTCTCCCTCGTCAGCCACATCGGTAGCTCCGATAACACCGTCCGGTTGCTTGCCCTCAATATCAGCCAATTTAAATCGGTTAAGCTCCGATTTAGGGAACAACAACCCGATTGCCTCGATCGGTTCCTGCATATATTCGGCACACCAGATGGAATCGTCCGTTTCCTCTCGTAGTTCATGGTAATACTCTGTAGTATGTACCTCCTCACAAAAAGAACGGTCGTTCTCATCCAAGGCGGCGATACGAATGATCTCGTCATACTTTCCCATCTCCTCCATACGGCCGAGCACGTCAGTGGCAGACCAGCGGGTACCGATATCGATTGAGCAACAATTCCCTTCGATACGGGAATCATGTGTTCCCTGCTTCCATGACCAGACCTTTTCGTTATTGGTGTCAGATAGTGCATCTTCTAAACTCTTATACAAGTCGTCCGTCATAGCCAACATAGAAGCACCGAAGCCGATCACCGTACCGCCTACACCAGCCCCGAAGTAACTCACCTGCCGGGCAGCTTCCAAGCTCCAGCCATGCACGTTCTGTTTATCACCACGCAATTGTATATCTGGGAAGATTTCCTTAAACCGGGAAGAACGGACGATGTCGCGCGTGTCGTAAGACAGCTTGTTATACAGCGTATCGGAACAGCAGTTGCGCATGACCGACTCTTCCGGGAAGTGGCCAAGCATCCACGAAATGAACAAGGATGATATATAAGACTTCCCGGCACGTGGCGGCATGGAGACGGCCAGCCGGCGGATCACACCCGACAGATACGATTCGTACACCCGGGTGAAAGCATCTGCCACCTTCTTTAAGAACAGACGCTTAGCAAAGAACTTAGGGTCATGATATAAACAATAGGCCCAGAAATCATTCCGAGCCTCCCGTTTGCGCAATATGGTCGCCGCCTTTGCCTGCCTAATCAATATTTCTCTCTTACTCTTTTTCGCCACGGATAATTGCTGCTAGTTCTTCATCCGACATCGATTCCAATTCATCCCCCAGCTTAACAAGGTTCTCGACCTCTTTCTTATCACGCCACTTAGCCGGCTGCCGGTTCTTCAACCAAAAAATAGCGGCTGTCGTATCCGGAGGATAATGCTCGATATACTCTACTTTATCCGTAATCCGGCCCTCATTGGTAGCGAACTTCGTAGCCTTGGCATCGTAGCCAATCGCACGGCTGTAAAGTCTCGAAGCGACATTCGCATCCGCCACAGCCTTTCCCTTTTTTAAGGACTCAAGAAATTGAGGAAACTTCTTTTTCCAGCTGTTCAACGTTTGTTCTGAGACAGAGAAGAACTCAGCGATCTCTTTATCCGTTGCACCTAACAGACAAAGTTTTAGAGCCTGTTCCGCATACTCTTCTCTATATTCAGATTTACGCCCCCTACTTTTCTTTTTTACTTCATTCTTCTCTGTCATAATTAACCAAAACTAACGAATCGGGACAATTCTGCCCTCAATTCAGGTAAACTTCCATTATCAAAATAGAAAGAAGAACGCATTTTACCTTTTTTCTTTACACCACGCATCGACTTACACAAGTGTTCCCCTTCCAATACGATACCCATCGCTAAAGGTGGATATTCCGAACCTAACGCTTCTTGGATCATCACAATAATATCCTTTGCCAATCGCTCTTGTACCTGTAACCGTGCTGCACAATAATCAACGACACGACCAACTTTCGATATGCCCAGTATCTTACCTTTCGGATTGGGTATATAAGCAAACCAATACTTCCCAAAGAAAGGCATCATATGATGTTCACACATTGAATAAAATCCACCTGAATCCGCGATAACACTATCACAAGAAAGGCCATCCACGCCATTTGGGAAGACCGTTATTTTAGGCACTTGTGACAGATCATATCCACGAAAAATCTCTCTCCACATTCTTATGATACGATCCGGCGTTCCCTTCAAGCCCTCCCGACAAGGATCCTCGCCTATAAAAGAAAGGATCGTCCTTATCGCACATTCAATATCTTGTGTGTTTGTAAACTTAACTTCCATTTCGGATGCTCTTTAATATAGTTAATAACTTCCTTCGTATTCCGGCCGGAACAAGGCTGCAAATAATATACTCCCGCTGAATATTTATCATATTGCGACATATCCTGTCCGGTATAGACTACCTTCAGTTCATTAGGGTTGATCACGACTGTTTTACCGCCCTCTTTTGGGGAACACGTAATCCAGTCTATATTTACAGGTGGAACCAAAGTTCCATTTGTCTCAATCTGAACAAATCGGCCAGTGGCCTTGATCTTATCAACCAAATCATATGTAACCTGCATACAAGGCTCTCCGCCTGTCAATACGACATGCAAAGCCGGATAACGCCTTATTTCCGCAATAATCTCATCATCACTTAACATCTTGCCTTCTTTGTGTTCCGTATCACAGAACGGACACCTCAAGTTACATCCAGAGAAGCGAACAAAAACAGCTGGCGTACCAGTAAAGTACCCTTCTCCCTGGATACTGAAGAAAATCTCATTTACCTTTTTCATACCACGCTATATTATTCTCTGATTCCTGAACCATCACCTTAAAACATTGAGGTATCTGGTCACAGATCCACTTCGCTATATTTTCCGCTGTCGGATTAAACGATAATACCTCATTCAAGTTCTTATGATCTAGTTTCTCCTGGATCATTCGCTTGACATGGGCAAAGTCGACAACCATACCATCTGGATTCAACTGTTTAGACCTGCACCAAACGATTACGATCCAGTTATGCCCATGCAAGTTCTCACACTTACTCGCATAAGAGAGACTCAGACGATGAGACGCCGATATCTCTAGACGCTTCCTTACTGTATACATACGATTTTTATCGATAAAGAGTTAATACCTGTCTTATCTCTTCCTCCTCCCGTTTCCGGCCATACTCGCCAGATTCGATCAAAGGAAGTATTTCATGTTTTATATAAGATATATTCCAGCCGATTACATCCATGGAAAACGGATATCCATTCAACGCAAAAGCAATAAATTTACGGAAGCACGGTTTACAGTTCCAACATTCGTGCCCATCAACAGGAGCATAACAACTGAACGATGAACTAAACGCTTCACTAATATTACCTCCTTGAGCTATATATTGCTTCAACAACTCAGTCTTGGTATATGCTTTATAGTCCAAGTTTATCTTGATCGTTCGTTTCTCGGTCCAATGTTGTTTTTGGTAGAGATAGCCGAGTAAGTCCTCATACAACTCGGCAAATACAGGCGATTTATCAAGAACACGGTCACCGGCTGTCGCTCCCAAACAGATTTCATCGCCATAGTTCGTCGCAATACCGATCAAATACATATTCCTTAGAGGGATAATCTTATCTTCACGTTCCCACTTTGATAAATCCAATCTCTCAATGATGGTATCATCCGGAAGACGCTTCATTTCCTCTTTTGAATAACGGGTATTCATATCGACATAAAGCCTTATATCCGGTTTCCAGAGTTTGTCTATCAACCAACTATCCATACCTCCTGAATACAGAAGGACTTTCTTGTTATAAGTATCGTTCCGCATACCTTTGAAATTTTATCCACTCATTAAAATTGTGTCTATTCGATAAATCATGATTCTTAGCCCTCATCCCTTGGGGAGGATTACGATATATCATTTGCTTGCCATTGAAGAAATAAATCTGCCCAAATCTGGAACCGGACAACCAAGTCGTACTATCAACGCTATCAAACTTCAAAAAAGGAAGAAATATCGTATCTGTAAATCCAAGCCCATGAATACGGGTACCGACAGAGTGAGCTTGATCGATAAACCATTTTAATATCATGGGATTACCTCTTATCCGCCTACCCTCTTCCATCGCAGAGGTCGTACCGATCGCAACATAGGGATAATCTTCACACATCCGAATAAAATAATCCTTCCCCCGGCTTGCATGCCAAACAGGAATAGGCCGCCGCCCTGTACGATCTTCCAAATATTTACGGTAATACTCGACCTTCTCCAGCCCTACAACAACATCTATATCCAGCTCAAAGAAGCGTTGAATGTTATTTTTCAGAACAAAGTCAGCATATTTCTTGACATAGCCATCCCAATCAAAACTGTTATTCTTTCCGGAAAAGGCTGAAAACGCACCGCTATCAAGAATATGTTTCTCTTGACAGACATAACCTCCATAATGTCCCGATTTATGCTCCCAAAAAGAACTTAAGAGATAGATATCTTTCGTGTCAAGGTTCCATCGTTTGGCACAAGGTTTATAACCGGCAAGATATAAGATCATAGCTCTATTTCCTTTCCGCAATGAGGGCAAACCATCGTCTTTCTCTTATTCTCTACTTTATCTGCTCCCTCAAAAAAACGATCCACATCCGTCGGCATATCATCAAATGGAAGCTCCAACTCCCAATCACCAAGTTCGTCAATACTGAAATCTTCAACTACGGCTGCAAAATCGAACATAGAAGTGTCCGATGTATGGTTATCAGCCAAAGCCAAAAGCTTTCTTTTTTCATCTTCTGTAGACAAATCCGTTCTCCTGATCGCTATCAGTTCATTCCCGTCAGACTCTACAACCCGAACCTTTAACCCAAGTTCCAAAGCCTGCTCATAAACGCCATTTCCGGCAATAATAACATCGTTCTTATCCAATAGAATAGAACGACCCGTTCCGCAGTCCTCCAGGCTCTTTTTAATAAGCCGTTTATTCTTATCTGTGTGGATGCGATAATTCCGAGGGTCATACTTCAATTCTGTCATAACTTTTATTCTAAAATATAACAGGGGTAATCAATTAACACAAATACAGTTGCAATTCCCGGATAGCCTGTTCCACGCTCCGAACAATCACATACTTACTACCTGCCATTTCAACTTGGCGTTGGTATTCTTTTTGATCGGGAGATTGTTTTCCCGTCGATGTCTTGAACTCCAAACAAAGGGAAGCATACCCCTTTTTCGGTATCTGAAGGATCACATCAGCTACACCTCGTTTAACGCCTTGGCGCTTCATATTAGCCGCTTCTATTTTATGCCGGCTACCACCGTTCGGGACTGCAAAAAGGAGCCGATCCGGTAGGTTCGGGAAGAATAAAGGAACCTTATTGAAAAACTCCGACTGAATCCGAGCTTCTTCGTTGTCATGATGCTGTTTTGATTTAGGAGGGATCTTTTTATCAGAATAGCAGTTATAACAGATATGGCCTTCTTCTGTTTTGATCACAGAAACCGTTTCTCGGCCACAGGCTATACATTTTTGCGTTTTCATATCTTAGTTTCATATAAGATATAAAGGGCATGAAGAAAGTCCTCAAGATCACCAAGGACTTTTTTACGAGATTTGAGCTATTTACCCCTTCAATTATTATATATTTGTATTCTATTAATATTAAATCATTTCTTATGAAAGCAAAATATTTACTTGCAATTTTCATTATTGCTATGGGACTTAGTTTCTCATCTTGTGCAACACATGTTCATGTGAAATCCAAACCAAACAAGGTTAAGACTATTCCACCAGGACAAGCTAAAAAGATCACAGGTGAAAAATCCGCTAAGCGACACGCCCCAGGACATAACAAATAATCTTTTGTGGAGCTATCTGTTGTTTTTAGATAGCTCCTTTCTTTTTAGTTATTAGTTAATCCGATTGCCTAATTTCAAAATAAAAACTTTATAATCTGGCGCACCCCATTCCGAACGACCTTTGCCAATAGAAATGCTATTCAATTTGAATAACATAGTTCGTTTTGTATATCCGTAACGAAAACGAACAGCATCATAAAGCTTAAAGGAAGGCTTACAACAATATTTACACTTTTCGGGAATATAGATTCTGCAATCCGTGTTTTTATCATAGCAAACATAAAATCTTTTAGCCCAATAGCTATTATGTTCTCGATACTCCTCTTTTTTCTCACCGGATTCTATCATATCATACCATATAGCCTTTAATGGTAAATCAAGTATATTCATTTCTTTTTAATTTTTAATCAATTATCAAAATCTCTCTATACGAGATGTATATCTCCTGTGATACCGTATTTTCATCATGACACCAACACAACTTTACGCATTTCCATATCTCAGCTATTTTTATTATTGAAATATTCCTAACTCTTTTTTCATTCTATTTTCAGCCAACCGCACATAGTCTTTGTTTATCTCAAATCCTATATAATTGCGGTTCAATTTCCGGGAAACGATTGCCGTTGTACCGGAACCCATAAAAGGGTCAAGAACAACGCCATCTTCCGGGCATCCTGCTTTTATACAGTCAACAATGAGAGCTGGGGGAAACACTGCAAAATGAGCATCATGGAAGGCCGATGTACTCACTACCCAGACAGAACGTTTATTTGCTTTGTCCGTATATTCATACTCACGATTCGTACTGGCTCGATACATGGGGTCATCTTCCGTCATATCAGAAAAATTTCTTTTGCGGCCACCAATAACGGCTTTCATATTTCCGTTAGCTTTCAGAGTACGAGAGGATCCTACCTGGTTATCGACATCTTGCCTTATTCTACGCATTGTAGACTCTCTTGCCGGAACTTTTATCGCATCTGCATCAAAGTAGTACAACCGGGATTTACTCAATAGGAAGATATATTCGTGAGATTTAGTACAACGGTCCCTAACACTCTCCGGCATCGGATTAGGTTTGCTCCAAATAATATCTTGACGCAAATACCAACCATCAGCCCTAAGAGCAAAGGCCAGCATCCAAGGAATACCTATCAAATCTTTAGGTTTGCAGTTTGTGCATTGTTTTACCAACGTTGCCTTACCAAGTGTCCCCCGGTTCGTACCTTGCTTATAATTCATTGCATTGTCCGGAAACTGTGCAGCACCTTTCATGGAACCGGCATAGCTATCACCAATATTCACCCACAGAGTACCATCATTCGTTAACACCCGCCGAACTTCCCGGAACACTTCAACCAACTTCCCAATATATTCTTCCGGTGTAGCTTCAAGCCCTATCTGTTCATCATTTCCATAATCACGCAAACCGTAATATGGAGGTGATGTAATACAACAGTTTACGCTATTTTCCGGTAGACATTTTAGTCCTAATCGACATTCCGAGTTATATATTACATTTACATCCATTATGCTCAGTTCTTCTTAGTTATGATTCAGATAAATATTTTATCAAACTCTCTTTGTCTTTAAAAAGTCTTTTATCCCATTTAGGATAATTGTTTCTGGGTACACTAAGTCCATCTGACAGCTTATAAACCATAAGGAAAATATCATCAGCATAGGATATTTCGATGATTATTTTGCTTATAGTTGAATGAACAATGCAATCCCCGCTTAGATAGCATACGCTATCTCCTACGTTAAACTCAGTATCTATATTCATACCTTTATAGAAAAAACTTTCATGTATTCGCAATCCTCATCACATACCCCAGACCTTAACGCACAATGGGGAATATTGGAGCCAAACTTATACTCGAAGTTATAACATAGCTTCTTATACGCCTCTCGTTTGGCTTTCTCTCTGTCAACAGCTAATAAACCAATGTTCATTTGTTTTCTCCTTTCATCAATTGTTCAATAGTAATAGGAATTACACGAGAAACAGCATAATAAGCATTATTCGTCAATTGGCGTTGCCATGCCGAAAAACGGGGTGACCAACGAAAACCGTTATGTTTGAGATTTGAAATAACGTCCGGTTGCGGCTTTGTGTCAAAAACTATCTGCACCCTGTTCTCGGAATAGTTTTTGATTACCCGGCCACCATCAAAAAGTATTTCCACATCTTTTTGGTTCTCTTTTTCTGCCTGTTTTGATATAGATTGATTTGCAAGTTCAGCGAGTTTCCAGAATTTATGGCGATTGGTAAAAATTGGTTTAACTCGACTTTCGTTTAAGGATCTGACATATTCAATCGCTTTGTTCATCAAATCGACCTTTCCGTTTCTTGCAATCGTTTCCAGCTTATTATATAAATTGGTTGGTAAAAAATGCTCATCGATCATTCTCTTTACACGCATCCACTCTTCCTCCGCTTTCTGATCTTCCGGTTTTGCCTCCTCTATCCTTCGAGCTATCGACTTGAGCGCTTTTTCTCTCCACGCTCTAAATTCATTGACAGCATTGTCATAGTAATTATTCATCTTCTCATTTCGTCTTGACGGAAAACGGGCTGGCCCTGTTATCATGGCGCTCATTATACGAGAATGCTTATTGAACAATATTTGAACCCATTCTTTGTACTTAGCTATATATCGCTCTCTTTCTTTTTCCGGCATTGTTTTTATATCATCATTGAGCTCTTCTTCGTACATGCGTATGTGATACGATCCACGTTCCTCCGGACTGAAACTTGTAGCATAAAAAGCATCGCAAGCGCATTTCCAAAACTCCTCAAGGTTTACCTCATATTTCCACTCTACAACCGACCAAAGACCTAAGTCTTTGTCATTAATAACAACCGCCTCATTATCGGAAATACAGACTGCAGTATGCACATAGTCGCAACGCATTAAATTATCACTCAACTTTTTACCTCTCCAGTTAAAAAGCCATTCACCCTGTTCTGGTTTCGCTATATTCACCACTTTTAATGCACGGTGACAGTTCTTTTTTGACAGCAGAATCTGTTCGACATTGCCTGCCAGTATTTTATTTTCTTGCATTATAGTTCCTTGTTTTTTAATATTTACACCTTGTATTTACGTTCAAAATCATACTTTTTGAAATCATGTTCGGCTGCCTCTAATAAGGAAGAAGTTCGCTCACCTCGTGAATCCTTAAACCGCTCTGCCTCTTGGATACTCGTATCGCTGGCCGTTGTCATTCGGTCATTGGTATATTGATTTAACCACTCAAAGATGACCTGCCCGTCGATCCGGTCAAAGACCTTACCGTAATACCCTTTCTTCGCCCGAGTAAAACATAGCTTGAAATCATCTGGCTTCAGAAAATAAAACTCCTCAATAATCAAGTCTGCCGTAGACGCAACCTGAACGGCTCCCATCGTTTTGCCGACATTGAAAAAGTCTAACAGATCATTCAACACTTTAACCATGAATGCACGCAAATGCTGCTCTCCGAACTTTTTATTTATCACGGCGATAGAACACGAAGGACTATCGAACACATCATTTACTGTTTTCGGATGCAGACTGTTGTAATATGGCATCGGCAAGGTTCCCAAGATGCTCACGCTCGCGTCTTTTGTTCTCGGCATCAGTTCCGGAGGAAGCACGCCGGTTGTCGGGTCTATGCTGGCCAAAAGCTGTATTGCTTGTTGTTTGTCCATTTTTCTTTGCTATTGCTTGTGATACAATTTCATTAAATTTTGAATTAATATTCGTCACACTAAAGTTTTCCAGTATCCATCCGTCAGTGATTGAATCCAACAAGTACTTCAAAGCGTTTAATACGCCTTGATCGTCAGTCGGTAAACTCTTCTTCTCCCGTTGAAATTTCAATTTCTTGAGCAAAGAAGACATATTTCCCGCATCTTTTGCGCTCCAATAATAGCTGGACGAAAAAATAGCCTGATAGTGTTCCTCAAAAAGTTTCCTTGCTTCCGAGTTCAACGGATTAGGACGCTTTTTTGGTTTGGATGGTGGTTTGTCCGATTGTGCATCCAGTTCCGCCTCTCGTTTCTTCAACTCTTCTTCCAAAGCACACAAAGCCTTTTCCTTTTCCAAAAGCTCTTTTTCTTTTGCTTTGTCAACCCCCTTAGGGGGTGTGGGGGGTATATTATCTAAGTCTATAGTCTTATATTCTTTAGTCTTATATAATATGCTTGGGTCTTTGCTAAGATTTTTACTTAAGTCTTTGCTAAACCTTTTGCTAAAGGTTTTACTAAACTGTTTACTTAAATCATTTAAGTAATAAACGGGAGATTTTTCATTCCTTTTTCCTGACTCAAACATCAATAAACCTTTGCTCTGTAATCTATTCCTGCAATCGATTAAGGTAGGTTCAGATATACCGATCGATAGGATGATTCTCCTGTTGGGACATTCAAACGGATTTTCCCAACCCCGAATATTGCACTCACTTAACAAGAAGAAGTATAAGTACGCCTCGTTCGAGGAAAATTTGACGTTCTGCGATGTCTTCCAAAAAAGGTTTATGTAATCTATATAGGTCATATTATATTTATGCAATCATTTTCTGACGGATCAGGTTCATATTCTTTTTTACCAGTTTTACTATCTGGTCGTGATACTTGCTTACCCCATTGCAGACGGATCGGGATTGGACGATATTCAGCGTCTTCAAATTCACCTCTATCGTCTCGATACGTTTGCCACCGGTGTCCTTTGCTGACAGTATCAAGCGATCCGGCCGATTGTAATATCCGAGTTTATATACGCAGTGATGCATAGCCTTTCCTTCTTGATAAAACTGGGTAATACTCTCCAACGGGCAAATGACTATGTTGCCATCCGTGATTTTCATCCCGAAAAACTTTTCCATCCGCTCGTAGAAGCCGGCTATATCCTTCATGAGCTTTTCACGCCTACGGATAGCTTCCATACGATCCCTATCCTGTCTCAACTTAGCTTCACGGGCATCTTTCTTTGCCAAGAGCCTATCGTGCGCGACCTTCAAGTTCTTAGGACATACATAATGGGCATTACGCAAGTCTTTACCGAAATAAGCCAATAAAGACATATAGTCTTCCCAAAGGGACGCATCCTTGATAATATAATGGTTACGGTTGCAGATATTGAATGATGGCTTATAACGAAGCTGGGAAAAGCCGTTTCTATACATGTGCTTCAGCATGGATATTTGCCCGGTCTTGAGGCATAGTTCCGCGTCATTACCTCCTTTCAAAAGGTCACGTATCAACTTAGACGGGGTTACATCCGGGAACAGTCGATTCAGTCCCCGTTTTTTCAATTCCGGAAGTAATTCTTTCCTTGGATAAAGCTCTCCAAATATCGCATATAAATCACCGTAATAATTATATGGGTTACTTCCATATTCACCCTTGATACTAAGAGGGGAACTATACGCAAATCCGTTACGTCCCATATTTATTGGACGGGCTATGATCGTACGCTTTCCGTCTTCACGAATCCATTCTTGAACAACTTCAGTAAAATCATAATACACCGGGGAAGTTCCCTTACGGGCGTTTTTCCAACATAGTATATGCCGGATTACCTGAAACCCGCCTCTCACTTGCAGGATGGACATATACGCCTCCTCATGGTTCTTCTGCTTTCTGCTGACCTTTACATCTAATTGATGGTAGCAATAAGGGCATTCGGTCTTGTCACCCAATTTACTATTACCCGTATTAACCCATATCTCGCCACATTCAGAGCACCACAACTCATTCTTACATTTGTAAGCTACATGGTCGAACACGTGTTCCTTGGCCCATTCCTCCTGCGCCTTTGTGATGGCGGGAAGCTTTTCGCTCAATCCCGCCACCAACTTTTCCAATCTCGTTCTCGGCTTCATATCAAAACAGGCTCATTTGTTGGACACTCTCATCAACCTTCTTCTTGGCCGGCCTCTTTTTAAGCGATCGGTATTGCTCTTCGGTCAACCTTTTGATGGCCGCCTGACGGGCAGCGTTCTTTTCTTCCTCCGTAAGTTCTACTTTATGGGAAGAAGAAACGGAGCTACCGACAGGAACTTTTCCGACCTCGATATTCTCTTCATCATAATAATGTACGGCCATGCCAAAAACCTCCGTATCACTCATCACGACAGAGGTTCCACGCTTACGGGCCTCTCCCAAGATATAACGACAACACTCGTCTATACTCTTTTTAGGATTGGCAAGTCTCGGGGCAAACAGAAGATCTTCCGCCGCCCTCTCCTGTAAATATTTCTGGATTGTATCTTTGAACTCTTTCATAACTTACGGGATTGTCATGGGCATTAATAAATAGGTAAGTTCCTCGTTCCCAGATTGGTTCTCCGGAGTTATCAAGATAGCGCGGCTAGGCTCGCTAAAGGAAAGCCTCGTACGCCCGTCATCGATACATGAGAGTATCTCAAGAAGCAACGATCCATTAATCCCGATCGAGAACTCATTCCCGTTAAAATCGACCTCCAACGTTTCCTCCGCGGAAGTCGAGAAATCTATGTCTTGGGCGAATACGGTCAACTTATCACGAATGATCCTCAAGACGATAAGGCATGAGGCCTTATTGGAGAACACCGATGTCCTTTTAATAGCCCCGATCAGTTGTCCGGTGTCAACAAGCAGTTCCAGCTTATTCGCCTTGGGTACCACAGCTTTCCAATTAGGATATCTCCCCTCCACATTCCGGAACGATATCTCATAGTCATTGAGTATGACATCGGACCAATCCGCACCGACCCTCATTTCCATGTTATCGGAGGAAGCCGGAAGTATCGCCTTCAATACCGAGGCTATAGGACGGCTGATTATAACTGAGATCTTGCCAACCTGTCTATCATTGCCCTTTCTCAAGAATCCCATGCCATGCCCGTCCGCACCGACAAAGCATACGGTCTCCGGTTCCGTCTCAATAAAGACAGAGCTTAGGACCGGACGGATATCATCATTCCCGGCCAAATTTATGACCTTGGATATCCCATTGAATAAATCCTCCGCGCTTAATGACACAGAGTCCAAGACCTCGATCGATCTTTTTCCCGGATAGGTAGATGGGTCATAACCCACCACCTCGAACTTTCCACCATGGTACTTGATCCTTATCTCACGGGTATCCTTGTTGATGATTATATCAATTGGTTGCTCGGGCAGGTTCCTCAGTCCTTCTAATAAGGAAGTCGGGACACAAATAGATATCTCCTCGTCGAAGATGCACTCAAGGCTGGTGGTTATCCGGCCCTCGCTATTCGATCCGGTGATGAATAACCGGCCTTCCCTCGTCTTAAACAAGAAATGACAAAGGATCGGCGTGGATGATTTGGCGGGTATGATCTTCGCCAAAAGCTGCAATCTTGATAGCAGCGCTGTTTTAGAAATAGAAATCGTCATAGTGCCTGTTTTTTTGAAGGCACCCGGTAAGTCTTTGTTTTATGGAAGTTTACAGAAATAAGAGACCAAACACATATAAACACAAAAAGTTGGATCTCAAACTTTCGTCTAAAATCCAACTCGCTATTTCAACGGCAAAGATAGAGTCATTTTTTTAATCCGCAAATTATTTCCATCTTTTTTTCGTTTTTTTCTTCAAATACATAATCAAGTATCTTGGCATTCAAGCGGTCGATAACGCTAAAATCGGTCTTAACATACCCAGATGTCACCCTATGGGAAGAAGCATGGTTAAGGCAAAAGCCTACTAAATCCAAACTTGCATCGAAATCGTTTTGAGCGAATGTAGCCCAACTATGCCGAAACGAATAGACAGAAATATGAGGAAGGTCGTTTTTTCTTGTTATATCACTTATTCCCTCGTTTATACATTTATTGAAATTCTTACTTTATCCATAAGTCTCACAGAAGTTAAACAGCCTTTTTTCTCCAGCATATTTCTCAAGCAAATGAGATAGCCTATCTGGTACGGCTATCTCTATATACGCCTTGTCATCCCTCCTATTAGTAGTCTTACGTCTGCAGTAACACATCTTTCCGTCTCTAAGGTTCTCTTTTTCCATATAATACAGGTCAGCGGTGTTAATTCCGGCAAGACAAAAAACGATCTCGCACACATCCCTAGCACGATCAGCTCTTGATCCATACTCCGCGGATACCGCAAAAAAATCTCGAACGGTTCTAATGTCCAATGCCCTTTTCTCTGGAACTGTAGGTCTAGGTACCCTCACTCCCCTAAACGGGTTATTCCGTATAAGCATCTCGCCGGTATCATAATTATTATACCGCTCGCATCCAGCCATAAACATTGTCTTGATCCGCTTCGGATAGCCATGTTTCTTGTACAAGCTATCTTTCATCGAATCTATCCACTCCTTGAATATAGACGATGTAAGATCAGAGAAGAGAATGTCGTCTTTCCCCATATATTCCTCCAAGCGCCTTAACGCAAGCTTATAATTTATCGACGTGGATTCTCTTCCCTCGTTATCCATCTTAGAGGTAAACCCCTCACAAAATTCAGAAAAAGAAGGTGCGCTAGAATCCCTCCTCAAGAAGTCCAGTATCTTTCTGATATCCCAACATTGTATATCTTCACGATTAAGCCGGGACATATACCCGTCAATAAGAATAGAAATATCCTTGATGATGTAATTATCTATTACCTCACCCTTCCGAACAGACTTAGCCTTACAGACTTTATCTGTTTTTATATATCCTACCTGTCCGTGATGGGTTACACGAATATAAACAGGATACGTATTGTCTTTTCTCTTAGCTCGTACGCAAATTTTGAAATATGCCATAATTTTTACTGTAAACTATTTGTAAATCATTTATGCTATTCATGCAAAAAAAGCTTGTATGAATAGGTATGTAAGGAGGCTAAAATGAACAAATCCCCTACAGTATATTACGACAAAGAGCTAATAATCAAGCGGAAAGACTGGGATTCGAACCCAGGGAACAGTTACCCGTTCACCGCATTTCGAGTGCGGCCCGTTCGACCACTCCGGCATCTTTCCTTGTGGTTGACGTGTACAAAAGTACATAAAATATAGTATCGTTATTCTCTTGAAAGGCTAAAATTACTTTATCAAATACAAAAAAGGGCATTCTTCACAGAACGCCCCTCTTTAAAACATATAACTAATACCTCTAAATTACTTGAAATAACGATTATATAAACCTTCAAATCCTTTGCCATGACGTGCCTCGTCTTTGCACATCTCATGTACGGTATCATGGATCGCATCCAAATTCTGTTGTTTAGCCAATGTAGCGATACGTTTCTTGTCCTCGCATGCGCCAGCCTCAGCTTCCATACGCTTTTTCAAGTTAGTCTTCGTATCCCAAACAACGTCACCAAGAAGCTCCGCAAACTTAGCAGCGTGCTCAGCCTCTTCCCAAGCGTAACGCTTGAATGCCTCAGCTACCTCAGGATAACCCTCACGGTCTGCTTGACGGCTCATGGCCAAATACATACCAACTTCGGTACATTCTCCCATAAAGTGAGCGTTCAGACCTTCCAAAATCACTGGGTCTACACCTTTAGCAACACCTAGTACATGTTCGTCAACGAACTGCAACGCACCTTCTGTCTCTACTAATTCCTTAAATTTGCTTTTCGGTTGTTTACATTGAGGGCAGAACTCAGGAGCCTCATCACCTTCGTGTACATAACCACATACTGTGCAAATCCATTTCTTTTTCATATATCGCAAAATTTTTATTGGTTGTATGGCACAAAATTAACTAAACTATCCGATACTACCATAATTCATCGATAGATTAATTCTATGTGTTAATCGATAAAAACTATGGAACTTATTTTTGACAGTGATTGTTTACTAAGTAAATATTTATTTATATGGATACATCTAAGATTATTAGTTTATTAGGAGACAAAAGTGATTATTATTTAAATCACGTATGTAAGACTATTGATAAATCGCTGCTTCATCTTCCATCACCCACTTGCGTGGACGATGTGTGGGTCAATTCAGATAGAAACATACAGACTCTCAATAGTCTGCAAACCTTGTTGGGGCACGGAAGATTAGCTAACACCGGATATGTTTCTATCCTCCCGGTAGATCAAGATATCGAGCATACCGCAGGGTCTTCCTTCGCTCCAAACCCCATTTATTTCGATCCGGAGAATATCGTAAAATTAGCGATCGAGGGTGGTTGCAACGCAGTCGCTTCTACGTTCGGCATACTAGGGTCAGTCGCACGAAAATATGCCCATAAGATTCCATTCTTGGTAAAACTAAATCATAATGAGCTTCTTACTTATCCGAATTCTTACAATCAAATCTTATTCGGCACGGTGAAGGAAGCATGGAATATGGGCGCCGTAGCTGTAGGGGCCACGATCTATTTCGGATCAGAGCAAAGCCGACGTCAGCTAGTCGAGATTGCCGACGCATTCGAGTATGCCCATGAACTAGGTATGGCGACCGTATTATGGTGCTATTTACGAAACAGCTCTTTTAAAAAGGATGGCATCGACTATTCCGCGGCAGCCGATTTGACCGGACAGGCTAATCACCTTGGCGTCACGATCAAGGCCGATATCATCAAGCAGAAGCTACCGGAGAACAACGGAGGTTTCACCGCTATCAATTTCGGGAAGATCGATCAAAAGATGTACACAGAGTTAACGACAGAACATCCGATCGACCTCTGCCGTTACCAAGTTGCTAATAATTATATGGGACGTGTCGGGCTTATCAACTCCGGTGGGGAATCTCATGGCGCCTCAGATCTTAAAGACGCTGTCGTCACCGCTGTCATAAACAAACGTGCGGGTGGCATGGGGCTGATTAGCGGAAGAAAGGCGTTCCAACGTCCGATGAAAGACGGCGTGGAGTTACTTCATTCAATTCAAGATATTTATTTGGATAAGGATATTACTATCGCTTAGTTTGTTATTGCGTTGAGAAAAGAAGGCCGTCCATCAAAGCTATATACTTTGGGGACGGCCTTCAAATTTTATTTCTTCAACCACATATCCAACCACTCAAAGAATGTGCGTTGCCATAGAACGCCATTCTGGGGCTTCAATACCCAATGGTTCTCATCCGGATAAATCAGCAACTCGGCCGGTACACCCCGAAGAACCGCGGCGTTAAACGCTGCCATTCCTTGATTAGCCAAGATCCGGTAATCCTTCTCTCCATGGATACAAAGGATAGGCGTATCCCATTTGTCCACGAACTTATGCGGGGAGTTCGCGAATGTACGCTGAGCCGTAGCGTTTTGCTTTTCCCAGTACGCTCCACCCATATCCCAATTGGCGAACCACATCTCTTCCGTTTCCAGATACTGCATTTCCATATTAAAGATACCATCGTGGGCGATAAACGCCTTGAAACGTTTATCATGATGACCTGCCAACCAATATACGGAGAATCCACCGAAGCTGGCGCCTACACAACCCAAGCGATCCTTATTTACATACGGTTCCTTGGCTACCTCGTCAATAGCGGTGAAATAGTCTTTCATGCATTGTCCGCCATAATCGCCGCTGACAGCCTCATTCCATTCCAAGCCAAATCCGGGAAGACCCCGACGGTTCGGTGCCACGATAATATAGTCATTAGCCGCCATGATCTGGAAATTCCAACGGTAAGACCAGAACTGGCTCACAGGGCTTTGCGGGCCACCCTCACAGAACAACAAGGTAGGATACTTCTTATTCGGATCGAACTGAGGCGGATAGATAACCCACGTTAGCATCTGCTTGCCATCCGTCGTCTTCATCCAACGTTCCTCTACCTTACCCATCGTAAGCTGGTCGTAAATATGTTTGTTTTCAAACGTAAGTTGAGTTACCGTATGATCCCCTGTCAAATCGATCGAATAGATCTCGTCTCCCATGCTCATGGAATGACGTTGAGCGATCAGCTTATCGCCCAGAAGAGCGACAGAGGCGTAATCGTACATACCTTCGGTCAGCAGGGTAATCTTATTGCCATTCGCCAAGTCTATCTGATAAACCTGCGACTCGCCATGCCAAACGCCCGTGAAATAGATACGCTTGCAATCAGCGCTCCAGCAATAAGAATCCACGTTGGAGTCAAAATCCTTGCTTACGAATGTTTTCTCACCCGTCTCCAGATTCATTACCATCAAGCGATTTTGATCCGCCTCGTAACCATCACGTTCCATACTTAGCCAAGCGATACTCTTTCCGTCCGGAGAATAGGTGGGATTCGTATCATATCCCTTGTTCTCTTCCGTTATATTGGTCGTTTGCTTCGTATTCAGATCATATACATAAATATCCGAATTCGTAGAGATCGCATATTCTTTACCCGTCTTTTTGCGGCTGGTATAGGCAATCTTGTCCGAGGTAGTGTTCCAAGCCAATTGCTCGATACCGCCAAACGGCTTCATCGGGCTCTCAAACAACTCGCCCTCCATTACATCCACAGGATTGCTGATCGATTTGCCATCGAAATCGGCGACAAAAGGATGCGGAGCGGTAGTCACCCACTCATCCCAATGCTTGTACATTAAATCCGTAATGATAACACCTGTCGCCTTATCCAAATCCGGATATTTATCAGCGGTACTATTCACGGTTTTCACTTGCGAGATAAACAAGACCTTTTTCTCATCGGGAGAGAAAGCGAAACCCTCGATATCCTTATCATAATCGGAAAGTCGCTTACGGTCCGTCCCATCCGGATTCATTTCCCAAAGCTGGCTGCTACCACTCTCGTTACATAAGAAAGCGATCTTGGTTCCTCCTTTGATCCATACGGCCTCGTTCTCAGCGAATCCGGTTTTCGTGATTTGCTTATTATCCGATCCGTCAGCGTTCATCACGAAGACCTCACGGTTGCTCTTGTTTTCCGGTACGCTATAATACGCCACCGTATACACCACTTTTTTCCCGTCCGGAGATACGTTCATACCGCCGATACGTCCCATGGCCCACAAAGCTTCCGGGGTCATGCGACCGTCTTTGATCCGGATGTCCGACTTCCCGATAAGGTTCTTATCACCGGTCTCCTTCACGTTCACATCCGTAGCCGGATTGCAAGCACCTAACAGTAGAGATGTTGCCATAATCATTGTTCCGATAGATTTATTCATGCCGTTATAATATATTACAATTTGAGTGCGAAAGTACTAAATATAATTTATATCTTCGCGTTACTAATTATAAGAACTGAACAGTATGAATAAGATTTGGTTATTTGGAGCCGCTGTATGTATGGTATTAGCACTCGGCTCATGTAAACCTAAACAGAGCGCGTACAAGGCTGCTTACGAACAGGCCAAAGAAAAAGAGTCGACGGCTCCTGTTGAGGTTGTAGAACAAGAGGAAGAAGTTGTTGAGGTCGCTCCTGTCTCAAAACCCAGAACCTCTACGGCTACCACTCGTACGGAAAAAATCAACGCCGCTCAAGGCGAGGACGCTAGCCGTCTGAAACGTTATAGCGTTGTTGTCGGTAGTTTCAAGAATAAGACAAACGCTTACGCATTAAAAGAACGTATGCAGAATGATGGCTATAACGCAGTGTTGGGCGAGAACGAGCAAGGTATGTTGCGTGTGATCGTCGCTAGTTTCGACAATAAAGCGGACGCCGCCGATAGCCGTGATGCCATCAAGGCGAAATACGCTCCTAACTTCCAAGACGCTTGGTTATTGGAGAGAGCTTATTAATTGTAAGCTATCAGAAAAGATAAAAGCGGAAGGTCTCGTTAGCCTGTAAGAAGAATCTTGCAGGTTATCGAGACCATTCTATTTGAAGGAAACATAAGGACATAAAAATAGCCCGACTTCAACAGCCGAGCCACTTTTCACCAATCTAATCTAACTTAACCTAAAACAAAAACCATCTTTTTCTTTTTGCCTTTCTCTTCTTATATCCTAACAACCTTTTTACCTTAAAAACGTAATACCTATTCGAAATTGTATAAACTCAAAACATCTAAACACATATGATATAAACGAATTACTCTTCATAAACAGGCCACGCACCTTCTTTCGTACAAACGAAAGCCGCTGTCTTTACAGCGAAATGATGGGCCTCGCTTAAGGACTTCCCCTTTAAGAGCGAGATGATTAGAGCCCCCGAAAAAGCATCCCCCGCCCCGACCGTATCCGCCACCGTGACCTCCGGCGTGGGCAACGTAGAGATCTCCTCTCTCGTATAAATCGTACTATGGGAGCTCCCCGCAGTCAAGACAAACATCCGAAGGCCGTATTTCTCAATAAACCATAAAGCCACTTCCCTCTCAGTTCCATTCAAGCCGAATAAGTCCCGAAGAACGTTAAACTCCTCATCATTCACCTTCAACACATTCGCTAAGTACAAAGACTCCTCGATCAACTCCTTATCATAGTATCGCTGGCGAAGATTGATATCCAGCAAACGATAAGCGTCTTTCGGCGCAAACGACGAGATCGCTTGTATCGTCTCCCGGGACTGACGGGAACGCTGGGCTAATGTACCGAAACAAATAGCGTCCGCTTTCTCCGCCAAATCAATCGCGTCGGATGTAGGCGATATATGATCCCAAGCCACTCGCTCATGAATCGTATAAGTAGGGATACCTTCTCGTAACTCTACCTGAACGGTTCCCGTCGGGTAAGGCACTTTCTCGATCAAATGCTGGATATGATTCTTATCCAACTCATCAACGATCTCTTTACCCAACTCATCATCTCCGACAGCGCTGATAGCATATCCCTCAGCACCTAGGCAAGACGCATGATAGACAAAATTAATCGGGGCACCCCCAGCCTTTTTCCCGGAAGGAAGCATATCCCATAATAATTCTCCAATCCCAACGACAATTGGTTTACGTCTTGATTCAGTCACCTGTTCCATGGTCTTTCTATTAAAAACAACTTTCGTACTTATCGACACCGCAAAAGTATATCATCGTTATAAATACAACGATAACTATAGCTACAAGATAAATCACACAAGTTACATAAAAGATTTATTTCCAAGGGACAATAACAGACGTTACCCGCATGTAACATCTGTACTAGCAGCATCCTTACAAAGACTCTATAAACTCGGTTGGCGTTATATTATAAACCGCCTTAAAGCATTTGGAGAAATAGGCCGGCGAGCCGAATCCCGTGGCATAAGCAACCTCGCTAATCGTTCCGGATCGCTGCTTCAATAGGGCGGATGCCTTTTTCAAACGATAGTTACGCAAAAAGTCCGTAGGGGTAATCCCGGACAACTCCTTCACCTTTCGATATAAATGCACACGAGACAGACCCAGTTTCTCACTGCCTTTCTCTATACTGAAATCGGGATCGCTATAATTCTCCTCTATTAAAGCGATAAACTTACGCATAAACAAATCATCCAGACTCTCCACCTTCCCTTTAGTCTCGATGGAAAGTCCCGCAGGCGATTGAGACTCTTTCAAGAAAACCTCCCGCAAACGATTACGTTCTTCCAACAATTTAATGATACGTAATTTCACGATCTCGATATTGAACGGTTTCTGGATATACTCATCCGCTCCCCCCTCAAATCCATACAAGCGTTGACTGTCATCCGAAAGAGCCGTAAGCAAGATTACCGGGATATGACTGAGGGCCATATCCGACTTAACCCGGCGGCAAAGCTCGAAGCCATTCATCTCCGGCATCATCACGTCACTGACGACCAGTGATACATTTTCCTTCAATAGAATATCCAAGGCCTTGGCACCATTCTCCGCTACAAGTACATTAAAATTCCCGGACAACTCATGCTGTAAATAAGCGCGAATATCCCAATCATCCTCAACGATCAAGATCGTATAATCATATTTCTTATTCAACGTTTCTTGAACTTGGGATATATCCAAATGCGCTACACCAGAGGACGATTCCGTCGCATTCGACAGAAAGACACAAGATTCATCAAAATGAGATTTACCTTTCGGGATCTGAACGGTAAACACTGTCCGTTCGCCTTGCTCGCTTTCCACGTGGATCGAGCCTTTATGCATAAGGACAAATTCCCGTGTCAAATGCAGTCCGATACCCGTTCCCGGAGCATAGCTTTGCCCGCTTGTAAAAAAGCGCTCGAATACGGAGGCTAGGTTTTCCGGGGGAATACCCTCTCCATTATCTTCCACCGATAAGACAACCTCCGTCTCCTCCTCCCGCAAACGAATCGTAATCTTCCCCTGCTCCGGGGTAAACTTAAAGGCGTTCGAGAGCAAGTTCGTTAATATCTTCTCCATCTTGTCCGTATCCACCCAAACAAAAAGAGAATCCATTTCATGCAGGAAGGTATAATCAATTCGCTTACTCTGGGCCAGATTATTAAAATAAGATTTCACCTCTTGGATTAAAAAGACCAAATCCATCTTAGTAACCCGCAATCCCATCTTATTATTCTCTATCTTCCGGAAATCCAGCAATTGGTCGATCACACGTTTCAAGCGTTCCGCATTCTTCTTAACGATGCGGATATCATCCGCGAAAACGCCTACCGGGGCATCTTGCGCCATCTTGTTCAGAGGCCCTAGAATCAAGGTTAAAGGAGTCTTTATCTCGTGAGATACATTCGTAAAGAACTGCAATTTCTGTGTCGTGACTTGCTCGATGCGCTGATTCGCTACCGAGAGTTCCTCTTTCTGTTGTTGTACCAAACGATTTTTCTCATTCAACAAATGATTCTTCTGGCGCACTTTACGATTAATATAAACCGTGTAAATAGCGGAACCACCCAATAAAAGCGCCAATATCAAGATAATAATCAAGGAACTATAAAGAAAGTTATATTTCGAGAGCAATTGCGACAAATTCGCACGCTGTTTCTCGATCTGGCGTTGATATTCTACCAACCGGTCTGATTGTAAATAAAGGGTACCGGCGTTGGTCTTATCGATCATAGCGGTGCTTAATGCATACTTTTTCGTATAAGCTTGTCCGCTTAAGATCTGCCATGCTACCTTAATAGCCACCCCACCACCTGTCGGATAATAAAAAGAGGCATCCAACTTACCCTGCGCAACCGCCTCCACGCCTAAGCCTCCTCCCAAGAGTCCATCTACGCCTATAAATTCCACGTGCCCCACCAGCGACGAATCTCGCTCCTCAATCGCCTCACGGGCCCCTAAGGCCATCATATCATTATGAGCGAAAACGATATCGACATCCTCTATGGAATCCAGCTTCAAGACTTCCTCATAGGCATTCTTCCTGTACCAATACCCATCCAACTCCCGGATTTTCACATTCGGATCAATAGACATCGCATCGACAAAACCTTGATGTCTTTCTGTAGCGGAGGAAGAGCCTCTCCGTCCCCATATCTCTAAAATCGTTGTCTCCCCCTTGATCAAGGAGCTGATGTACATTCCGATCGAGCGACCGATCTCGTAATTATCCGCTCCAATATACGTCGTATATTCATCGCTATTAATTTTCCGGTCCAATATGATAGTGGGAATACCAGCCCTGTACGCCTCAACAGCGACAGGCGTAACAGGCTCGGTCTCATTCGACGATATAATCAGCAAATCCACCTTTTTCTTGATAAAACCTTTTATCTGGCTGATCTGAGTATCATTATCCTGACTAGCATCCATTACGACCAACTCGATCTCCGGATGATTTAAAGCCTCTACTTCCATATCACGTATCATGGATTGACGCCAAATATCCGTCATCGAGCATTGAGATACACCGATGACATATTTCTTTTCTTTTTTACCGGGCGAACAGGCAAAGCAAAGAATAAGGAATAGCCAAAGCAGGATATAAAGCGGGTTTCCTTTCATGTGGTATATTTAATTCGATCGTTTATTCTACAAATATACGAAAACTATTCCGAAATTACCCCCAAACAAGTCAAGGTATCTTTTAACAACGGGGTAAATCTATGGATACCGATTTCATTCAAATGATCAGCGTCCCTATAGCAAGAATCAGGTAGCGATACAGCCGTATAATTTAAATAAAAGACCGTTTTATCATCCACATATTCCCGAGCCAAAGAATCCGTCAATTCTCGATAACTCGAAGGAACCCGTTCCATATATTCCGTGGAAACAGGGGCATTGTACAAAATAAGAGACAGATCCCGCTTCTTACATTCCTCTACGATTCGCCCCAACATCTCTTGTTGAAATGAGGATGGCAATAAATAAGCACCCTTATCATCATAGTAATGACGATCGATAATAACGTCTAGTGTTCCCCCGGTCGCCCCTGTGAAAATACGCTCGATCACATTCCTTTTAATCTCAGCTACGCAATTCTTGAACGGAACGCCAAACTCATATGAATACATGACCTCCTTACGGGTTACCGGCGAAACAGCCTCCTGTACCAAGGGTCGCAAATCCTCCCGCTCCTTCAGATGGGGATAAATAGACATATAGGCAGGAAACTCATCCTGATAGGAATCATCGGCCACGGTAAACGTGTGATAACCAAACCCCAATATCACGGTTTTCAAATGGGGAAGGTAAGGCGCTTTCAAGCATAAATCGATATAGGTATTGAAATAATTCTCACTGGATTTAGCGTCATTCCTCGATTTCCCCAGCATATCGGCGGATATCGAATGTAAAGGATGGGAATCTCCCAAAATCAATACCTCTACTTCCGGATCACTCTTGAGGCTGGGTACGCTTATATGAAAATAGGAGCGGATCAACAGACAACTAAGCAACCCTAAACATCCTACCACCCCTAAATACCGGAATATAGCTATAAAGAACCTTCTCATACTTATCAGAATTGAAAATAAATGAAACCTTGTGGATTACTGGCGTCGAAACCATAGATGATGATCAGCAATACCGTATAGATAACATACCGAACCGGAAGGCTCAGGTCCTCTATCATCAACCCATGCGCCTGTTTTCGGCCGATCCATTCCACGACGAACATAAGAGCCGTGAAAAAGAAACATTTCTTCAGCAGGAGTTGCCCGAATCCCAAGCCCACAAGTTGAGGAGCCGAGAATAATGAGGCATTGAACATCCGCTCGAGGTACACAGCCGCTTGAGATATATCTTCCGACCGGAACAGAATCCATCCCAATAAGACCAGTAGAAACGTAACTCCCATCTGTGTCAATTCCTTCACAGAGGGAAGGAAACTGTTTTCCGCCACGGAATCTCTATACCTCCTATTTTGACCCAACAATAGCAATGGCAGAAACAACAACGCATGATACGCTCCCCATGCCACAAACGTCCAGTTAGCGCCATGCCAGAATCCACTTACCAAGAAAATAACAAGGGTATTCCGGAAGCTCTTCCATTTTCCGACCCGGCTCCCCCCTAGCGGTATATAGATATAATCCCGGAACCAAGTCGTCAACGATATATGCCAACGCCGCCAAAACTCCGCTATATCCCGAGAGAAATAAGGATACTTAAAGTTCTGCATAAGGTCTATGCCAAATAACCGGGCACAGCCGATCGCTATATCCGAGTATCCGGAAAAATCCCCGTAAATCTGTATCGTAAAGAAGAAAGCCCCCAGAAACAAGGTACTCCCATCCAACGTCTGGTAATTCTCAAACACACCGTTCACGAACAAAGCGCAATTATCGGCAACCACCACTTTCTTGAAAAATCCCCAAAGCATCTGGCGTATACCATCCAACGCCAGATCACAATCGAAATTACGAGGCCGGAGAAACTGAGGCAACAAATGGGTAGCCCGTTCTATCGGGCCCGCCACTAATTGGGGGAAGAAACTGATATAAGCGAAGAATGCCACGATATCATGAGTCGCCTTGATTTTACCTTGGTAAACATCAATCGTATAGCTCAAAGCCTGAAACGTATAAAAGCTGATCCCGACAGGGAGCAAGATATTCAACGTCACGTAATCGGCATCCCAGCCCAATAGGTGAAGGACATTTACCAAATTCTCGGTAAAAAAATCAAAGTACTTAAATACACCCAAGATCGAAAGGTTCAGTAAAATATTACCGGCACTTATCCACTTTTGGACCGACCGGTTGCCAGCGCATTTCTCCAAATAGACTCCACTCAAGTAACTGCATAACGACGTAAACAGGATCAGCAGCAAAAAGCGCCAGTCCCACCATCCGTAGAACAGGTAACTAACAGCTACCACAAATAGATTTTGCCACCGCAAAGACTTGAAAGCAAACCAGTAACCAAAGAAAACCAATGGCAGGAATATAAGGAACTCTATGGAATTAAATAACATAAATATTTAATTTTCAGACTCAAGAATATGTATGATCAAGGCGCAAAGATACGCAATATCAAGCATTGACCAATAAATATTTCGTATATTCGTGGCTCAGAAATACAATAAGATACAGAGATGAAGATAATCAACGAACAATTACTCGACGAGACCCAGGCCAAAGCCTTGCAGTCTCCCCGCCTGCGAATGAACTATAATTTCCATGAGAGATTGGATGATCCGATCAATCGGTTACTGAATGCCATGGAGCCCGGTACGTATTTGCGTCCGCACCGGCATTTAAATCCGGCGAAAGACGAGATCTTCTTGTTGCTACGTGGGAAGGTAGCGGTATTCTTGTTTGACGAGGAAGGGAATATCACGGAGAAAACGATACTGAATCCAAAGGAAGGCGCTTATGGAGCGGAGATCAAGGCCGGAACATGGCACGGGCTTCTGGTACTGGAATCCGGATCGGTTATTTATGAGATAAAGCAAGGGCCGTTTGCGCCGCTAGCACCGGAGAACCTAGCGCCTTGGAGCCCCGAGGCGGAAGATACGAAGGGAGTAAAGAAGTATCTGGAATGGCTCGAGAGCCAAATATGATCGATGATACTTTTAGTATAACAAGCTAGCGATCAGCCTCGTATAACAAGAGCTATACGATAGTTTTAACAATGCCCATTCTAAAGTGTTTACGATGCCCATTATAAGGAGTTTACAATGGGCATCGTTACCTCCTTATAATAGGCATTGTTATTATTTCTGGAAAACCTTCGTCGATTTAATCATCACGTCGTGTAAAGGACGATCGTTCTTATCCGTCTTTACCACGGAGATCTTCTCTACGATATCGAAGCCTTCCACTACCTCGCCAAAGATCGTTACCGAGCCATCCAGATGCGGAACGCCACCGATCGTCTTATAAATCTCACGCCGTTCGGCCGGGATCACTACCGGGCCTAATACCGCCAACGTATCTTCCACCAAGATGGACGCACGGGCATGTAACTCATTCTCCAAGGAATCGGCGGCCAAGGAAGGATCTTGCTTTTTCAGCTCATCCCGGAATTTATAGTACAACCAGTTGCGGCGGATCTCATTGATACGAGCCTCTTTCTCCGCAAGCTCCTTGTCGTCCAAGACTTTCCCTTGCACAAAACAGAACTGCGTACCGGCGGAGGCACGTTCCGGATTCACGGCATCGATCTCTTTTGCGTCGATCAAAGCGCCTTTCTTATTAAAATGATTGGGTAATATCTCAGCGGGAACGGTATAACCACCATCGCCATCCCCATACAAGGCACCCGGCTCATGCGCCTTACTCTCCGGATCACCACCTTGCACGACAAACTCCTTGATAACACGGTGGAAAAGCATACCCTCATACTCGTTCGACTGGCAGAGCTTTATGAAGTTATCCCGGTGAAGAGGCGTATCGTCGTATAGCAGGACGGTGACGTCTCCCATCGTCGTCTTGATTTTCACATATACGGGTTTATTCGGGTCCAAAGGCTTATCCCCACAAGCTACCAACGTGAGCAAGAGCAGGAACAGCGAGAAAATTTGTCGTTTCATACCTGTTTTATTTATCGGATTAAGTAGTTACAAAGCCGGTTATTCCTCCGCATAGATCAACATCTGGCAATTCTTGCAGTCGAAGCGCAAACGCAAGAGCGTTTCCTTATAGCGCAGCAAGTAAGGCTCCTTATAGGGAGACTTCTGCTTCTGGTAGGTAGGGCACCATCCCATACTGTACCGCAGGCAATGTTTCGTGAACATCAAAGGGACATCCTTCTGGGGAGACAACTCGAAAGCGTCTTCCACGGCAGTCACGCCATGCGCCTTATAAAAGGCACCAGCCTTGCTATTGGAGACATTCCCTAAATAAGTCAGACGCTTCTCTGGGAAAGGGATTTCCAAAGTCTCGCCTACACACGGCTTTACCGGACGAGCCTCTTCCCTGCGGTAACGAATCCGCCGGGTAGAGATAAGCCTCTCCACCCCTTGCCTACGCATCTCGGCCAATAAAGAAGAAGGGACAAACCAGTTATCGGACATCGCCACGGTGACCTCCACCGCCTCAAAAGGCGTATTTCCCAACTTAGAGAGCTGGGTACGGATATTCTCCGCTTGATCCCGCCGGGCCGGTTCTTTCTCGAACGGCTGGGTAAGCATGATACGGGCTCCTGTCTCGTCTGTCATACTTAACGTGAAGCCAAAGGCGTTATCTTGAAATTCCATCCGGACAGAGAGCTTCCGCTCGGCGGATGGCTTGGATAGCAGTTTATCAAACTCTTGATCGAAATTCCGGTACAAAGGCATCTTCGGACGGATCGCCGGGCGATCCAACGTAAAGATCCGGTTCGCCTCCACACGGTTTACCCGGAAGCCCTCCAACTCCCCTTTCTCGTTGAAGAAGGTAAGCCCGTCTCCGTTATTCAATTGTTTCAGTCCGGCGATCGTGAAAGAGTTTCCTTTCAGTTCCTTCACCGTACCCACCGGCTCCCCCAAGGACTTAGGCGTATCAAAGCTGGTGATATCCTTCGTGCGCTCCTTCCATAAGAAAGGCGTGAAACCCCGGTTGAAGCTTTTCTCCGCCACAGGTTCGAACGTGTAAGTGCTATGCCCGGCCGAGGCACGACGGTATTCCGGCCGACGGGCCAAGATAGCGTCCAGTTTCTTCCGGTACCAAGCCGTTACGTTTTTCACGTAAGATACATCCTTCAAACGACCCTCGATCTTCAAGGAAGAGACACCGGCATCCAACAACTCCTCCAAGTATTCGCCCCGGTTCATGTCCTTCAAGGATAAGAGATGCTTACCCGATACGATCTCCTTCCCGTCCGCGTCGATCAAGCTATAAGGCAGGCGGCAATACTGGGCGCATTCCCCCCGGTTGGCGCTTCGTCCGCTCAAGGCGGCACTCAGGTAACACTGGCCGCTATAGCTTACGCACAGCGCCCCGTGTACGAAGACCTCCAGAGGCACGGTCGTTCGCTCGGCGATCTCCCGTATCTGGTTCAGCGATAGCTCCCTCGCCAATACGACTTGCGTGAAACCTACCTCTTGCAGGAATCTCACCTTCTCCGGCGTACGGTTATCCGTTTGCGTACTGGCGTGCAAGGGGATAGGCGGAAGGTTCAACTGGGTGATACCCATGTCTTGAACGATCAAGGCATCCGCCCCGGCCTCGTAAAGCTGCCAGATCATTTGCTCGGCCTCTGCCAGCTCCTCTTCTTTCAAGATAGTGTTCAAGGCCACGTAAATACGAGCCGAATAGAGATGGGCGTAATCGCAAAGCTGCCGTATATCGTCCAGCGTATTACCGGCGGCGGCACGGGCTCCGAACTTCGGGGCACCGATATACACGGCATCGGCGCCATGGTTAATCGCCTCCCTACCGCAAATCAGATCCTTAGCGGGAGATAACAGTTCTATCGAACGGGGTTCTTTTCTCATTTACAAGCTTCCTAGTTTTTTAATATCTTCCCGGCGGAACGGGGTCTCTTGGTATACGTAATAGTTCAGCCAATTGGTGAATAGCAGGTTCGCGTGCCCCCGCCAACGTACCACCGGGCCTTGCGCCGGATCGTTATTCCGGTAATAATTACGAGGCTTGTTGATGGGCAATCCCTTCCCCAAATCACGCATATACTCATCATTCAGCGTATAGGGCGAATACTCGGAATGGCCGGTGATGAAGAATTCCCGCCCGCCACGAGCCATCGCCATATAGACGCCGGATTCCTCGCTCTCGGACAATAAGGTGAGCTCGGGCACCTTCATGATATCCTCCCGGCGAATCTCGGTATGACGGCTATGAGGCACGAAGAACTCGTCATCGAACCCCCGGAAGATCGGGACAAACGGTTCACGGAGCGAATGACGGAAGACACCGAACATCTTGGCCGGCAAATCATATTTAGGCACCCCATAGAAATGGTATAGCCCCGCTTGCGCCGCCCAGCAGATATAGAGCGTGGAGGTAACATGCGTACGGGCCCAATCGAATATCTGCGTGATCTCCTCCCAATAACTAACTTCCTCGAAAGGCATCTGCTCCACGGGAGCGCCCGTCACGATCATCCCGTCGTAGAAATCATCCGCCATCTCATCGAAATCCTTATAAAATTCCTGCATATGCTCGATGGGCGTATTCTTCGGCGTATGTCCCTTGATCTTCATGAAATCAAGTTCCACTTGCAGGGGTGTATTACTGAGGAGGCGAACCAAGTCCGTCTCGGTCGTTATCTTAAGGGGCATCAAATTCAATACGACTACCCGAAGGGGGCGGATATCCTGCTCCGACGCGCGCAAGGAATCCATCACGAAGATGTGTTCCTTCTTCAGCAGCTCGATAGCCGGTAAGTTCTTTTGTAAATTTAATGGCATTTTCTATCTCTGATTATTATATGAGCGCAAAGATAATGAGAATTTTCTCATTATCGCTTATACTTCGCCACCATGATCACGGGGTTATCCTCCTCGTGCATACCCGCGGCGATCTCCTTTAACTTGCCTTTGAGGTGTCCTTCTTGATAGGCCTCGACAAGTTCGGGGGTATTTATCCGCCACGTGAAGGCGATCTCGTCGTTATTGAAGACCGTGAGGTCGAAAATCTCGTCCACGAGATTGGCGATCGGTACTTCTTTCGTGAAATCATCGTTATACAGGACATACTCAGATACTTCCTTTGTCTCCCTATCGTACACCAAATCGGTTCTCATCAACCGATAGTAGGTATCCATCATCGCCAAGTTCAATTCTTTCTTTACGGTCTGCATAAAACAATAGCGATCCGTAACCACACCCGGGAAAAGAAAGATCTCCGGGCTCATGGATTGAATAGAGGGAGTCCTTACGATAAAGGGCTTTAATCCATCAGCGGGCGAATAGGTGTAGACCGTATCGCAAGATGGCTCCGTAAGTAGCCAACGATCCCCGTAAGGGACGATACAAGGGTTATTAACCATACCTATGCCCTTTTCGTCGAACAATACTTGCGACACCTTTTTCTCAAAAGGAATCTCTATCTCTTTCGAGACGCTCCCGTCTTGCTTGGATATGAGCTGGAACAGATTTCTAGGCTCCAAGTCCTCCTCCTTGGTCGTGAAATTGAATGTGCGTCCACTATTGGAATCCTGGACGATGAAATGCTCATTGTCGAAATCATACAGGGAATAAAAAGCGCTAAAATCCGCAAACCCGTCCCCATTGAACTTAAAACGTCGCTTGAAATTGCCGTACAAATCATAGACCAGCACACTGCCATCGGCCCTATTCCCCACGAATATCTCCCCTTTCTCGTCATCCAGATAGACACCGCTCGTTGCGGCATACTCCTCGTTCCCCTGCCCTTTCCGATTGATATGCCGAATAGCCTTACCTTTCCGGTCATAAATAAAGATATCACCATCGACGGCCCACATATTTCGTATGATCATCACATCCTTCCCAATCGCCTGCAACCAGCCTAGCGTCACGAACTCGTCCGTCGTCTCCAACGGAATATATTCCACATCAAAAAGATCTTGCAAGATCAGTTCCTTTTTGGGATAATCTTTCGATACGTCCACCACGATAAGATCCTCTTTCTCTTGGGTAGAAGAGGTACCGCAACCAACCATACCTCCCGTTAATAAAAACATTCCCGCCGCTATCAAGCTCTGTCTCATAATAGTCTTTTCTTTTAGTTTAAATTTAAGGATAAAGGCAAATAACATTCACCCTATGCAATATAGGGAATTTTTAATGGCTACGCAAAGATTTGTTCGAAAAATTCGTAAATATCTCACTATTTAATGGTTATTATAAATAAGAAAACCAATGGAACCCATCCTATAACTCAATGGGATCTTGTTCGTATTCCATTGAGTTATAGGATGGGTTCCATTGGTTTATAAATTGATATCCATATATCTGCTTTAGGTATAAGGATTAGAAACCTCCCCCTAAAGCCTTATACAGGTATACCACCGACAGCAACTCATCCAGCACGGCATTGTTCAAACCGATCTGGGCGTCCAGCAAACCACGCTGGGCATCCAATACGTCCATGTAGCTGATGACACCGTTGATGTATTGCAGTTGGGCGAGTTCCAGATATTTACTGGCGGAGGCTTCCAGATTCATGCGGGAAGCACGGATCTCCTTCACCTTGCGGACGGTCACGATAGCGTTGTTCACCTCCTTGAAAGCGCCTAATACGCTCTTCTCGTAACTATAGACCTCTTGCTCGTAACGAGCCTTCGCCGCTTTCACTTTCGCCTTGTTCTTCCCCATGGCGAAGATCGGCTGCAACAGGCTTCCGGCAATAAAACCTGCCGGACTCTTCAAGATACTGCTTAACTCATCGCTCTCGAAACCGTAATTACTTGTCAAACGGATCTTCGGGAATAAGTCCGTTTGCGCCACACCCACCTGAGCGTTCGCCGCCCGAAGCTTAAACTCCGCTTGACGCATATCCGGCCGGCGCTCCAGCAAAGAAGACGGTAAGCCGATCGGTAAGGCATCCGGCAGGTGTTGGTCGCTCAAGGAAAGGCCACGGGGGATATCATCCGTATACTCGCCCAACAACATGCTGAGGTCGCTTTCCTTGATCTTGATCTGACGCTCCAGCGAGGGGATCAAGGTCTCGGTACGGGCCAACTCCACTTGGGCTTGGTTGTAAGCCGTCTCGGAAGTAAGTCCGCCCTCATAGCGAAGCTTCGCCAAGCGGACACCCTCACGACGTGCGTCCAAGGTTTGTTGCACGATCGACAACTCTTGGTCCAAGGCGCAAAGTTGATAATAATTGGCGGCTACCTCGGCGATGATGGTCAATCGCAAGGCACGCTGCCCCTCCACGGTCTGCATATAGGAAGCGATGGTAGCCTCGTTCGCCCAGCGGAGGTTGCCCCATAAATCCAATTCCCAAGATAAAGTCAGTTTCGCCCCAAACTCCGGATCGGGCTTCGGATCATCCCCTCCATAGTTCAAGCGTTCCTTTTGCGCATAGATATTCGCACCCACCTCCGGCAGCATATTCGCAAAAGAGATCCGTTTGGCGGCGATCATCTCCTTCACCTTGGCGGCGGCGATCTTCATATCCTTATTATTATCCAGAGCCTTTTTGATCAAATCTTTCAAGGTCTCATCGGCGTAAAGGCTCTCCCAAGGGATATTCTCCACGGACGCCGTATCGGTCGTATCCGTATAAGCCTCGATCCGGTCCGGCAGGTTCAACTCCGGACGTGCGTAACGCTTTCCGATCTTGCAGGAAGAGAACGCCAGCATAGAAACGACGAAAGCGGCTATATAGAAATTCTTTGTCATCATAATTTTCCGTTTTTGTGTCTCTTTAAAATAGAGGTTACCACTTCTTTCTTTTGAGCGATACGTTCCATCCGCATCTTTCCCTTTATCTTATAGATCAAGACAAAGAAGAAGGGAACCAACACGATACCTACCGTAATCGCCACCAGCATACCGAAGAACACGCCCGTACCGATACTATGGCGGGAAGCTGAGCCCGGCCCGCTAGCCAACACCATCGGAAGCATACCCAACACGAAAGCCAACGAGGTCATCAAGATCGGGCGGAAACGCATCTGGGCGGCATGGATAGCGGCTTTCACCACATCTACCCCGTTATCCACCTGTACCTTGGCGAACTCGACGATCAAGATAGCGTTCTTCGCCGCCAAACCGATCAGGGTTACCAGACCGATCTGGAAATAGATATCGTTCTCCAACCCCGTCACCCAGATACCCAAGTAAGCACCCAACGTGGCGACCGGCAAGGAAAGCAATACGGCGATCGGCACGATCCAGCTCTCATACTGAGCCGCCAAGAACAAGAAGACAAACAAGAATACCAACGCCAAGACAAATCCCGTCTGCCCGCCGGCCTGTTTCTCCTGATAGGAAAGACCACTCCACTCCAGACCGATATTCTCGGGCAGATGCTCCCTAGCGATCCGTTCCATCGCCGCCATCGCCTCGCCCGTACTATATCCCGGGGCGGCTACAGCGTTGATCGAGGCCGTGGTGAACATATTGAAACGCTTGATCGTTCCCGGGCCGGTCGTATATTGGGTCGTGCCCAAGGCGGTCAAGGGAACCATCGCCCCGTCCTTGCTGCGCACGAAGAACAAGTCCAGATTATCCCGGGTAGCCCGGTAAGGCGCCTCCGCTTGGATATATACACGGTAAATACGGTTGAACATATTGAAGTCGTTCACGTACACGGAGCCTAGATAAGCTTTCATGGTCGAGAAGATATCGGACAAAGGGATGCCGAGGAACTTCGCCCGGTCACGATCCACGTCGAAATACAACTGCGGGATCTCGCTCTGCATGGCGGAAGATACGCCTTGAAGCTCCGGCGCCTGCGAGGCGTAATACAGGAAGGTATCCGTGGCGCTTACCAGATTATCCCAGCTAGCGTCTCCCCTAGCCTCCAACTGCATCTCCAAACCACCGCTCTCACCCAAGCCCGGGATTACCGGCGGACGGTTCACGTACGACTTAGCCTCGGGGTAATAATAGAATTCCCGGCGGGCATCGGCCATCACGTCCTCTACCTTCATGCCGGAGGATTTACGCTCTTCCCACGGTTTCAGGATCACCGTCAGCGTGGCACGCCCTTGGTTCGTACCGACACGGGGACTGCTACCGGTTACGTTCTGCACGTAGGCCACGGCCGGATGATGGTCGAGGAACTCGATCGCACGGTCTGTCACGGCACGTGTACGCTCCAAGGTAGTACCCTCGGGCATCTCCAGCTCTACAGTGAAGAACCCTTGATCCTCCTCCGGGATAAAGCTGGTAGGCAACACCCGGTTCAAGACGAAGATAGCCACCAGTACCATCCCAAACCCTGCCAAGATACGGCGGGGATTAGCGATGGAGATACGCAACAACTTCGTATATTTCTTATTTCCTTTCGCCAACCACAGATTGATCTTACGGAAAATAAACGCTTTCTTCTTATGAGACGGACGCAAGATGATGGCGCACATCGCCGGGCTCAACGTCAAGGCCACTACCGTGGACAGCAACACGGAAACCACGATCGTGACGGAGAACTGACGGTACAACTGCCCCGTGATACCTCCCAAGAAACTCACCGGCACGAACACGGCGGCCAATACCATGGAGGTAGCGATCAAGGCGCCGGATAATTCCCGCATCGCCTTATGCGTAGCCTCACGGGCGGTCACACGCTCCTCGGCCATGATACGCTCCACGTTCTCCACCACCACGATAGCGTCGTCCACCACGATACCGATCGCCAAGATCAATCCCAGCAAGGTAAGCATATTCAACGAGAAGCCGAAGATCAACATAAAACCGAACGTTCCGATCAAGGAGATCGGGACAGCGATCGTCGGGATCAAGGCCGCACGCCAATTCTGCAACGAGAGGAACACCACGAGAACGACCAAGAAGAGGGCCTCGAACAAGGTCTTATACACCTCATGCACGGATTGGGAGATATACTCCGTCATATCGAACGGGAAATTATACTCCAAGCCCTCCGGGAAGTTCTTGCTGATATCCTTCATCGCCTCTTTCACCTTCGTGGCGACCTCCAGAGCGTTCGCTCCCGGCAACATATAGATACCCAAGATAGCGGCGTTCTTCCCGTTGATCCCACTCTCCGTAGAATACGAGGAAGCCTCCAGCGATACCCGGGCCACGTCGCTCATCCGGACGATCGAGCCATCCGGGTTCGCCCGCACCACGATATCCTCAAACTCCTTCACGGTGGACAAACGTCCCGGGGCCGTGATAGGCAAGGTGACATCCACGTCCAGCACAGGTTGCTTACCCAGCTCGCCCGCCGCCGATTCCCGGTTCTGGTCTTTCAAGGCATCCTGCAAGTCCTTTACCGTCAATCCCATATTAGCCAACCGATCCGGATATACCCAGATCTGCATACCGTAATAACGGCTACCGATATTCGATACACGGCCTACGCCCGGGATACGGCGCAATACGTCCAACACGTTGATCGTGGCGAAGTTACTCAGATAAATCTCGTCGAACTTCGGATCGTCGGACATCAAGCTCAAGGTCATCAGCTGGCTGGGTGCCTGCTTCTCGATCGTGATACCATTCTGGATCACCTCGGCGGGCAAACGACTCTCGGCCAGTTTCACACGGTTCTGGATCTCGACAGCCGCCAAGTCCGCATCGGCGGATACATCGAAGGTCACCGTAATATTCAAGCTACCCGAGTTCGAGCTACTACTTTGCATATAAATCATGCCGGGCGTACCGTTCAGCTCCTGCTCGATTGGGGTAGCGACCGCTTGAGACACTGTCAGGGCGCTCGCTCCCGGATACGTGGCGCTGATCTTCACCACGGGGGGCGTAATCTGCGGATACTGGTCCACAGGCAACAATGCCAGTCCGATGATTCCGACAATCACGATCAGGATCGATAAGACGGTCGAAAAGACAGGACGGTCTATAAAGAATCCCGGTTTCATTGTTCTTCCTCCTCTCTAAGCGCTTGGATAGCCTTCTCGTCGCCGGCCTCTACCGCATGTACCTTCACGCCCGGTACCAATTTATGATAACCCTCTACCACTACTCGCTCGTTCTCGCCCAAGCCTCGTTCGATCACGACCTTGTTGCCGATCTCCGGGCCGGTCTGCACGAAACGCTTCTCGGCGATATCGTCCCTACGGATGATATAGATGAACGCACCTCCTTTCTCAATCGAGAGCGCTTTCCGGGGAACGACGATCGAACGCTCTCGGACATCCAGCAGGAGCTTCACTTTCGTGAACTGTCCGGGCAATAATTTCTGGTTCGGGTTGGATAGTTCCGCACGAACGCCAAACGTACCGGTCTTCGGGTCCACCAGCGGATCGGCGAAGTCCACGATACCTTTTACCGGGTATTCAGAGTCGTCCGCTAAGGTAACCGTCACGGTAGGCTGCCACGAACGGGTCGTATCCCGCTCGCCAAACTTCACGTTACGACGCTCGGCACGCAGGTAATCCAAGGCGGTCATCTTAAAATCGACCAATACCGTGTCGCTCTTCACGACAGCCGCCAATTTCGAATTGACACCCGGGCCCACCAAAGCGCCCACATCCACGAAACGCTCACTGATATACCCGGACAGCGGCGAGGTCACTACCGTATAGCTCAACTCCATCTCCGCTTGATCCAGATCCGCCTTGCTCATGGCGATATTCGCCTCGGCGTCTTCCAGAGCGGCCGTGGCGTTATCCAAATCCAGCTGGCTGGCGGCGTGTTGCTCGTACAACGGTTTCAGGCGTTCCACATCACGCCGGGCCTTGGCCGCTTGGGCTTGGCTTTTCTTCAGTTGGGCTTTCGCCTTCTCTACCCTAGCACGATATTTATCGGGATTAATCATAAACAGGGGCTCATTCTGCTTCACCCGTTTACCTTCCTCAAACAACATTTTCTCTAGGAATCCCTCCACACGGGCATGTACCTCGACAAAGCTGGCGGCACGGATACGTCCCACGTACTCACCATAAATCTGCACGTCTTCTTTTGAGGGTTTGTCTACGATCACGATGGGCAATTGCTGCTCTTCCTTATGGTGGCAACCCGTCATCGCTACTACAAGGGCTATCAAGATAACCTGTACTTTTGCCAATCTTTTCTTGCTCATTCTACCTATATAAATTACTTATGTCACATTTGTCATTTAAGAAAGAAAGAATCATTCCATTTTTCTCGAGGACATCGATAATTAACGTTACTTCACTTAATAACAAACCGTATAGCGTTTATGTTAACATTTATACTAAAATTAGGGCATATCCAACTGGGGAATAAATCCACAACCAGCCGGGAAAGTCTACACTTAAAAATAAAAATCCCTTCGAATGAAATGCTTTTTCCATCCGAAAGGATTTCACAGATACCAGATCTTCATCTATTATCTTATTGATCAACCGACAACGCTTTCCACAAATTATCGTCCGGTACGGGAGCGACAATTCGCACGTTCTCTTTTGAAACCGGATGGATAAACTCCGCACTACGTGCGTGCAAGCTAATGCCTCCATCCTTATTGGAACGATCGAAACCATATTTCAGATCTCCCTTGATCGGACATCCCATCTTCGCCAACTGACAGCGGATCTGATGGTGCCGCCCCGTCTTCAAATCGATCTCCAACAGATAATAATGATCCGAATGGGCGATCAATTTATAACGCAGGATGGCTTTCTTGGCATTCGGCCGCTCGGTATCGTAAGCGTAACTCTTATTTTGCTTCTCGTTCCGCACCAGCCAATCCACCAACTCACCCTCATCCTGCGGGGGACGGTTCTTGACGATCGCCCAATACGTCTTGCGCACCTCACCGACACGAAACATCTCGTTCAAGCGAGAGAGGGCCTTGCTCGTCTTGGCGAAAATCACGACCCCGCTCACCGGACGATCCAGACGGTGCGTGACACCGACAAAGACGTTACCGGGCTTGCAATACTTCTTCTTCAGCCATGCCTTCAGCATCTCCGAGAGAGGCTTATCGCCCGTCTTGTCGCCTTGCACGATCTCACGGCAGGTCTTATCTACCGCTATAATATGATTATCCTCGTAAATAACCTCCATATTACATGTTCATACCGCCGTCAACCTGAATAACCTGTCCGGATACATAAGAAGACATATCCGAAGCCAAGAAGGTAGCGATATTAGCCACATCCTCGACCGTTCCACCACGGCGCAAAGGAATCTTCTTGCACCACTCGGCACGTACCTCGTCAGACAGCTGAGCGGTCATATCCGTGATGATGAATCCCGGGGCGATAGCGTTCGCACGGATGCCACGAGAACCCAACTCCTGAGCGACAGACTTAGCCAAGCCGATCATACCGGCCTTGGAAGCGGAGTAGTTAGCTTGTCCGGCGTTACCATGGACACCTACGACAGAAGACATATTGATAATGCTACCCGCACGTTGCTTCATCATGACCGGGGTACAAGCGTGGATAAAGTTGAAAGCGGACTTCAAGTTCACGTTCAACACAGCGTCCCATTGTCCCTCGCTCATACGCATCATCAAGCCGTCTTTCGTGATACCGGCGTTGTTCACCAAGATATCGATACGTCCGAAATCCTTCACGATCTCGGCCACCACGTTATGAGTCTCTTCAAAGTTAGCGGCGTTAGAAGCGTATCCTTTCGCCTTCACGCCCAAAGCCTCGATCTCAGCCTGTGTAGCCAAGCCATTCTCATCGATCACCAGATCCGTGAAAGCGATGTTAGCGCCCTCTTGGGCGAACTTCAAGGCGATAGCCTTACCAATACCACGAGCGGCACCCGTTACGACAGCCACTTTACCTTCTAATAGTTTCATATTACTCAAATTTTTTAATATCAATGTTTAATCAAGCAAGCTCCCGTCGAATAGCCACCGCCGAATACCGTGATAGCGATCAAGTCGTCTTTCTTGAAATTCTTATCGTTCTGGGCATATACCAAGGCCGAGCTTACGGAACCCGTATTTCCCAGCTCCTCGATATTGTGCAAAAATTTCTCGTCCGGCAAGTTCAATTGCTTGGCGATATTCGCCATGATACGCATATTCGCCTGATGGCCGATGAAATAAGTAAGGTTATCCAGCGTATAACCGTTCTTCTCCAACAAATGAAGGACATTCTTAGGCATATAGGTACAAGCTTGGATAAATACGTCACGCCCCTCCGGCATCAAGATACCGCCGTCACGAGGACGCAAGTGAACCGCCTCCATCGCTTTCGACAAATGGCCGAGACCTTGCGTGTAGACCTCTACGATCTCAGCGTCGCCCTCACCGATCCGCTCCTTGGAGATAAAGAAAGCGGCAGCGGCATCACCCCATAAATGGCCCGCCTTCGGGTCTGTCTCATTATAATAAGCGGAGTTCTTATCAGCGGAAAGCACCAAAGCCTTGGAAGCCTTCCCCATGGCGAAATATCCCTCCACAACCTCCAAGGCGTTCAAGAAAGAAGAACAAGCCGAGGATAGATATAAAGCTTTCGCGTCAGCGATAGTATACTCATGTTGAACCGTATGCGCGGCCGTCGCAACCGTATCATAAGGAGAATACGAAGCGGAGACGATCAAGTCTACCTCCGTGATATCGTAAGGCAATTTGGGAAGAGCGTCCTTCACGGCCTCAAGGCTCATGGTATTGATATTCTCCCCCTCTTTCGCTTTCGAGCGGGTATGAATTCCCGTCCGTTGCTCAATCCACTCACTTGTCAACCCGCTCAATTCAAGAAAATGTTGGTTATCTACCCGTTCTTCAGGCACATAAAACCCTGTCGCATTAATAAACATTCCTTAGTGTCTTTGATTTACTTAATCTTTATTCCGTTGAATATTAAATTCATCACATTGTCTCTACGTTTAATCCGCTGGCTGATATTATCACCCATGATCCCCCGGATATAGGGCACCTCCAGCCCTTTCAAGGCATGATGGAGCACGAGGGCGGTAATGTCCGTGTCCGGCATGCTGAATATACCCTCCTTCACGCCATCGTCCAATATTCCCTTTATGATCTCCACTTCCCGAAGGTCGAAGCTCTTGCGTACCTTCTCCACCCGCCATATATCACGGAAGAAGGTAGCTCGCAACGTACCGTTCCGAAATACCAACGCCTTTACAGCGTCCAAGCGGCTATAGATAAACGTCAGCAACTTCTCGTCCGCCGGCAGATCCTTGCTGGCCACGTCCACCAGCATCTTATGAAGCTGGTCCAGCTCCGACTCCACTACCGCCAAATAGATCTCGTTCTTGCTTTTAAAGTACGTATAAAGCGTACGTCTCCCCTTACGAGATGCCTGTGCAATATCGTTCATCGTCGTGTTATCAACCCCCATGCGGGCAAACAATTGTCTGGCCACATCCACCAACATGTCACGTGTTTTAGAAACTGTCATCGGCATTGTATTGCACATTTTGATTAAAACTGTGCGCAAAGTACTTAAAAAAGATCGTATCTACCAAGTATATTAAAAAAAACTTGCAATAAATTTGTTTTGTAAGAAAATATCCCTACCTTTGCACTCGCAATCAAGAAATGATAGCAACTATATCGCGGAGTGGAGCAGTGGTAGCTCGTTGGGCTCATAACCCAAAGGTCGTAAGTTCGAGTCTTGCCTCCGCAACTAAGAAAAGCCTTCCGGTCTGTGACCAGAAGGCTTTTCCTTTTTCGTAACCCAATGGTTTACGGGGTGGGAATCATTGAGTTTTTCCCGTAATCCATTGACTTACGTACCGTAAACCATTCGCTTACGCCCAACAAGTCACATAGGCTTACGTCCGGGGCCTCTTATTGGTTTCCCGGACGTAGGGCCTACAGTTCCTATCTCAAGGCAGGCAAGATATATTTCCATATCAAGTCGATCTCGGCCTGCATATCGCCGATATTCGCCGTCATGGCGATTACCGCATCTTGCTCGGGCAATATAATAATGTATTGTCCATTGGCTCCATCGGCACGAACGGCGTTATGGCGGCAACGCCACATCTGGTAACCGTAGCCTTGTAACCAGTCGCTATCTTTCGGCTTCATCTTCAAGTTCTCCGGTCTCATACCGGCGGGCAAAGAGGCTATCTTGGAGGTGGTGGCTTCCTCTATCCAGCTTTCGGGGAGCAATTGCTTATCGTTCCATTTTCCCTTTTGCAGGAAAAACTGACCCATTTTCGCTAGATCCTCGGTCTTGAGATACAAACCCCAACCACCGCAATTGACGCCTTGGGGACTCTCTTCCCAAGTAGCGCCGACGATACCCAGCGGACGGAACAGACGGGGATAGAGATAATTGATCACCTTCTCCCCCGTCACCTTCTGGATGATAGCGGAAAGCATATACGTGCCGAGGCTGTTGTATACGAAATAGGTTCCCGGTTTATGTACCAACGGCGCCGAGAGGAAGAGCTTTGCCCAATCGGCCTTCTCGTTCCCCTTCTGCCGTACTAAAGCGGTGGGATCGACATCATGGCCGGAGGACATGGTCAATAGGTGACGTATCTCCAGCTCTTTCAAGTAAGGGCTTACCTCGGCCGGTAATTGGTCGGGGAAGAAGGAGATCACCTTGTCCGTGACCTTCAATTTACCCTCCGCGACGGCGAAACCGATAGCCGTAGCCGTAAAGGTCTTGCTAACGGAGTTCAAGACGTGCGGCGTATGGCGGTCGCCCTCACCCAGCCATTGCTCCTTTACGACCTTTCCATGCTGGAGGATCATGATACTATGTAAGTCTTGATCCGCCTTTTTCACCGCCCGCAGATAATTGCCGAACGCCTTATCCAAGGCTTTCGAGGCTTCCGCACGAGGGAGTTCCTTGGTCAGGTCGTTATAACTGATCAGGTCTATGTTCTTATCCTTCAAGGCTTGCTTCACCTTCGGACTGGTAAAAAGATCGGTCACGCCTTGACGGTCCATCGCCACGTTCTCGTAGCCGATATGCCCGACGGTTTTCATCTCCTCGTTATCCAAGGCCGGGTGATCCAAGAACATATAGCGTTTACCGGGTTCCAGCTTATCCAACATCCGGATGAAACTGGCCTCCTTCTCGGCCGGGGTCTTGGAGGCTCCATCATACCCGGAATAGGTGAAATCGTATTCCTGCATCGCCTCTACCCGATCCACGACCGGCAGATGATATTCCTCGGACAAGCGGCGCATCAACTTCACCACCTCCGGATCGAAACCGGTCGATCCCATATGACCGGAGATATGGCTGATCTGGGGAATGTTCTTCAAGGCCATCTCTATCTGGGCCCGAGCCTCCTGCTCGATCTCGGCCAAGCTCCATGTATTCTCCAGAATGGCCAGACCCGGGTAGGCGGAATTCGGAGACATCATCGGCAAGAAATAGCCATTGCTATCGGTCAAGCTGGGACAATGCGTCAGCGGACGCCATTTCACGTTATCCCATTCGCTGGTCAGCGTCAGGTGAAGCCCGACATCTATCCCCGGGTTCTCCCTCAACAGCCGGGCGGCCTCGGGGAACCACGAGGTGACAACCATAACCTCTATACAGGTCTCCACCCCATTCTTATACCCTTCCATACACGCTATATTGGCGGAACGGAACGACCCCATGTCATCCGCACGGATGATCAGGCGGGGATTCGTGGCAGGCTGGCTGAATGCCGGCCACGTAGCGGCGAACAACAGGCAGCCGCAAAGGATTCTTTTTACATTTGAAGTCTTCATGATATTGATAAATAAGTAACATCTTTTCTATACTTGGGGATGGACCACACAAAAGGTGCCGGAAGATTTGCTCACCAACTTATCGTCGCAATAAATCTCGCACTCACAAAAATGTATATTCCGTCCCGCCTTGATCACGGTACCCTTGGCGATCAGCTCATTACCCCAAGCGGCCCGTAAGAAAGACATTTTCAACTCTGCCGTCAGCACGTCTTTCTCCAGCGGGGTCATCGTATAGGCGGCGAAACCGGCGATCGTATCCGCCAAAGCAGCCAAGACACCCCCATGCGTCACGCCGCTATATTGTCTCTGCTCGTCATGCAAGGGCATATGCGCCTCTACACGACCTTCCTCGATAACCGTGAAGTCGATCCCCAGAAAATTCACATAAGGATTCGTCTTCGCACGGTTAATCAACTTTTCTTTTATTCTCTCATCCATATCTTTTCCTTTAACGAACCGTTATCTTACAATCATCCAGATTATCGATAATGGCGAGGCTCTCCACACGTATGCCCTTTTCACGTAGCAGGTTCCCGCCATCTTGAAACGCCTTCTCGATAATAAAACCCATACCCTCGATCACGGCTCCCGATTGCTCCGCCAACTCGACCATTCCCATGGCGGCGTTTCCGTAAGCCAAGAAATCATCGATAAACAGGATATGATCCTCCGGAGTCAAGAAGTTATTGCTGATACATACCGTATAGTCACGATCCTTCGTGAAGGAATGGACCACGGTAGAGAGCATGTTCTCCATCGTCTTCGGTTTCTTCTTCTTTACGAAGACCACCGGCAGCTGCATGATATAACCTACCATAATGGCCGGGGCGATACCGCTCGCCTCGATGGTCACGATCTTGTTTATCTTACGATCTTGAAAACGACGGATAAATTCCTCGGCGATCTTATACATCAACATCGGGTCCATTTGATGATTGATAAAACTATCCACTTTAAGGATACCGCCGGGATAACAGCGGCCGTCTTGCAAGATGCGTTGCTTCAATAATTCCATAATTTGTTATTCTGTTTGATCTTCTTTTACACGTATAAATAAATTCGCCAGAATGGCCGTCAAGCCACCCGTCGTTATGCCGGAGGAGAAAATGCCACGGATCACTTGAGGAGCGGCCCCTAGAATATCCGGCATCAGCTCCACCCCCAACCCCAAGGACAAACTAACCGCCAACACCAACGTGGCCTTCCGGTTGATATCTTGGGCGGCGATAATACGGATACCTGCCGCCGCCACCGTACCGAACATCAGCAGGGTAGCTCCTCCCAGCACCGGATCGGGCATCAAGGAGAAGATAACGCCGACAACCGGGAATAATCCCAACAGGATCAGCATACCCGCGATATAATACCCCACGTACCGGCTGGCGACTCCCGTCAGCTGGATGATCCCGTTATTCTGGGCGAAGATAGAGTTCGGGAAAGAGTTAAAAACACCGGAGATAAACGAGTTCACCCCATCCGCCAGCACCCCGCCGGAGACTCGCTTCAGGTAGCCTTCTCCCTCGATCGATTTTCCCGATATCATCGAGTTGGCCGTAATATCCCCCGTAGCCTCGATCGCCGTGATCAGATAGATCAAGGCGATCGCCACGAATGAAGATATATTAAAATCCAATCCATATTTGAAGGGAACCGGGATATTAAACCCTCTCAAACTCTGCGAGGAGACAGCCTCCATATCCACCATTCCCATGGCGAAAGCGATCGCGTAACCGATACACAACCCTAACACGATGGAACTCATCCGCAAGTACTTGTTCTTACAACGATTGAAGAACAAGACACTCAACAAAACGCACACAGCTACCCCGATATTACGCAAACTACCGAACGTACCGTTATCCATAGCCGTATACCCACCGCCGCAAGCGACCACTCCTACCTTGATCAGGCTCAAGCCGATGAGCAACACCACGATACCCGATACCAAGGGAGTAATCACCGAGCGCAGATACTTAAAAGTACGGCTCACGATCATCTCTACCGGAGAGGCGGCGATACAAACGCCGAAAATAAGGGGAAGCCCTCCCGACAAACCAGCCGTGATAATCGGGCCGATAAACGAGAAGCTGGTGCCTTGGATACATAGCAGCCCCGCCCCGACCGGTCCTAATTTACGACATTGAACGAATGTGGATACCCCGGAGACGAACAGGGCCATGGAAACCAAGAAGCCGGTCGTCTCCATATCCAGTTTCAGCGCCCCGGCGATAATCAAGGGAGGTGTTATGATCGCCACGAAAATAGCCAGCAGATGCTGGATGGCGGCAAAAAGCGTCTCTTTCAAAGGCGGACGGTCATCGATCCCGTAAATCAAATCCGTATTCATCCTGTCTCTTATAGTTTCAAGTCTAATAAGGTCTCCCCTTTTGCGTTCAACACTCGTACACTCATCTCGTCTCCTTTCTTCCGCAATACCATCACCGTAGCCGAATCGAGCTTATACCCCCCGCCTACGATCACCGGGAAGTTGTTTCCCAACGAGTCTTTCGGGTGGAAGGCGTATTGATGCGTATGGGCGGATATATTCACGTTGAAAGGGGCTTTCGCCAACAGGCTTCCCCAAAGCTCCGGACAAGGCTCATAGGCATCCCCGTTTCCGTAGATAGGGATATGGTTCAATAAAACCCGCTTCGAGGCTTGCTTAAACTCCTTGCCGCTCAATTCTTTCGAGAGGAAATTCACTTGATCTTTCCGGAGACCGGTGAAATCGTTCAGGCCATAATACACCCATGTGCTATCCGGTTTATCCTCGCCGCAATCCAGCATGACGAAACGGGTATCTCCCCAGTTGAACGCCCCATACGTCTTATCGCCCACATAGTCAAACAAGGCACGCAGGCCGATCGAGTAAGCGTTGCGTATCTCGTGGTTGCCTCTAAGGAAGAAAGCGGGTACATGACTGGCGCCCACCTTCCCGCATAAATAAGCCAAATGATACAAAGCTTCTTTCTCATTGGCGGGATCGTCTATACAATCCCCGTTAAATACCACGAAATCATAAGGGATATCACGCACTTGCCCGTATAAGGCGTCTAGGGTCGGGATATGCTTATGCAGGTCGTTAAAGATCAAGGCCGTGAAATCCTTTTGGGATGCGGAAGGGAGCGTGAAGGTGTAGAACGGGGATACCGCCGTCTCGCCAAACTCTTTCTTATAGGCTTGGTAAAGCATGATTTCCTGCGAGCATACCCGGTAGTAATAGGTTTGCCCCGGTCGTAGGTCCGTCAGCCGGATCTTATTATGCAAGCCGTTGCATATCACTTGACCGTCCACGATGGTACGGGCCTTTTTCAGGTTCAGCGTGTCCGTACCGTATTCTACCCAACTATACGTAGGGACATGGGTCTGCCACATCACCGTTATGCCGCCCTCCGTAGGATTTTGGAGATAGGGCGCCGCATAAAAGATCTCTTCCGGCTTAGCCTTCAGACGAACCTCCGTTACGACCGGGCGATGATCCGATGCCACCGCCTCTTCGGGAACCCATGCGGACAAACGGGTAAAGGGCTGTCCATTCTTTACATAACCCGCTATATAGTCCAAACAGCTATCCGGCGTGAAAGCCGGGAATGTAGCCTGTTTAGGATTGCTCAACAACTGGAAATCCTTGCTGATTTCCGTGATAAAGGGGGAATGCGCCGTAGCGTTCCAATCCCCGGCGATAAACAGGGGTTTATGCGCGGAAGCGGCTTCCCGCCGAAGGATCGGCAAGGAGAGCATCCGGTCTTCCGGCGTCAAGGAAAGGTGCGTGCAGCAGAAGATATATCTCTCAAACTCGACCCATAGCAAGACCCGTTCCTCCTCCCGTCCGGGAAGGGCGATATAGCGGTAGCTCACCGGCTTCTCCTTGCTCAGCATACCTACTCCGTATTTACCGCCATCAAAGTCGATGGCCGGGGCGTAGGTAGGGAACATCAGGGTGCGTTCTCCCAGTGTCCGGAGCACGTCGATCCCGCCGCTTCTTCCGGTCACGCTATCTACCTCCTGTACGGCGACTACATCGGGGGCTACCTTACGTATAGCCTCCGCTATACGCCCGAGGTCCGTCACCTCATCCATGCCCCTTCCGTTGCGGATATTATAGCTCATGATACGCAACGTATTCCGCTCGGCATCGCCGCTTTGCTGTGCCAATGCCTTATTTATGGGCAAACATCCGATCATAACGATCGCCCAAATAAACCATTTCCTCATAGGATTCGATCTAATGTTTATATTCATTTTATATCTATACCTTAACCGAATATCTCTTTCAATGACTGCTCGAACTCAGCGATATCCTCGCCGGAAGTATCCCAAGAGGTAACGAGACGGGCCTCGTTGATCTCCTCGTTCCACATATAGAAGAAATATTTATCTTGCAACTTCCTCAACGCCTCGGCAGGGATCGTGAAGAAGAGCTGGTTGGACTCGATCTTCTGCGTAAAATGAATCTCCGGGTATTGTCGTAGCACGTCCGCTAGCTTGGCGGCACTGATATTCGCTTTCATGGCGTTCTCCAACCAGAGGTTATTTTCCAGATAAGGGATGAACTGGGCGGAGAGATAACGTAGCTTCGAGGCTAGCTGAGCGGATTGCTTTCGGTAAAATCGCAGGTTCTCCGTGATCTCCGGGCGGAACGAGACCACGGCCTCTCCCATCATCATACCGTTTTTCGTGCCTCCGAAGCTCAAGATATCCACGCCTGCGTCTACGGTCACTTGGCGCATCGTGCAATTCAGGTAAGCGCAGGCGTTCGCCAAGCGGGCTCCGTCCATATGCAGATACATATCGTACGAATGTAAGAGATCGGCGATCGCTTTCACTTCCTCTATCGTATAGATCGTACCTAATTCCGATACTTGGGAGATATAAACGGCCTTGGGTTGCGAATGGTGGCAAACCCCGAAGTTCTTCAGATGGGGACGGATCAATTCCGGTGTCAGCTTACCGTCCGTCGTAGGGATCGTGACGATGGCGCAACCGGTCATCCGTGCGGGGGCTCCACATTCGTCTACGTTGATATGGGCGGTCTCGGCGCACAGGATGCTATTAAACGGACGGGTTACGGCTTGCAGGGCCACGGAGTTCGCCCCCGTCCCGTTAAACACGAAAAAAGGAGAAGCATCCTTGCCGAACACTTCTTGTATCTTACTCGTAGCGGCCTCTGTCCAAGGATCATCACCATATCCAACCGCATGATTATCATTTGCCTTGATGATCGCATCCATTACCCGGGGATGCACGCCGGAATTGTTGTCACTAGCGAAACTTCTCATCTTTAAATCTGATTTTTCGCCAAAAGTACGGATTTAAGATGAGAATGAGGATATCTTGAATTGTTTTTATTTCATATCAACGACGTTGACGGATGCACATCTCCAACCGCCCGGGACTTTGTCTGCAATCCCAAACAATCAAGACCTCTATTGTACAAGACTTGATTTCATAAAATAAGGCATAGTTACCAGATAGCACATAACGGATATTCTCATCCTCTGTCTTGATCCCCATACGAGGAGAAGAAAGGATTAAACGCATTATCGCCCTAAACTCTCCTAATAATTTAGTGCTGTACGTTTTACTCTTATTACGTTTATTATAATAGTCAAAAATTTCGGTCATATCATTCAAAGCTGATTGAGACCAAATCAACTTTCGTTTACCCATCGCTCCATATATCTATCCAGTCCTTCATCTTCAATAAAACGCCCCTCCGAGATATCTTCTCGCGCATGCTTTATGGCAACCTTTACTTCCGGCGAGAAGCGAAGGGCTTGCCTTTCCTCCATCCTATCAATCAAGCTCTTGATACGATGTAACAAATCATCATCATTTATGAGACTGAGCCGTTGTATCAATGATAATTTCAATTCCAATGTTCCCATAATCTTCAATCCGATTTAATTTCCCATAGTAAGGTTACAAAGATAAATAGAATAATCCATACCGCACGTTATTTTACCTGAAATTGTTCCGTCGCATAGAGGGCCTCGCCGGTTTGGGTCAGGCCTTCGATGGTGATGGTGAAATCACCGGTCAGGTCGGAGGTGGTAAAGGGGATGGATATAGAGGACTCGCCGGCTGTCCGGATATCGGGTCGCCAAAGTAAGGTATGGCGGAAATCCGGAACAGGAGATCGCTTCTCGGCCTCTGTCCGGTAAGCGGGCATATAGAAGATGCGCTGGGCTTGCGTGCCCTCATAATCAAAGAACTGGGTGGAGTTATCGACTACCAGACCCGGGTAATTATGCTCATAAGAGGAGAAGGAGGCGATACCGTCGAATATCTGCCCACCGAATACGTACTTACCTTTATACACATCGATCTTCCGGATTTTTAGGGGATCGTACTTAAAAATGATCTCGTGATCGGTGATGGGGATACCATCCAATAAAACCAATGAGTTACCGATCGTATACCCGATCCGCTCCTCGGTCAGGACCGCCAACCGGCGAACCCCATCCATCTTACGGAAGCGGAGGCCGGGGATAAACTCGATCACGACTTCCTCCATCGTCGTGAAACGGGTGTACTCATCCAAAAGATAACTCCAATCCGGTTGCCACTGGAACCAAGGCTTCTCCGCTTTTTCCCGAACCAAGGAATCAGACCGGTAAGCATGCAACACCTGTAGCCCCACGCTCCGCTTCACCAACTCATCTTGCCAAGCGGGATTCAATCTCAAGGCAGGAAGCTCCTTCTCCGGATGCGTAGCGTAAGGAGATTCGATGTCCACCCGGTAGCGAGAGGAGGAAGGGGATAAAGCCACCGTCACGATCTCGTGCGTCCCAGATATATGTTTCGTAAAGAAAGTCACCTCCCCGGCAGCGCCCAGTTGCCCCCCGAAAAGGCGGATCTCCCCCCCGGAAAAGCCCAATAAAGGCCTCACCGCCTCTTTAGACGAAGGTTCGCCCGTGGACAGATCGATCACTTTCCCCGTCAGGATCGGCCCCTCGTATTCCGCCAAGAATTTATGATCGGCAGGCGATGACCCCGTAGTAGGCATGCTTTGTTTCCAATCAACGATACCGCTCCGGGCGGAAGGTTTATACAAGTCGATCCCGGCGATAGAGACCGATAGAGTCTGTAGATCCGGGGGCAGGCCGTTTATCCGGATCTCCCCCCCTGAACGGGTATCATAGGTCATACGGTCCGGTGATACGGAAACCGGGCCCTCTCGCCTCGTAAAAGAGTAAGTGGGCAATAAAGTATCCGTCAGCAGGGCCTCATTCGTCACGAAGGTGTTCACCACCGTCAGCGGCTTCTCAAAGAAGACCTCCTCCCCCTCGTTCCGCATATAACGGGTATAGGCAACCAGCCGGTAGTTTCCGGTCGGCAAGGTAGAAGGCAATTGCAGGCAACCATTCCCTACCCCCTTCTCCAGCACGAGTCGGGCTTGCACGACCGCCGAGGCGCTATCCAGAAGCTCCACATACCCGACCTTGCTCACGTCGGACAACCGTTGGTCCAAATCCGTGGCAATGAATTTCATCCATACAAGCTCGCCCGACAGATAAAATTGCTTATCCGTTTGCAGGTAAACCCGCTCTCGCAATTCCCCTGCGAGAACCGTTTGCCCCGCCCATAAGAGGCAGAGGAGCGACAAGATACATTGTTTTATCATAGACTTCTTCATAGCAACTAAATTATAAATGACTGGTAGGCCACCAAGAGGGCTTCTGTTTCGAACCAAAACGGCCGCAATCCATACAACGTTTCAGCGCATACGTATTACTCGCCGCATTCATCGGATTATAGGAAACATATCCGTAATCCGGATTATTATCATATTCCGATCCCTGTACGATCGTGCTTGCGCAGCCCGTAACCTCGGCCTCATATACCTTCTCTATCTCCGGAAAGAAACGCTTGAGGCGAGTCACTGTCGCTACTTCCACGAAACCGATCACCGGAACCTCCGGGTCCGTCACGCAGCGGATATTCCCTTTCATCTCGGAAGGAATAGGGGCAAACAAGCTACCAGACTCCTCTATGTTCTTCTGCAAATTAAAATAGTAGTCGTAAGCCTCCCGGTGCAACGCATATTGTTCCACCTCCGCATGATACAACATCGAGAAACGGCGATCGCTGGGATGATACGAGGCGATACTTTTGTTAGCGATCACGTTCTGCGTCAGCCTATCGGAACTGCCTAGGGAGATCACCTTCGAGCTGTCCTTCCCCCAGCAATAATACCAATTATTCGATGTAAGTAAATCATATATTACGACCGTATTACCCATTTTCTCGGCAGCCATGAAGATCTCCGCCTTCACCTCCCAATTCTCCTTATACATCCAGCGGAAATAAGAGGATCGATCCGGGGCATTATGCGTAGACACACAGAGACGGACCTCCTCTCCCGGCCCCTTCTTCAGCAAGGAGAGAGAGTCGATCGGAGGCGTTATCTCCGGTCCCAGATAGTCCGACTCATACTCCAGCCCATCCAGCGAGATATGTAGCCGGTACCGGCTACCCGGGTCCAGCTCTCCCATATCCACCTTATACTCTCCCTTCCCGGAAGAATTAGCGCAAGTGAAAACAGCTCCATCCTCACGCTCCACCACCACCTTGGCGTTATTCACGAACTCATCCTCCGTGAAATCGTCGGTCAGGCCCACGCTTCTCCGGAGCTTTATCGTAGTCTCGCCATTCGTGATGATACCATCCACGACCAACAAATCCCGTACCTGCTCCAAACCCTTCGGCTCGTAATCCGTGACACAGGCGGACAATAACAACAGCAAAGCCCCCAGCCACCAATGAAAGCCTTTTATAGAATCTTTTATCTTCGCTTCTTTCCTCATCTCAACTCCCCCCTAAAATTTAATATTATAAGAGACAAACGGGATAGGCACCCCGAATATCGCCATCTTATATCCCTTTAATTTCCCGTTCTCCGATATATAATACACCGAGTAGGCGTTCTTTCGCCCCGTCAGGTTATAGACTCCGAAAGAGATCGTGCTATGCGTGAGCAACGTCAGGTGGTGGCTCGGCTCGATGTTGAACGAGGCGTCCATCCGGAAAAAGTCCGGGATGCGGTATTGATTACGGTCCGAATAGTAGACAAACTCCCCGCCCCCGTAATGATATTTGGAGACCGGCAAGGTGATCGGCCGTCCCGTGCTATAGTCGCAATTCAGCGAGAAGCTGAAACGATGCGTGAACTTATAGTTACCCACGAACTTCAAGTCGTGCGGCTTATCGAAATCGGCGGCGTACCAATCCCCCTTGTTCACGGGAGTGACGATCATCGGGTCGTTCTGCCGCAGTTGCGTGCGAGAGTAGGTATAGCTTACCCAGCCGTTCAACTTCCCTTGCGTTTTCTTCACCATCAGCTCCACGCCATAGGCACGCCCCTCGGTCCTCAGCACGTCCGTCTCGATGTGGTGGTTCATCAGCAGCTCGGCGCCGTTCCGGTAATCTAGGTAATCCTTCATCGTCTTGTAATATCCCTCCAAGGAGACCTCGATCGTATTGTTCAAGAAATTCCGGTATAGCCCGGCGGCCACTTGCATACCCGTCTGCGGCTTGATGTTGGCGTCGCTCAGCTTCCACGTATCTGTGGGCGACATGATGGTCGTGTTGGATAGCTTATGGATATTCTGCCGCATCGTATTAAAGCCGGCCTTCACGGAGAAGTCCTCGGTAAAGGCATAACGGGCGGATACCCGGAACTCCGGCCCGTGGTAAGTCTTGAACGCCCCGGTCTTATCCACCGTACCCGTCACGGTAGCCAAGGAAGGCAGTTGGTCGTCGGCATAGAGATTATAGGTACGGGGCCCCAATACGTTAAACATGGAATAACGGACCCCCACGTTCAAGGAGAGTTGGGAGGTGATATCCCAACGATCGCCCACATAGATAGCGGACTCCACCGCTTTCTCCTTCTCCATCCGGTCCTCCTTCACCAACGACTCCCCGCCATAGGGAAGGTATTTCCCCGGCTCCAAGTCGTAAAACAGCGAGCTGGCGCCGAAATCCAGCGTATGCTTATCGCTCAGGTAATGCGTGAAGTCCATCTTCCCGTACATCTGGTCGATACGGAAAGCGAGGGAATAAGCGTTCACCGGGTTATCCGTATTACGGGTATTGTAGCCATAATGGTCGTAGCCAGCGGTGAGGACCCCCGTGAAACGATCCGAGAAGATATGCCTCCATTTCACCGAGGCGTTGGCGTTCTCGTAGGCATACCGCTCATCCACGTTAAAGCGGAAACGGTCGTGGCTATAGTAGCCATTCAGATAGAGGTTGTTCCGCTCGTCGAACTTATGGTTAATCGTGGCGTTCAGGTCGTAAAAACCGGCGTTGCCATCCTTATAGCCGCTCTTCTCGGGGAGTTTCTTCAAGATCCAGTCCGAGTAAGTGGTACGTCCGCCCACGATAAAGGAGGTCTTCTCGGAGAAGAGAGGCCCCTCCAAGGTAAGGCGGCTGGTCAGCAAGCCGATGCTCGCCGATCCCTTGAACTCCTTCTTGTTACCCTCCCGGCTGTTGATGTCGAGTACCGAGGAGATACGTCCGCCATACTTGGCGGGGATACTGCTCTTGTACAGCTCCATGTCCTTCACCACGTCGGGGTTGAAGACGGAGAAGAAGCCGAACAGGTGGGTCGGGTTATAGACCGTGCCGTCGTTGAAGAGGATCAAGTTCTGGTCCGTCGCCCCGCCCCTCACGTTAAAGCCGCTAGAGGCCTCGCCCACCGCCTTCACGCCGGGAAGCGACATGACTACCTTCATGATATCCACCTCCCCGAACGCCATCGGGATATTCTTTATATCCTTCACCTTCAAGCGTTCCACTCCCATCGTCGTATTCCGCACGTTGGCGATCTTCTCGGAGGAGATCGTGACCTCCTTCAAGGTGTAGACCTGTTCCTCCAGCTCGATATCCAGCTTGCCGTCGGAATGGAGCATGATCTGCCGCCGGGTGTCCTTCATGCCCATGCCTTGTATGTACAGCTCGTGTCGTCCGGGAGGGAGGCGCAGCGTATAATAGCCGTAAGCGTCGGTAGTAGCCCCGATCATCGGGTCCTTCACGAACACGGCCACGCCCACCATCGGCTCGCCGGTCTTGAAATCGCTGATATTACCGGTCACCGTGACCCGGTCCGCCGCCTTGCCCGAGGCGTCGCCGATCTCGTAGACCTTGTTCTCCGAGGTAGCCTTCTGCTGCTTCCGGCCCGCCATCAGGGAGATACCGGAGCCTTCCTCGTCGCCATCGCCCTCTCTCCGCTTCTCCCGCAGGAAGAAGTTCTCGGGCAGGGAGGTCATCAAGGTGTTATCTCTCAATACAAAGAAGGCGCCGCCATACGAGGATACTTGGAAGGGAGTCCCCTCCAACGCACGCCGCAACGCCACCAAGGGCTCTTCCTTCTCACTGTGTACGCTAACGACCATGGAGTCCGTCTCCAAGGGTTGCCGGTAGACGGGCTGTCCGGTCTGCCGCTCGATAGCGTTGAACACGACATTCAAGGTTACTTGCCGGAAATCCAGATCGACCGTCCGCTGCGCCCTCGCCGTCCAGCCGGACAGCAGGCACATTACCATACCGATATATAGGCTCTTTCTCATGGGATCTCGTTTAACTGTTCATACTGTCTCACCACGGCTACGATGGCTTCCTCGGGAGCGTGCTTGAAATCCAGCTTTCGCCGCTTGATATACCGGGCCAGCTCTTTTTTCTTGGACTTGAGGACCTTCAACACGGAGCCTTTGCTCCTCACGGTATAATAAACGCCCTCCTTCCGGATGTAGTATTTTACGGACTGATCGAAGGATTCATCGACCTGCATATCTTTTATCGTCTTAGATAATATACAAGACCATTTCCCCAGTACGGTACACTTCCCTTCATACAACCGTAGGTAATAGCCTTCCGGCAGGTTGCCCGACCGCTCGTCCGGATACCTGTAGAAGATATCGTACCCATGAAACTCAGCGTAGTCTACCCGATCGCTCGGCAAGACGATATTATAGCGATTGTCCGGAGAGAGCAGTAATAACTCATTCTTGTACAGGTCTAAGCGCATTTTCACGTCCTTGTAGAGAATGCCTTCGAAGCTAAGATCCCCGGGTACGTATTTCTCGCTCTTCAAATAGGGGTGATTTCTTATCGAGGTGGGATATTTTAATTGCTCCTTCCCATGGTAGATCACGGCTTGGCCGGCGGCGGAAGAGACATAGTCATCCACCGCATCTTGTGCCCTAGCCGTAGCGATAGCCAACGCGCATACGCATAAAAACCCCAGAAGCTTTCTCATAAGATACAGATTTAAAGTTTCATGCCAAATATAGGCATTCAATCACAAGCCACCAAATCCCAGCCTTTAAATATCAGTGTTATCAGGCGAAGTTTCGTATTTCCCTTCGTCTCTCTCACTTTAGGATCTTCGGCATAACGTTTCAATTGCCCGGCAGCCTCAGTCCTCAGCGATTCTATCTCCGGGGTGGAGGCGTCACGACGGGCATATTTCACCTCTACGATATAACTATAGACGATCTCCGGTTGATGCAACAAATCGGGCATCATGTAGAAGTCCGCATATCCCTTATTCGCCTCATACTCCGGATGAATTATATAAGTACGGGTCAAGCCCAAGTAAGCCAACAAAAAGCCCTTTACGTGCGCCTCACCCTCGATAAACTCACGGATAGAGCTTTGTCGCTTCAATTCAGAGGCGAAGTACTCAAAGACAGGTTTCCAGTTTCCCTCGTAGGCCATGCTAGCCACGAGCATCCCCAGCCGATCCATCTCGAGGGAAAATAAATCGGCGCTCCGGTAAGCCTCCACCAAATAGGAGTACAACTGCTCACGAACCGTCAAGTTAGGGATCGCCAATAGGGTACTCCCCCATTTAGTACCCCGTATGGTAAGCAGCCCGAAATAATAGAGCAGGCTCTTAAAATTATCCGGTTTTGCCAGATCCTCGGCGGGGAAAGCCGTCTTGATGGTACCTACGGTCTCGCCATTCGTCACGATGTCTTGGATGATAGAGGCGTTCATGCCCATTTTCTTGTCCAAGCGAATCAAATGACGGAGCTTATTATAATCCGTACGGATGTTGTTATCGATCATGTTCTCCGGAACTTTTTTCAACGGAAGATAATGATTCAGGAAATACAGCACCATATCCGAGTTATACATCGGCTCGTGGAGCGAATCTCTCGAGAAACAGTAATTATCGTACCATGGCTTCATCACGCCGATCACCTCATCTACCTCTCCGGCCAGCATATCCACGTCTTTATAATAAGACAACATATCACGTACCTCCCGCTCGCTAAACCCGATAATCCCGTTAAACCGGGGATCGGTGCTCATATTGGCACCGATATTGAATCCACTTGTCACGTCATCCATGGTGACCGGAGAGACTCCCGTGATGAACATACGCTTGATCGGTCCGTTTCCCGTGGCACCTTCTTTCAGCTTATTAAAGAAATAGCGGAAGAACCCCGTGCCATGTGTCAATTTACGGTAATGCTCATTCCCCACATTGGCGAGTATGGCGTTCGTGAAATTATCATACTCATCGATGAACAGGTAGATCGGAAGATCCAGCAACGTAGCCTGCCCGATCAGGTAGTTCAATTTCTCGTCCGCATTCTTGAGTCTTTTCAATTCACTGGCGAAACCGGGATTGAACATATGTCCGTAAAGCCCGGCGAAAAGATCGAAACGCATCGAGCAATTATCATTGAACGAGGCCAGCAATCGATCCGGGTCCGGATTCACGCCGGCGAAATTAAAATCGAGCACAAGGTATTTCCCTTGCTCCGCCGTAGGATGCGAACCGATATACAGCCCCTCGAAGATTTCCTTGAAACGATCCCGCCTATAGATATCGTAATACCATCTAAGCATGTTGATAAACAAAGACTTTCCAAAACGCCTCGGGCGGATCAAGAAGAAGAAATTGGCAGATTCCTCCAACCACTCGATATAATGAGTCTTATCCACATAATAATACGGCTCTTTCCTAATCCTCTCAAAATCCGTCAGTCCGTAAGGAATCTTCTTTATTATCATAGCGATCTTTGTTTTTATGAGTAATTACAAATATAAGCATATATATCCGGCAAAGCAACAACTTCCGAGGAATTATCACGCGGATAATGTACCTTTGCGACGTTTTTAACTTTAACAATTAATCATATATGAAAAAAAATCAGTTTCCGAGAAGCGGAAACAAGCGTGAGAAAGCTGCTGGATAGTTTGGAAAATGCCCAAAAGGCATGGGTGGACTTGAAAAAAGACGCGAAAGGGGCGCATAAGTTGTTTAAAGACTACCAGCCGGAGGAGGATCTGGTTAAACGGGAGAAGATCATCTACACGGGCTCCGTGAAAGACTTCGTGCGGCTGACGCTGCCCATCCTCGATGACCAACGGTTCCGGGTGAACGGGCAGACGAACCGGGAAGCCATGATACGGGCGCTGGACGAGGTGTTCGAGATACACCCCAACGGCTGCCCGGAGCCAAGGAGCTTCCGGAGCATCCTCTCGACGGCGCAGGAGGAATACGGGAAAGCGCATGAATAACAAGCTTCCCGTTTTTCACAACAAAAGTTAAAACTTGGGAGGCGTCCCAAAGCGCCTCCCTACCTTAGCGCCATCAAGCCAGAGACACTGGCTCTTTTTTTATCACTTAAAAATATAGTATGATAAACACGTCATTATTCGCCCTTTTCGGACGATACAAGGGAGACGCCTCGCTAGCGGGCGTACTGGAAAACATCCAAAGAGGAACGTACAAGCAGTTCATCGACGAGACGCGGGAGGCGCTAGCGTCGGGCGATAAGGAACTGGCCGCCAAACTAAAGAAAAAACTGCCCGCTTTCACCCCACAGGCCACCTACTCCGGGAAACGCCTCGACCCTCACATCACCCGCTATAACCAATTGGTGGTACTCGACATCGACCACGTAGGGGAACGGGAGCTGGAGCGTATCACCCCGCTCGCCACGGAAGCGCCCTACACCGTGGCGTATTTCCGCAGTCCCAGCGGCGACGGGGCGAAACTCATCGCCTACGCCGCCACGGACGAGACCGCCACGCCGGGTAATCACCGGAGGGTCTATGAAGCCATGAGCCGTTGGTACGCCGCCCGGCTCGGCGTGGAGCTGGATACCTCGGGCAGCGACATCGGGCGGCTTTGCTTCGTATCGGACGATCCCGCCCTATACCTCTCGCCTGCCTACCGCTCTTGGCTGGAGGGTACCGGCGAGCTACCGGAGGGCCTCGCCCCGCTACCCCTTACTTGGAAGGAGGAGGTTAGCGAGACGGCTCCCGGGGCGAAGGAAAGGAAGGTGGCCTCGCCACTGGAGAAGGCACGCCGGACCGCCGAGCGGAAAGGCGCCTACGCCGAGGGCAACCGCAATAACTTCATCTTCGTCATGGCCGCACGGGCGAACCGGCTGGGCGTGAAGCGGGCCGAGATGGAGGCTTACGCCGCTACCGCCTTCGCCGACTTGCCGGCGGAGGAGCGCCTCGCCGCCATCGAGAGCGCCTACAGCCACGTGGAGGAGCACGCCGCCGAGACGAGCGCCGCCACCTCCCGGAAAAAGGGCGGGGGCCCGCTGGACGTGGTCGCCGTGGAGGCCTATATATCCGAGCGTTTCCTCACCCGCAAGAACGGCGTGAGGGGGTACGTGGAGGTAGCCACGAAGAAAAAGCGGAACGGTCAAAAGCCGGTCTTCAAGCCGGTGACCGACTACTGGGTGAACTCGCTCTGGCGGAGTCTCCTGAAGGACGGCCACTACTGCTCGCATAACGACATCCGGGCCATACTGATGTCGGACTTCAGCGAGACGTTCCACCCTTTCCGCTCGTATTTCGAGGGGCTGGCCCCGTGGGACGGGGTGACGGACTGGATCGGGCAGCTGGCCGATACCGTGGACACCACCCGGCCCGCCTTCTGGCGGGGTTGCCTCAAGCGCTGGCTTATCGCGCAAGTGGCCGGATCCATGGAGCTAGGCGTGGAAAACCATACCATCCTGCTGCTGGCCGGCGGGCAGGGGCTGGGCAAGACCTCGTGGCTGCGGAACCTCGTGCCGCCCGAATTGCGGGACTATCTTTTCACGGGCAATGTCAATCCCTATAGCAAGGGTTTCCCACAGATGATGGTGGACTGCCTCTTGATCGTCATCGACGAGATGTCCGGCCAGAGCTACGCCGATCTGAACCGCCTCAAGGCGCTCACCTCCACAGGGGTCATCTACCTGCGCCGCCCGTACGGACACTATGCCGAGACGCAGATACGCCACGCCTCCTTCGCCGCCACGGTGAACGACTTGCAATCGCTGCCGGACGATAACGAGTCTCGCCGCTTCCTCTGCTTCGAGGCCACACGGATCGATTACCAGTCGCCCGTGCGACACGCCGACATCTACGCCCAAGCTCTCGCCCTCTTCCGCCGGGGCGAGAAATACTGGTTCTCCGGCGAAGACATCCGGAAGATCAACGAGAACAACGAGACCTTCCGCCAGCGAAGCCCCGAGGAGGAATTGTTCTTCACCTATTTCCGCAAACCGGAGCGTTTCGACACGCCACAGTATCTTACGGCGAGCGATATTATGACGAAACTAAGTGTATTTACACGTATCACGCCGACACGTTCTAATATAGTTACGTTGAGCAAGGTGCTGAAAAAACATGGTTTTAAGCTCACGACAATACGTGGAAAACGCCTATTTGAGGTCGTAGAGATCACTCCGGAACAGGTAAAAGACAATTTTTTGAGCACCCCGGAAGAAAAGGGAACGAAGAAGGAAGATGAAAAGAATCATACTGATAACCAAAACAATACAGCGAATCCTAAACTTCCATTTTAAAGCAGGGGGTGCGCAGGGGTGCGCAAAAAAGAGTGGTTGGAAAAACATTTTAGAAATAAATAAATTTGTATCACACACAGCAGTGTGACACAAATTTACATTTACCAGAAAAGTTTTAGGAAAACACGTAAAGATGCGCACCCTTGCGCACCCCGCTATGTTTCAGCGAAGCTCATAAAGCTCCTCAAAAAGAGTTATGGATATCCTTTCTATTACAAATCAAGACCTTTTTCCCTTCAGAGGAAATGGGAACGAATCAAAGACCTTATCTTGATTTCTAGTCATATCAACCAATCTCCTCTCAATTGCTCTCCAATCGTATTTGCCATTCAGCATAACGATATCCTCATCGAAATCTATATCCTCAAAATAAGTAATGGCCTTGAAGGGCCTGATGACATTTGCCCCCGGAAATTTACGCTCATACATTCCCAACATGGAATTGAAAGGGAAACGGGTGGAGAGGAAAGCGATGTCGATGAAATCCTTTAGCCGTGACCCATCGTCGGCGATGGCAGAGAGCTTCATGGCAATAATATCCTGCATGCTGTACAATCTTATACCGTACTCGATATATGGCTTTTCAAGATACTCATAAGAGTGGGTAATGCAGTCAATCTTTATTCCGTCTATGGAACCTTTCAAGGTGTTCCTCTCCATAAAGCCGGTACGGAATCCATATTTATCCATAAGAAATCTCTCCAATTCCGCCGCATCAAACGGTTTCGGAGTGAAAAGATCTAAATCCACACTTCTCCTATGTCCTAAATACAGGGCTAAAGAAGTTCCTCCCGCCAGATTAAAACGGGTCATCGCATTTTCCGCTTCCAGCTTTTTCAGGAGTTCAAGTGTTTTTCCCGAGACAACTTCCGTGTGTAACATTTTAGTTCCTCCTTTTCAAGATTAAAGACAATACAAACAAAATTCATGTCTCGTGGAGATAAGCTTGGGAGTTCTTTTATTATTTCCCGGAATCCCTCTATACCTCCATATAAATTGAATGCGGCATAAAAATCCTTCAACCATCCTCTTTCAATGACACGCTGTACCACAATCTTCCGGGATTTCCACCAGTCAAAATGTGACAGGTCATACTCCCAAAGCAAGGAGGGAGAGATTGAAGAGTCTCCTGTATATGTCTTATATTCATCAAATATAGTCATTTTCCATCCTTTTTATAATATACAAATCTACTGTATTTTACTGGGGTATACAATTTCCATGCGCTTTTTATTGAGACACGGCTCGGAAACCAATGAGATACGGTCGCTAAGTCAATGGAATCCGTCTCGCTTTCCATTGACTTAGCGCCCCTATTCCACCCGGATACCATCCGGCTCTCACGGCTCGCCGAGCGACTCGATGATGGCCCGCACCATGGCGGGCGAATAGACCCGCTCGCCCTCGTGATAACCCAGCGAGCGGAGGCGACCGGGCAGGCCGGGATAGATCGTTATCCAATGTTGCAGCTTGCGGTGGGCCGAGCGGGGATGCAGGTCGGGCAGGTAGACCTCGGCCAGCTCCATCCGCCCGTACGCTCGTATCTTGAATGTTGTTTCCATATCCTAAAGATAGTGAATCTCCGGCATATATCCATCATTTTCCGGAGAAATAATTCACCCGAAATCACCCTAAGTCACCCAAAGCGACAAAGCCCCCATGCCCTGCCGTATCTTTGTATCAACATTAAAAAACAACACATTATGATCCGCTACAAGAAGTATCAAAACAAGAACGAGAAGAACGTGACAACCTTCAACAAGTGGTACGCCCGTGCCGTATGCGAGGAGACGGTAGATATCGCCGCCTTGGCCGAGCACATGTCCACCCACAACACCCCCTTCTCCACCGGCGCCATCCACGGCATGCTGAAGGACATGGTGAATTGTATCAAGGAGCTGCTGATGGACGGCAAGAACGTGAAGATAGACGACCTCGGCATCTTCAGCGTGGGCATCCGCTCGAAGGGGGCCGTCACGCCGGAGGATTTCTCCACGCAAGGCAATATCACCGGCGTACGCCTCCGTGCCCGTGCCACGGGCAACCTCTCCAGCGCCTCGCTCAAGCTGACGGCCAAGCTCTGCGAGTACACCGAGTACTCGAACGGGGAGGTGACCCCGGGAGGTGGCGGGAGCGATTCCGAGAGCCCGGACGAGATTTAGGGAATTGAAAATTGAGAATTGAAAATTGAAAATTAAGTGGTATGGAGATTTCTGTTTTTATACGTGAATACGCTCCGCTGGCCGGGGAGGCCGGGCGGGCGTTCCGGATCGATCCGGTGGTGATCTTGGCGCAGGCAGCCATCGAGACGGGTTGGGGCGAGAGTACGCTCTGCCGGGAGTATCATAACTTTTTCGGCATCACGGCCTACGGGCTGCCCAACGTATGGTGGACCGGCCGGTGGACGGAGCTGTCGCCCCGCTCGCTACGTTTCCGGATCTACCCGGACGATAAGTGCTCGTTCATGGATTACTGCCGCCTGCTTCGCTCGGCCTATCCCCGGGCGGCCGACATGAGCGCCAATCCTACGGCCTTCGCCAAGGAGATCGCCTACAGCCCCTACATCAGCGAGGTGAACGGCGACAACCGGGAAGCCTATCGTAAGCTGATCGTCCAGCTTTGCCGAAAAATCAGCTCGCAACTATCAATCGTTAATCAAAAGGGCGGGCAGATGCCGTCCCTATCATCAACTGTCAACTAAAATGAAATACCTTGAACTCATCCTCCGTTGCCTCACGGCGCTCCTCCGGGTCATCTTCCCGCAGCATCCCCCTGTTCCCGAAACGACAGACGCTACCGGCGCTGCTCCTTCTCCTGCTAGCCCTCCTCTCCCTCCTCATGCGGGAGACGGAGGTGACGCTAGCGGCGATCGGCGCCTCGCTGACGCTCTTCCGCCACGACGGCACCCCTCCTCCCCACCGCCCCCCGGGGCGGACTGGCTGGGTATCTCCGGCTACACCCTCCTTATAGCGGGGTGCGCAGGGTGCCTCTTGAAGTACTGGGGCTATTAGGGGAAATGGGAATATCAAAGATTAAGTTCTTTTACCGGGCACGAGTTACGTACCCGGTAAAATAGTGTCATATATCTTTCGTTTGTCGTAATTCGGAATAATGCTCCCTTGCGATTGATATCGCTCGCCTCAATTTTTCGGAAAGCACTTTCTTATCGGGTAGTTTTGTGTAATATTGCGCTACCTTTATCGGACTATCTTCGTCAAGCATTAGATATTCGATATGCTCTGTATTGCCTTCCGAACAAAGAATTAACCCGATTGGAGATTCTTCACCTTCTTTTCGCTCGTTCTTGTTCAAATAGCGAAGATATAGTAACATTTGCCCTTCGTATTCGGGCTTGAACTTCCCCAATTTGAGATCGATCGCTATCAGACGCTTTAAGCCACGATGGAAGAACAGCAAATCAATATAGTAATCAACCGCATCTACGGTAATCCGCTTTTGACGGTCAAGGAAAGCAAAATCTGTCCCCATTTCCTTAATGAAAAGCTGTATTTGGGAAAGAATTGCCATTTCGAGATCTTTCTCCGAGAATATATCAGGAAGCCCAAGCATATCAAGAAAGTAACTGCTGCGAAATATAAGGTCGGGCAATAGCTGGTTGTTTTCCTTTATCTCGTTCAGCTCTTTGCGTATCATATCTTCGGGTTTACGGCTAATGGCTGTACGCTCATAAAGTTGACAATCTATTTTTTCATCAAGTGTGCGAGTATCCCAATGCTCCATTCTGCACATTTCCACATAGAACGAGCGAGCTAGCTCATCTTTTACTCCCATAAGCGAACGAAGATGAGTCCAAGTCAATTGGCTACGCACCGCGTATCCAATCTCGTCTTCTGAAAAAAGATACGCACTGCGTACACAATGTTTGAGTTTACCATATCCCCATCCGCTTCCATATTTTACAGTTAGCCGGGTAGCCAATTTTTTGATGACTTGTTTACCATATTCGGCACGCTGATTGTATAGTATATCTTCCTTAATACGTTTGCCTACATACCAATTCGTCATACATATCTCAGTATTCAAATAGGTAGCTACTTTACACGTACTCCATCTATAATGCCACATACATCATTATACAATAGTTCTTCCGATGTGGCTAAATTCAAAATATCATCTGCCATAATAAAAATAAATTAATCATCCCACAGCCCCTCCTTGGCGTTTCATGTACATAGTCATTGATTCCAACGCATCGATGAATCTCAACGTATGCATAATGTCATAATGCTCGTCAACCAAACATATGCCACCATATCGTTTGACATAACGATAGACCTGTGGTATACTTAGCCCATTCCGCTCGGCAAAATGACTGATAAGCGACATCAGATATTCCGCCTTATCCCTCAATATATCACTATTCATACCGATTCTCAATTATACGTTTTTACAAATATAGGTATTTTCCATAAACCCGCTTCTAAAAAGCCATCGGTAAATTTTGATCGAATATATATCTTTTATACCTAATCCCAAGCATATATCCACCTCAATAATCAATAATGATCCGTAGGCCACCAAGAGGGTTTATTCTTGGTACCTCGCCCATCATGGGTACAGTCTACACAGCGAAAAGGAGCATAAATATTTGGAGTGGTTGGTGATCCACTATAAATGTAATAGGTATAACCATCTGGTGCTATTCCTGTTAAGATATTTTTCGCACAGTCATAAGAAGTTTCATAGAAATCTCTTAGTTCCGGCATAAAGCGTTTCATAATCGTTGTATTAGTTACATCCACATAGCCTATCACCCATTCTTTAGGATCTGATACGCAAGATATATTACCTCTTCTTTCCGAAGGAATTGGAGAGAAAATACTCCCAGCCTGTTCTATGTTCCTTTGTAAATTCACAAAATAGTCATACGCTTCTTTACGTATACGGTTTTGCTTAACGTCTATATAATAAAGCATTGTCAATTTATCATGATCACGGGGGATCTCTATCAATTTTCTCTTATAGATAAGATTTACAGTCAGTTTATTTGTCGATTCCAATAACATCGCCTTAGAACTATCACGTCCCCAGCAATAATAAGTATTTTTAGATGTATGCTTCTGAAATAAAGTGAATTTATCATCTAAAAAACCAGCGTTTGCAAATAGATCTACATGGAATTCCCATATCTCCTGATAAGTCCATTTATAATAAGTTGGCTCTACCTTGTTATCATGTGTAGTTACGCAGATATATACAGGAGTTTCTGATGCTGAACTTTCAACAGATATACTATCGATCACCGGAGTATCTAGAGGATTCAAATATTCCGATTTATATTCTTTATTATTCCAATTTATTGATAATCTATATTTATACGCAGGATTTAACTCTCCCATCGGTATTGTATAAACTCCATCTTTACTCACGTTCAACGTTTCAAAAACAGCTCCTTTATCTGATTCAACAAAAACATTCGCATCCGTTATCGACTCCCCTTCCTCAAACTCATCCAACATCCTTACGCTATGGCTCAATCGTATCCGAGTCGTATCATTAGTTATAAAACCATCCACTACCAGCAAACCACCTATTTGGTTCACAATATCAGGCTCATAATCGTAGATACAACCCATGAGTGTTAGTAACCCTGTTATGTACATATATAATCTTTTCATATATACACTTTCTTTGGTTGGGAAAATTCATTAATCTATTGATAAAAAATCATATCAATAAGGCTTATAACAACAAAACTTTAAGTTCTAAAATCATCCTTTTAAATTATAAAGGGACAATTAAGTTTTTATCAGAAATCTTAATCGCCCCTCTTAATTTCAGATATTTTAATATACCATTACCTTATATTTATATAAGTTGTCCCAGCGCCAACCCACGTATTACCATCATAAATATCGCATACTAAACGAGCGCTACCAACTGCATAAAAACTAACCGAACAATGATTTGTCCAAGGTGTTATATAAGCTTGCGGTGCTCGTATACTCCATTCCAATCTAGCACCCGGTATTAAAGGGCTATATTCCAGATGATACTCTTCTTGGGCATAACCCCCATTTAGTGTTACGTTAATAGGGCCTGATATAGTAGCAACTATCCCATTTGCCGCATTAGCTTGTAATATAGACTCTTCTATATTTTCTTTGTCCACGTCAATATTAGTTTGCTGAGCATACATAAACTGCATTGATAATAATGCAAGCATAATAAACAGAACTTTCTTCATGGCTCTAAAAATTTAAATTAATAAATACATATACAACTACAAACTTACTTCAAGCAAGAAATAGGATACTTGCAAATCAAGTATCCTATTCTCAATTCGAAATAAATATTTTATTTCCAAGCATCCGGCTGAACCAAATAAGGTTTGCCGTTCTCGTCGTTACCCATGGTCAATACTTGGTCATCAGGAACAGGAAGCATAGTCTTTGCCGCAGGAAGCACAGAGGCTGCCGCAAATTTCGGAATATATTGCTTTTCGTAATTGATATAAGCGCTCAACTCTGAGGACATTACATCACCACCCCAACGAACCAAGTCGAACCAACGCTCACCTTCCATCGCCAACTCAAGCTTACGCTCCATACGGATCGCTTTGATACAAACATCTTTGCTTGTGAAAGCCGCATGAGATGTAGGATATTCAGCGACCTTATAGTTTGCGGCCGCTTGACCGTTTTCTAACTTAATAATATTCACATCCAAAGCTGCACGTCTACGAACATCGTTTACTTGTGTCATCGCCTCAGATAATTGACCAGCGTCAGCTAAAGCTTCAGCGTACAACAATTTAATGTCACGCACACTAAGATATTGCATATTCATAGCAGAACCCGGTGCCCAACCATTAAATAAGTTCTTCATGCCAGCGGCCTCTTCCGCCTTACTAAACACGTGTTTCTTCGGCATAAAGATACCACCATTTACAGGATTACGAACCCAGTCATCCTTAGGCATACCCCAATCTTTGTAAGGGATTCCATAACGACCTACAGCAAAATCCAAACGAGGGTCTACCGCAATACTATTATCTGTTACGACAAATGGCTCATTTGTTCCCGTACCTTTCCTTGAAACAGTCGCTTTATTTCTATATTCACCATTCAAATAAGGTAAACCTTGCGCATCCACTTGGAAAGAGTTCACTAATTCGAAAGAAGGTTGATAGAAACCACAGCATCCACCGGGACCTGAGTTATGCGGATAATTCAGACAGAAAGGAGCACCACCAGTGTTTTCGTCAGCAGCAGAATATTGAACAGAGAAAATAGCCTCTTTACCATTCTCAGTCAGCGCATTGAAGTTGTTATCCAAATCGTCCTCCAATCCATAAGCTGCCCCACTACTGGTTGTACCATTATTCACGACATCAGCTAAAACAGTTTTCGCGGCAGCGATGTCTCCTTTATGCATTAAGATTTTACCTTTTAATGCTTTCGCAGCCCAAACATTCGCACGACCAACTTCAGTCTGAGTTTCCGGAAGATTAGCGATCGCATCGTCAATATCCTTCAGTACATTATCATAAATATTAATATCATTATGTACTTTAGGATCATTCTCCGTATAGGTCTCATCAACCCAAGGAATAAATGGACCAAACACACGAATTCCCTCAAAATAAGCCAATGCACGCAAGAACTTCAACTCACCATAGCGGCTTTTACGATCGGTATCGCTCATACCCGGCATACCTTCAGCGCCTTGCCAAGCTTGAAGAGCTAAGTTCACTCGTTTAGCCATTACATAAACCCACGCCCACTTCTGCGCTATATAGCCATTAGTAGACAGAGTATTATACATCTCTATCTCATTCACCACGGATTGGTCACCCGGGTCGGAACCTTTATTGGCGTCACCACCATAAATACCACCCCATACCCAGTTAAATGGAGATGCTTGATAAGGATCATAACCATCCACCGGAACAGCCAAGCCTGCATAGGCACTAACAGTTAACAATTCCACACCCGTTGGATTGGCTAGAGCGTCCGGTGTCAATGCTCCCTGAGGTTCTTTCCCCAAGAAGTCATCGCCGCAAGAACTAAATGAAAGCGCAGCAAGACAGCCTATCGCCAAAATATATTTACTTTTCATAATGATTCTTTAAATTAAATTAAAACATACACACCTTAGAACGCAAAGTTTACACCAAACAAGAAACGTCTTGTTGAAGGCCAACCGCCCATATCAATACCTCTCTTCAAGTCAGCACCGACACCGTTGTCATCCACATCTTTCATTTCCGCATTTGTATACTCGGGATCCAAACCATCATACCCTGTAATGGTGAATAAGTTCTCCGCTTGCACATAAATACGTAAATTAGAGATTGTAGCCTTCTTCATCAACTCCTTCGGAAATGTATAACCGAGAACCAAATTCTTCAATTTCACGAAAGAAGCATTTTCTACATAGTATGAGCTAGAGTTTGTTCCGGAATAGGTATCAAGATAATCCAAAACAGGTAAGACTGCTTTGCTATTGTCAGCACCCGGTTTCCAAGACAAATCTCTCATGCGAGAAGATTTATTACCCTCGAATAACCAGAAATCAGTAAAGTATTTCGTATTGTTGAACAAATCATTTCCGATCGTTGAGTAGAAAAATGCCGTCAAATCCCAGTTTTTCCACGTTACAGTAGCGTTCAAACCGGCGATCAAGTCAGGATGAGGAGAACCGATAAAGGTGCGGTCATTTCCATCCAACTTACCATTTCCATCTGTATCAGCGAATTTAAACTTACCGACCCAAGCCTTAGCGTCCTCCGCACTTTTCACTTCTTGTCCCAAAGGAGGTAACGCAAGTACTTCATCTACGTTCTCATAGAATCCATTCACCTTATATCCATAGAACTCAGAGATAGCATGTCCCTTTGTCGTACGAGTTACATTACCCGAGATACGTGTACCAGCTCCCCACATTGAAGCATCATCAGCCTCAGAGATCTTAACAACCTCATTCTTATAATGAGATAGGTTCAAAGAGAAATCCCATGACCAATCGCCCTTACTGCCTCGATAGTTGAAGTTGAAGTCAACACCCGTATTCTTCATATCACCAAAGTTGATGTACGGTTTTGAAGATTCACCAGCCAAAGCGGAATATTGAGCCGCAATCAACATATCTGTCGTTTTCTTATAGTACCACTCCAATCCGGCACCGAATTTGCCGTTCAAGAATGTTCCATCCAAACCGACATTAAACATTTGGGTGGTCTCCCATTTCGTATCCTCGTTACCAAATTTATCCAAACGATAACCTAAAGAGGTAGAGGTATTAGAACCCGTAAAGTCATAGTTTGTTTTCTTTGGCAATGTTCTATATTCGTAGGCGAAGTTCGTAATACGAGGCACTTCTGAGTTACCGGTAACACCAAAGCCAAAACGAAGCTTCAAGTCATCTAACCAGTCTTTTGTTTTCTCCATAAAAGCCTCTTCAGAGATACGCCAACCAGCAGAGATAGAAGGGAATACACCGTAACGATTATTCTCCGAGAAACGAGAGACACCATCACGACGGATAATACCTGTCAACAGATACTTATTATTATAAGCGTAATCTACACGCCCAAACAGACCAAACAAGGCAAATTCACCTTTATATTTTGATTCTGCGATACGTTGTGCGTTATTCTCACCCATATTCAACTCCCAAGTATTCGTATTATCCTCGTACAAATAATTGTAACGACGACCTTTCAGCGTACGTCCCAAACCATCACGAATAGCCTCGGTACCAAGCAAGACAGTCAATTTATGAACCTCATTGAATGTCTTGTCGTAAGTCAAAGTATTAGTCCAAACCCAACGATAATTAAAATCAGATTGCTCTTCAAAATTGTTTTGGCCCATTGACTCAGAAAACTCAGGGTTCTTCTTTTCCATACGATAATAATAACCATTCGTATAGTCCAAACCGAAATTCGTTCTAAAAGTTAATCCCTTGATAATATCGGCCTCTGCCCATAGGTTACCAAATACGCGGTTATGTGTATAGTAATTATCCTTATTTCTCTTTTGATTGGCAACCGGGTTCTGGAAGTTACCCGTTCCAGCGAATTTTGAACCGGCAAAATTACCTGCGATATCATATACCGGTACATAAGGAGAAGCACGATAAGTCCAAGAATATGGATTACTCTCAGCGCCGCTAGAGTTCAAGCCATTATCTTTCGTAAACGCATAAGTTAAATTCTCTCCTACCCGTAACCAATCACGAACATTGAAAGAGGTGTTAGCACGTACTTGATATCTCTGGTAGTAAGAATCAATAACCGTACCATCTTGCTTGAAGTAATTCGCACTTAAATTATATTGTCCCTTTTCAGTACCACCAGATAAGCCAACTTGATGGTTTTGAATCATAGCCGCACGGTCTACCTCATCCCACCAATTTGTGTCAGAGAACGGCGCATAAGTCGTACCCGGGTAATTATAATCGCCGGGATTAATATCCGTACGACCACCCGCACCAGCTTGCGTCAAATAATTAGGAATAGAAGGACGTTCACCTGTTCCGAATTGCACGTGTGAAGGAAGTTCATTGGAACCTAACAATGCATAGTTACTAGCCTTTGCGTCCCATTCCAAGTTCACACGATCCATAGAATTCAAAACGTCATAGCGCTTGCCTGTTTTCTGAACACCGACATATCCATCATAAGTCAATTTAGGTTGACCAGACCGGGTACCTTTCTTCGTCGTAATCAAGATAACACCATTGGCCGCCTGCGCACCATAGATAGCGGCGGAGGAGGCATCCTTCAATACCTGCATACTCTCGATATCGTTCGGGTTCAAGGAGCTTAAATCTTGGTTACGTGTTGATACGCCATCAATTACGTACAACGGACCATTATCATTAACCGTATTGATACCACGAATACGAACCATAGACTGGGAACCGGGGGAACCTGACTGACCGATATATACACCGGCAGCCTTACCTTGCAACTGCTGGGTAGCGGAAGATCCGGAAGATGCCAAAAGGTCTTTCGTATCGACTACCGCCACGGAGCCTGTGATATCTTTCTTCTGCTGCGTACCGTAACCTACTACTACGACCTCATCAAGGTTTTGCGTATCTTCTTTCAATGTCACATTTACCACTTCTCCCGAAGCAGGAATTTGCTGAGATACATAACCAATGTAGGAAACGACTAAAATGGAGTTGGGCTCAACTTCCAAGGAATACTTACCGTCAAGGTCGGTAATCGTACCGTTTGTAGTACCTTTTACTACAACATTTACACCCAAAAGGGGTTCACCCTTTGCGTCAGTTACCGTACCGGTAACTTTCTTAGCTTGTTGGGAGATGGACACATTCGCGTTAGACGCATGGATTGGAGGGGTTACACCCGCACCGACCATAAGGAAACAAAGTGCCAAACCCAGCCCGCTTTTAACAAAAGCCAACTGTTTGTTCATCATAACACAAAAATAGGTTAACATTAATAATTATATCCACTCTTCGGATACGGGTACAAATATAAATTATTATTCTTAATAAACAACAATAGTATGCATATTTTTTTCACATTCCCTTGAACTTGCGGATATGTGTTCGTACAAATAGCTATTATAGACCCAATAAGGCTTATTCTTGTTAACAAAAAGACACCTTCACAAGAATCAACAATATGTTAAAAACCGCAGAAAAAAATACAATCTATTCCTAATTTTTCCGAAGACTTTTAAACCTTATTATCAATCTACAGCACGGTAAATGAGTCTCTTGGGCCATATAAAAGAAAAGAGGACGCCGTTTTACCGACATCCTCCTAAGCTCTTATCGCATTAGATCCATGAGCCTTACCGGCTACCAGCTATCGATTTACTCACGATATTCGTTACGGCCTCTTGCATCTTCTCGATGACGCCGCTGTTTTCCATCCCGTATTCGGAGGCGATCGTCTCCAGATTCGGGGAACCGACCCAAACCTTGCCGTCCGCATCTTCCCAAACGGAGATACGTAGCGGCAGCTCCAAAGAGATAGACGGATCTTGCTGCATCAATAAAGTCCCGACTTTCGGTGAGCCGAAGACGATCACCTTATTCGGAGGCAGCTTCATCCCTACCTCGCTAGCGTTTCGCCCATGATCGAACATGGCGAACACGGAACCTCCTTGAGACTTGATAATCTCCTCGATCCGCCGCATCGTCTCATCCACGCTAAACGGGCTTACTGTTTTTTCCATCAAACGATTCTTTTTCTCCATGGCTGCAATTTTCTTTAGTTTTGTCAAGACAGGAGTCTTGACCGTCCGTACGCTCGACTTCCGGTCATTATTCAGCTGCTCATAAATAACGATTTTATTCTCTCCTTTGTTCAGCCATACGCCCGGTATGTAAAGCGTTTGCTGAGGGCCGGCGTACCAATAGCGACCGATATTGATGCCATTGATGAAAATAATGCCCTTTCCCCAATCCTCCATATCGATAAACGTATCGCCGGTATCGGACAGGTGGAAGGTTCCCTCGTAGAGAACCGGCTTATTCCCCAACGCCGCTACCTCGGGCGAGCCATTCTTATAGACATAAGGTTCGCCGGAGACCAAAGCCGGCATCCGGTCCATCGGGAGCTTGTACATCTTCCAGTCCGATATCTCGCTGCCGTTAATCTTGACCGAGCTGATGATCCCCTTCGTATTGCGTACGATCTCCTCGCCATAATTGATACGCCCCATGTTCTCCACCAAGATGTCCAAGGTAGCGTTGAACGGGATATCGATTTCCATCGCATATTGGTTGAAGCAACGGTTTAACTCGCCGACACGCTCGCCATCCACGTAGATCGTAGCGTAATCACGCAAGCCCGGTATCTCCAAACGGCCTTTCAGGGGTTGGTTGAAATGGGTAGAGTACAAGACGTAGCCGTATCCTTGGTTCAATTGCTCGAACGTGAGAGGTGTCGGAGACGCTACCGGTTCCCCTTCTTTCGCCAAGGCCAACACATCGGCTACCTTCGTCAAGGAGATCGACGGGATCTCGATCAGCGGTATAGGGGCTGGGGCCTCGGGGACGTCATAAGTGACGTATTTCCGGATCACGTTGCGGATCGAGTCGAACTTCGGGGTCACCCAACCCGCCTCGCTGATCGGGGCGTCGTAGTCGTAGCTGGTCAAGTCCGGCTGGATATCATGCTTCTTGTCGTAATTGGCGCCACTGGTGAAGCCGAAATTCGTACCGCCATGAACCATATAGAAATTGAAAGAGACATCGTTTTGGAGGTACGTCTCCGTCTGCCTCGCTATGCCGGAATCGCTTATATCGGGGAATGGTTCCGCCCAGTGCATCAGCCAGCCGGGATAAAACTCGGCTACCATATACGGGCCTACTCCCCCGTGATACTCGTTCACCACCTTTTTCAAGTTCTCCACGTTACTCTCCCCGTTCGCCGTAGGCAACGCTCCCGGGGTGGAACCGCCCTCGAACAACCAGCTTCCGTCCGAGGTGAACAGAGGCACGTTGAAACCGGCGTCCGCCAATTGCCGCTTGATCTTGGCGTTGTAGCGGCGATGCTCCTCCAAGGGGATATCCTTACGTTGCGCCACGTAAGAGCCGAACTCGTTCTCGGCCTGCACCATGATGATAGGGCCGCCTTTCGATACCTGCAAGTCGCCGACCTGCTCGTAAAGCTTATCGATATAAAGCTTCGTGCGTTTCAAGAACTCCGGGTTATCCCGGCGGATCTCCATGCCCGGTATATTCTGCAACCACCACGGATAACCGCCGAACTCCCACTCGGCGCATACGTAGGGGCCGGGACGGAGGATCACCATCAATCCCTCCTCTCCCGCTATCCGGATATACTCGGCCAGATTCTTGTCTCCCTCGAAATCCCATTTACCCGGCTCCGTCTCGTGCAGGTTCCAGAAGACATAGGTAGCGACCGTATTCAAGCCCATCGCTCGCATCATCCGAAGGCGATGCCGCCAATATTGGTGGGGGATACGAGGGTAATGCATCTCACCCGAGAGGATCGGGGTTACCTTCCCGTTTACATAAAAATGACCGTCCTTGATCTCGAACGTACGTTTCTCCTTGGCGAACGAGCCGACAGGTATCAGCATCAAAAGGAGCAATAGATAGGTGATTTTCTTGTTCATGGAATCCATGTGTTATAAAGATTTATTTTTAGGTTTAAGATCTCGTGGCAAATGTATGTAAATAAAAAGAGGATGCCAAATAAATGACATCCTCCCTAGCTTATATATTATATAATGTATAAGTCTGTATTAAGCTTGCTCCAACTGCAAAGTCTTAGTCGGCTGGTCGCAAACCTCCGTCGGACCGAAGTACTGGATCGGGCCCGGGTATACGTAGCTAGTAGTCAAAGCCCACTCGTCACGGTTTGCGGCGAATGCCTTGAAAGGAGCGCCGTCAAGCTTAACCAAAGCCTTCTGGATAACCGGCTTCATCTCGCCATGACGTTTCTCCATGTTCATCATCATAGTAACAGGGATACCACCGGCGATCCATTGATCAGCGGGAGCGGTCGTGTTACGTACGGAAGACATATAACCCGTCTTACCGGCGGCGATCAAGCAAGATGCCGTGTAACCCAAAGAGTAGCAGTAGTCTGCGTCGTAGTTAGAAGGAGCGGCGCAACGACCCTCGTAACCGAAGAAGTGGTGTTGTGCGGCGAACTTGCCTACGTACTTGCCCTCGGCTTTCCACTCAGCCAATTTCTTGCCAACCATCTCGGACAATAACTTCTCGGTCTCGATCAAAGAAACCTGTACGTTTCCGTGCGGGTCACGGTCCAAAGACAGCTGACGAGCTACGCCCTCCGGAAGAGAAGCGTACAGATCAGAGTTCTCCTTCGTCAACTTGCTGATGATATAAGCACGTTGCTCGCTCTTCTTGATCATCTTGAACTCAGCATCGTGCTTAGCCAAGAAGTCGTTCAACTCGGCAATCAAGCGCTTCATAGCCGGAACGAACTCGATCAAGCCCTCAGGGATCAATACCGTACCGAAGTTGTTACCCTCGGCGGCACGCTTAGCCACGATACCAGCCACGTAAGTAACGATATCGTCCAAAGACATATTCTTCTCCTCAACCTCCTCGGAGATGATACAAACGTTCGGTTGAGTCTGCAAAGCGCACTCCAAAGCGATATGAGAAGCGGAGCGACCCATCAATTTGATGAAGTGCCAGTATTTCTGGGCGGAGTTACAGTCACGTTGGATGTTACCGATTACCTCGGAGTAGACCTTACAAGCCGTGTCGAAACCGAAAGAGGTCTCGATCTGGGCGTTCTTCAAGTCACCGTCGATCGTCTTCGGGCAACCGATTACCTGTACGCCGGCGCCGATAGCCTTGTAATACTCGGCCAATACGCAAGCGTTCGTGTTAGAATCGTCACCACCGATAATAACCAAAGCCTTGATATCAAGCTCTTTCAAGATCTGAAGACCTTTATCGAATTGCTCTTTCGTCTCTAATTTCGTACGACCGGAACCGATCATATCGAAGCCACCCGTGTTACGGTACTCGTCGATAATATCAGCCGTCAATTCCATATATTTATGATCGATCAAACCGCCCGGGCCCAAGATGAAACCATACAGACGAGAATCTGCGTTGTGAGCCTTGATACCGTCGAACAAACCAGCGATCACGTTGTGACCACCGGGAGCCTGACCACCGGAAAGGATCACACCAACGTTCATGACAGGCATAGCCTTCTCCTCGTTACTCTTCTCGAATGTAACGATCGGCATTCCGTAAGTGTTCGGGAACAATTTCTTGATTTCTTCCTGATCGGCTACTGATTGAGTATACTCGCCGTCAACGGCTTTCACTGCACCTTTCAACGCAGCGGGTACCTTCGGTTGGTAAGCTGCTCTTGCGATTTGTAATGCACTCTTTGTCATTTCTTAATTGATTTATTTAGAAATTATTTGATACGTGTTCAAAAGTGACGCGAATATAAGGAAAAAAATCCGTATTAATAAAAGAGAAGGGGGATATGTTCATTCAAAATAGCATCGAAAAAAACTTCCGGGAAATCACTGGTAAACTTGCCCTCATCATTATAACCGATCAACCTTCAACAAGAAGAGGGTGTGTCACCATGAAGTGAACACGAGAAAACAGGTAGCTTACTGTATATTTTACTTGACTATTTTTTACACGGTCGTGTTTTTCCAAAAACACGTACGTAATTTTCAAGAAACACGGTCGTGTTTTTTCGAAAACATGTACGTGTTTTACTCAAATCTCCATCATAATTTATATCCATCTAATTATAAGCCAGTTATAAACCATTTCAAACAAATGCTTTATTGTATTTTTTTAATCCGTTTACTCTGTAGGCTACTTCAATGGCACAATAGAGTAAACTATTCATCAACTTGCACCTAATTATCACAAAAGACTTCGTATATTTACACCTTCTATTAACGTTAGTTAATCACAAAATTCGATGCGAAAAAGCCCTCTTGCACTCCTATTATCGCTTATCTGCCTGATCTCGTCTCATAACGAGATACAAGCGCAAGGACATCCCCCGACAGATTCATTGCGACAACGGGCCGCAGCGAGCGTGGGTAAGGAAAAGCATGATCTACTGATGCGTATAGCCATGTCCACCAACGATATCGCCGACTGGGACGCTACGCTCAACGACGCTATCGACCAGTGCGATACTCCGGCTATCTGTCAATCAAGATTGAATCGTATACAATGCCTCTTTAATTTCTACTCCGTGGATTCGGCTATCATCGAGGCGCAGGAAAGCCTTCCTTTTATATTGGATGCCAAGCAATACAGTTTCTACTTCTCCACCTATAATACTTATATATCCGGATTGTTCAAGCAAAGACGGTTCGACGAGGCCCGTGAGGAAGCCACAGCCATGTTCGAGACGGCGCAACAGGTTAAACAACCGGTAGGCATGACGATGGCCTTGCAGGTACAAGGCAGCATGTATTATAAACTCGGCTTGTACGACCAAGCCCTCACCTCGCTGGAAAAAGGGATCGCTATATGCCCCACTTACGAGAATGGCGAGAACCAAGTACTCTACATCTCGGCCGTTCTTTACGAATGGCTCTTCATGACCGCCCTGAAGGTAAACGACACGGAACGCATATCCCGTTACGCCAACAGCTATGCCGCCCTCGTCAACTGGAGGGACGAGCATGGGAAAGTGGATCCTACCGGACATTATCCTGTCACCTCCCGCTCTCTCCAAGCCTTCTCTTTCCTAAAGAAAGGGCAAATAAAAGAGGCGAGACGATTGTTGGATGAGGCAGTCCGGTTTATTCATCCCCAAATCCCGGCCAACGCCTATGAGCATTTTTACGAAGCTCGCCGAGAATTACGGGAAATGACAGGAGATTACCAAGGGGCTATCAAGGATATGGATATCCTGTTAGCTGCTCATGAGGGTGACCTATCTTTCTATATGGACGATTTGTTGAAGAAAGCGGAACTTCTGGCTCATTCCGGAGATCCCCGGTCCTGTATATCGCTCTATCATACGTATATACAGGTGAAAGACTCGGTAAACCGGTTGGATATCGCCTCTCGGATGGATCAACTACGGACTATTTACGAGGTAGACCGGCTCAACCAAGAGAGGCAATACGCAAGGAACTGGATGTTCGCCGCCTTTACCGGTTGCTTGCTCCTTGTCCTTTTGCTAGCGGGATATATCATTTATTCCCAATGTCTAAAAGCAAAGAATCAAGTGCTTTACAGACGTATACAGGAACAGATCCGGCAGGAGAATAAGGCGGTGGAAACCATTAAGCAAATACCCGAGAACGATCTTTCCCGGGAATTACGTTTATTCATAAACTTGAACGAGTTATTGGAAAAAGAAAAGCTATACACCGATCCCACCTTGAACCGGGATGATCTGGCACAACGTTTGGGGACCAACCGTACCTACTTGATGGAAGCCGTACGTACTTACAGCGGGAATATGACCGTCCGCGAATATATTTATGACTTTCGTCTAAAGCATGCCGCCGAACTGCTCTCCTCTCCCTCCGCCCTCTCGATCGATCAAATATGCTATGACTCCGGGTTCGCTTCCCGCTCGGTATTTTACCGCCTTTTCCGACAGAGCTATGGCCTGTCTCCTAACGAATATCGAAAACTTGCGGAGAAAGAAAAAGAAAATTAAAATACTATATTTCAAAAACTTGCGCCACACGGACAAATGTTTTGCGCCACACGGACAGCTTTTAGGATTACTATTCGCATATTGAAACGATATCTGTTAATCCTAAAAACAAGCTATATATGAAGACAAATTATTTTTTTCTCCTTTTCTTTCTTTTGATTCTGATGGGATGTTCGGATGACAAAAACATTCCGGATATCCCGGCCTCCACAGAGGACACCTATGAAGGAGTACACGATCTGATCAGTTTCACGAAAGAAACCGAAGATTTCACGTATGGAGACCTGACTTTCCACATCAAGACTCCCGACGGGAACATTATCCAACGGAAAGCCAAGCACCGGCGATTATCCGGGACTTCCCTATTCACTATGGAAAAAGGGCTGAAGGAGGGTAAATACCAGCTACTATATATGGAATATACCATCCAATCGGATTGCCCGGACATTGACGGGCGGAATGGGGAGTTCGGCATGGGGTGCTACATTACCGTCAGTGAGAATGGGATCTCCACCGAAACCAACCGTGACGAGCGAATCGGCCTGTATGGGAACGGTACGCCGGAAGATCCGTACCGGATAACCTCTGCCGATGATTTGGCGAAGATACAAGAAGCGATCCTCAACTTCCACAACAATGGTAACCTTGTTAATTCCTCCACCTGCTTCGAACAACAAAATGACATTAGCATGGCCAACTATAATGACCAATGCGGCTGGGAGGGCAACTGGTACCAGATCGGATTATCAGCCAGTTATCCTTTCACGGGCTATTATGACGGCAACGGCTATACGATCCGGGATTTGAAAATGTTAGATAAAAACGCCGTGGGCGCTAGTTTGTTCGGCTTCGTAAATCAAGCCATCATCTCGAATCTCACCATCGAGAAAGCCACCATAACCGGCTATGGAGCGCTATCGGCTATCGTAGGAGCCGTTACCACCAAGGGGGGAAGCATCAATAAGACATTTATAAAAGGGTGCGTAGTAAAAAAATCCACCATCGAAAGCCGTAGCGATGGCGTAGTCACGGACGGCATGGCCATAGGCGGGATCGCCGGCATGGTAGACCCGAACGTAAATCTCTGGATAGATTCCTGCTCGGTAGAGGATTGCACTATAAACGGGGCGATTGCCGTAGGAGGAATCCTTGGCGGAGGAACAGTGTACTCAATGACACAAATCACGAACTCCCACAACCGGAATACCAAGGTAACCGCATCTTACAATTGTGCCGGAGGAATCGTTGGGTACGCCGATACGCTCTATGTATATTCATGTAGCAATAATGGCACTATCAAAGGTGCCGCATCCACAACCGCTCCTCCCGGAAACCTTCCTGCCAATTCTATATATAATGTAGGAACGGGCGGGATCGCCGGAGGAAGCGGATTGAGCACCATCATTTCCAGCCGAAACAGCGGGACGGTGCAAGGAAGCAGGGGCGTAGGGGGAATTATCGGAAGCACACTGGTAACTACCCAGCCGAGAACTTATTATAATAACACGTTTATCGGTTTTTGCTCGAACTCGGGGAATATAAACGGCGACAGTTATATAGGAGGATTATGCGGTGAGGCGCAACTTGGCGCTTATAAATCGTATAATGAAGGTATGATCGAGGCTAATTCATCCTTCGCTGGTGGAATTTTAGGATTCGCTCCCTTGGCCTCCATCACCAACACGGCGAATTTCAATAAAGTAATCGCCTCCTCTTATAGCGGAGGAATAGCCGGTTCCATCCTTGCCGGCTCGTTGGGTATTAACACGAATCTAGGGGAAGTAGCCTCCTACCATGAATATGCCGGTGGTATGATAGGAAGGGCAGGGAATACGCTTGCCATGAACTATTGTTCCAATTTCGCGCCGATATCAGGCTCCTCATACCTCGGTGGTATGATCGGCGAGGTAGGCGACGCAAAGAAATGGACGATCATGGATGGCGTATCCTTGGGGTTTGCCACATTCGAGCTGGCGTCTACTCTTGTCGGATTTGTCCCTTTCGCTAAAATCGTGGGAGAAAGCGGAGAAATCCTTGTTAACTGCGCCCTTACAGTACTTAGCCTCGTCTTAAATGATATCGATATTTTATCAGAAGGTTTTAGCGTATTCGGGCTTATTTCACACGGTCATCCGGAGATTATAGAAACAGAGAGGCTGAAAGGTGTCATTACCCATGATATCGCCATGTTGGAATCAGACATGGACACGAAACTGGCCAATAAAATAGATAACCTATCGTTCGCAAGCATCAAACTGAGGAGCAAAGATATGACAAATAGGTTCATGTCTAATCGAAAGGCATTAACAGAATGGTTTGAAAGTGGGGCAAACCACCAGATTTATAGTGACGCGATGAATTATAAGAGAGGGTTGCTCTCCAAACAGATCCTTAAAAGCAAAAAAAACGAAGAAGTTCTACATACGGTTGTCAGTGGTGTTTGTTGCGCGGTCAATTCAGCCTTGCTTTTTGTTACAGTTATCACTTTCCCCGAAGGTGTTCCCGCTGTAGCCTTGATGGGAGGTGCGCTAGCGTTAGTCAGTTTCGGCAATTCGGTTTCGGCCACTCTTGATGATTTCGTGGAAAACTCCGTCGTTATCACACAATGCTTGAACGCCGGAGAGATTGGCCAATATAGCAGCGGAGGCTTGGTAGGCCAACTTCAGCAAAGCTGCCTTATCTCCGATTGTATAAATATGGGACGCTCAAATAAAAGAGCCAATGCCCTAATTGGAGTTGTCAATCCAAACGTAAGGGTAGGCAGGAACTTGAATGTCGGGGAGAATTGGTATCTTTTCGCACCTCCCGCATCCGTCTCTTATTTTGGGAATTACTGCATGCTGGGCACTGTAGAGCAACCGAATCCTGTGATTATGAACATATTCAGCTTACAAGACTTAAAGTCGGAAAAGACCTTTACTGGATGGGACTTTGATGTAAAATGGGAAATACCATCCAACGAAACAGGCAGCTTTCCGATCCCTAAGAAATCCGAGATGCAATTTGATAAACCTAATTTATAAATAAACGAACAAACATGAAAACATACACTAAAACAATATGGAATATATGCGCATGCATGCTTATCATCTTGCTCGGCGGATGCGCAGACGATGACATCATACGAAACGACTGCGGATCGACCTTGCAAGAGACAGAATCTCATCTAATAAGCACGTTCTCCTTGCCGGAAGGCAAAACTCCCATACAAGATACGAGAGAACAGATCTTTTTCCAGTTGAGATCGCTGAGCGATAACTCCATACAGCTCATGGAAGGTAAGATCCGGAAAAACGCGGGGATTCTTTCCTGTGAAATGTTTATCCCCAATAATCTGGTATTAGAAGATGGAGACTATATACTTTGGTTAAAATTCGATGAAGAAGGCAGCGTCTATCCACTAAGCTATCATCTGACATTCCGTGACAAGATGGTCAGTATGGTACGTGATACTAAATATATTTACGAGATGCTGAATGGCGAAGGTACGGAAGAAAATCCTTATCTGATTACTTCCACCAACGATTTCGCCTATCTCGTGTCTCAATTAGCCACGTACGACCGTAATTACGGATACGGGCAATTCTTCAAGCAAATAGCCGACATCAAAGCTCCTATCCCCAATTGCCTGTATCAAGGCAACGCTTATAAAAGCGCCCCGTTCGCGGGAAACTACGACGGCGATTCCCATAAGATACTAAACCTAACCTATCTCGGGACGAACGGCGGAGAGCAAAGCGACGCAATCGGGCTTTTCTCCATTTTACACGACGGGGCAGTGATCCGGAATCTTGATATAGAAGGAGCGGATATAGAGTATCCGGGGAATTGTTGCGGATTGCTTGCGGGAGTAGCTAACGGAAATATACGAATCGAGAATATAACCTTAAACGGGAATATCAAGTCCACGAAGGATAAGGTTGGCGGTTTAATAGGCTATATCGAGGGCAACGCCCAGTCGTTGGCACAAATCAGTATCCGGAATGTGCGATTGGGCGTCTCATTCTCGGAATCCGGCAGCTCTTATATCGGAGCGTTGATCGGCTGGGCCGAGAACGCTTCCATTCAAGTGGAGGATATCAGTAGCGACGGGATTTTCAAAAACTTGAGAGGGAATAATCATGTGGCCGGTCTGATCGGGAAATTATATGGTCAAATCGATGCCAGAAAAATTAAGCTGCAACATACCACCTTAAACGATTTCCCGATATCCGGAAACCAGAACGTAGGCGGATTGATCGGTGAGGCATTCTTACAGGCGGCATCCAATTTCAAAGACATAACCATCGACATGCCGATCAAAGGTAGCTCCTATGTCGGCGGATTGATCGGTCAGATCCGGTCGGAAACCCCTACCAATATCCTCATCGCCATCGAGAACTTCCAGTTGTCCAATCCGGCAAATCGGTCTCAAATCCAAGGGGGTAGTTATGTGGGTGGAATGATCGGATATTCCCACAAAACACACGCTAACGCATTTACGATAGAGCTTAAAGGGGAATCCTTGTTTCATGCCTCGATAACCGGGCAGTCTGTTATAGGAGGTATTTTCGGTTCTTTAGATGATACCCAAATACAATTTACCCCGGCCTCACGATTGTATATGGATAATGAATCCCTTGAAGCTTCTTCAGGGATTTGTGGCACTTTAGCCGGAGCCTTATCTTACCAAGAACCGGGGAAAGAAATTCTTTTGGATCCGGAAATATTGGTGATTAATCCCAACATCAAAATAAAAGGAGGAAATAACGTAGGAGGAATCATCGGAAAATTATATAATGGGACGTTGACAGGAACCTATACCCCCGAATTCAGTACCACGAACGTAATCGTGAGCAAGATTCCACGACCTATTTTCCCGGGTAACATAAATTCGGAAAAACCCTATCGAGAAAATGCCGCTTCTATTGGAGGAATTGTCGGATATGCCGATAAATCTACCCTCAGAAGACTCTTCACGCAACTTTCCATTTACGGCAGAAGTACTGTCGGAGGAATCATCGGATATGCGAGCGATACTCAAATATCAGATTGTGGCGTGAAAACAGAAACATTTAATAATGGGAATAATAGCGCCATTATGGTAGGAGGAATTATCGGACAAGCATCGTGCTCATCCCACTGTGAGTTTTCCAATCTAGTAAATTACAGTAATATCTCCTCAGGATCCAATTATATCGGAGGCATTTTCGGGAGTATGGTAGCAGGAACTAGCGTAAAGATCAATAAAGTCGTGAATTTAGGTAAGATATCAGCCACAAATAACGTAGGCGGTATCATAGGGAAAACTTCAGGAAAAGACATAGAGGTTTATGACGCGGCTAATTTCGGCTCAATCCAAGGTATCGCAGGAGATAAAGAATGCGGAGTGGGCGGTATAGCCGGTGCCGCCGAGGATGCCATTACAATTTATAAATCCGTTAACCACGGAAATATCACCATAAACAGGAATGCCAAGTATTATGGAGCAGGAGGTATCTTGGGGTATGTGAAGCAAGGGGGAGCACATGTCCGTTACTGCTGTAACCGGGCAAATATAGACTATCCGAAAGATAAAGAAGACAGCCATGGCATTGGAGGTATCGTGGGTAGCATAGAAAAGGCTAACGATAACGACGACAGTTACGTACTGGATTGCTACAATATGGGAGAAATCAACGGACAGCAAAAAGCGACCAGCACGCTTGGTACCGACTATCGGGGAGGGATCGTAGGAAACCTCGGAAGCCACGGGAGATGTTACCGGGCCGTAAACGGGGGCTATGTCCGCTTTGGAAACGCAGGTGTCGGATACGGCAACAAGAATAACCTGACACATATCTATATCTCGCCCGGTACAGGCAAAGACTTTGGGGCAACGTCTATCCCTCTACCAATCAGAGAAGATAAAAATATTTACCAAGGATTCGACTTCACGGGAGATCATGATCCAAACCGGCAACCGGTCTGGGTTCTGGGTGGCACATATAGCTCGGAGAATAAAATGCTACCCTACTTGCATTCAGGAAAATGTTATTTCCAGTTCGCAAAATATGCCCCATAAAATACGCCCTCTTTAATACACTCTCTATATATCCATACCGGGCGCAAACTATTCATCGGTTTGCGTCCGGTTTTCACAAAAGACTTCGTATATTTGCGAAGTCAATATTCCATATTTTAATACATTACTTACATAACACAAATACAAAATGAAAAAGTATCTTACTCTTGCCGCAGCGGCTTTACTCTTGGTTGCTTGTAGTGAAAAACCGGGTTATGAGATCTCCGGTACAGTAGCGAACACCGATCTAAACGGAAAATACGTTTACCTGTATGAATATGGCGTACAAGATGCCGCCCCAATGGATAGCGCATTGGTGCAAAACGGTACGTTCACGTTCAAGGGAACACAGAACGCCCCCGCCTTACGCAAGCTTGCCTTCGCCGAGGATGTCGTGGAACCCAAACGTGCCGCTTCCGGCGAGAACGCCCCTTTCACAAGCGTATTCGTATTGGAGAACGGTAAATTACAGGCTATTCTTGATGAGGCAGCTTCCGCCGTTTCTGGAACACCGGAGAATGACGGATTGAAAGCCCTGCAAGCACAAATGAAGACTTTGCGTGCGGATCTGGAGAAACTTTCCGCCGACATGAAATCAGAGGACAAGGAAGTCGTAAGCGCCGCCGAGAAGAAATATGACGAGATCGACCAAAAGGTAACCGATGCCGTCAAGACTTACATATTGAATAATACGACCAAGCAATCCGCCGCCAAGTTATTATACGATTTCCGTTATAGCTTGGACGAGGCGGCCCAGAACGAGATTATCGCCAAGGCGGACTCCGCTTTCAAGGCCGTTCCAAACATCGATAAGCTCATGGCTCACCTAGATGTACTGAAAACCGTAGCCGTAGGCAAGAAGTTCGTGGACTTCGAGATGGCCGACCCGAACGGTAAGACGCACAAGCTATCCGAGTTCGTAGGCAATGGCAAGAACATCGTGTTGATCGACTTTTGGGCAAGCTGGTGTCCTCCTTGCCGCCGGGATATGCCAAATTTGGTAGCCGCTTACAAGAAATACAAGAACAAAGGTTTCGAGATCGTCGGTATCTCCTTGGATAGCAAGGCTGACGCATGGGCGAAAGGCGTAAAGGACCTGAATATCACATGGCCCCAACTCTCCGACTTGCAAGGCTGGAAAAACTCCGGTGCTCAACTATACGGGGTAAACAGCATCCCTCACACCGTATTGGTGGATAAGGACGGAACGATCATCGCCAAGAACCTACATGGCGAGGAGATCGACGCTAAACTTCAAGAAATATTGAAATAATAATAACAATAACACGATATGTCCGCCCAAATCACGTTAAACTGGACGAAGGACTCGACTTTCGAGACCTTGCTGGACGGCCATAAGGTTACGATCGACACAACAGCCGAGAACGGGGGTAATAATGAAGGCCCCCGTCCTAAGGCTTTAATGCTGGTCGCCTTGGCCGGATGCAGCGCAATGGACGTAATCTCCCTTTTCCTTAAAATGAGAGTACGTTTCGACAAAATCTCTATCGACGTAACCGCAGAGACTTCGGATACGATCCCGATGGTATATACCGCATTCCACGCTACATACCATATCGACGGGAACATCGGGGACGCCGCCAAAATAGAGAAAGCGATTCGCCTTTCACAGGAAAAATACTGTGGCGTAGGACTTATGATGAAAAAGATAGGCCCGATTACCTACGATATCTTACTGAACGGCGAACCGCTTAAACCACAAAAACATGAAGATTAGAAAACAGTTCTTACTTTTATTTATCTCTACCAGTCACTTGTTCGTATATGCGCAAAACACGGAACCTTCAATGTTTACGAAAGAGGCTAACGAACAAGTGGTGAAATCACTCCCGTTTGATAACAAACAAGATTTTGAAGACGCTACCCGTGGCTTTATCGCCACGATAGACGAACCTTCCATTACCGACGAGACAGGAAAAGAGGTGTATGGATTAACTGTCTGGGATTTCCTGCGTCAAGAGACTCCGGCATCCGCCAACCCTAGTCTTTGGCGACAAGGGCAACTCAACCGCATACACGGCTTATTTGAGGTATTACCCGGTAAAATATACCAGATACGAGGATTCGACCTCGCAAATATGACGTTTATCCGTAGTGATAACGGTTGGATCGTCATAGATGTATTGCTCTCGAAAGAGACGGCCCTAGCAGGTTATAATCTTCTGAAGAAACATGTAGAAGATCTTCCGGTCAAGGCGGTTATCTATACGCATCCTCATGTGGACCATTTCGCGGGAATAGACGCTATATTGGAGAACGCCCCCAATAAGCCCGAAACGATCGAGATCATTGGCCCCAAGGGTTTCTTTGAAGATGCCGTCAGCGAGAACCTGATGGCGGGTGTAGCCATGGGGCGAAGAGCGACCTATATGTATGGCCGCAGTCTACCTAAAAATGAGAAAGGAAATATAGGTACTGGTTTAGGACAAACTACCGCGGCAGGAACTACGGGCTTGGTCCCTCCTACCCGTGAGATATCCGAGGAGGGCGAGACTTTACGAATTGATGGTGTCGAGATCGTATTCATGTCCGTACCCGGCGCCGAGGCTCCCTCGGAAATCATGATGTACTTCCCTGGGATGAAAGCTTTCTGCGTAGCCGAGGAAATCAACCGTACCCTGCACAACCTGCTGACCTTACGAGGGGCGAAGGTCCGGAACGGCCAATTATGGAGCAAATATATCGACCGGGCGATCACGGAGTGCGGCGATCAGGTAGAGGTATCCTTCTCTACCCACCATTGGCCGACTTGGGGCAATAAGAACATCGTCGCTTACTGGGAAAAGCAGCGGGATCTATATCGCTACTTACACGACCAGACACTTCACCTCGCCAATCAAGGATATACACCTCGAGAAATAGCAGAGATGATTAAATTACCAAGCTCTATCGCCAACGAGTTCGCCAACCGGGGATATTATGGAACCGTTAGCCATAATGTAAAAGCCCAATATCAAATGTATTTCGGCTGGTTCGACGGCATCCCCGCCCATCTGAACCCACTCCCGCCGGTAGAAGAAGGTAAAAAATACGTAGAGGCTATCGGAGGAGAGGACGAGATAATGAAAAAGGCACGAGAGGCATACAATCAAGGAGAATACCGTTGGACGGCTACTTTGCTGAACCATCTCGTTTTCGCTAATCCAAAGCATAAACCCGCCCGCCAATTACTTGCGGACACGTACGCTCAATTGGGCTACCAAGCGGAAAGCGGTCCGTGGCGTAATTTCTACCTGACCGGAGCTATGGAACTGACCGAAGGCATCGCTGGTAAAGGTAAGGCCAACTCAAACCGGGCACGTATGTCCCAGAACCTAAGTCCCGAAATGCTATTCGATTTGCTCGCTATCCAAATAAATGGAGAAAAAGCGGCCGATAAAGACTTAATAATAAATATTATCTTAACCGACACAAACGAACAGGCCACCTTGATCTTAAAGAACGGCGCTTTATCGAACCGCATCGGCCGGCTCCATCCGGCCCCTACCGTAACTTTGGAAGGAGACAAACAAGTCATCTACGCAAGCCTCATGCAGCCGGAGAGTATAGCGGCAAATCTGCAAAACCATAAGTTATCGGTAACCGGGAAACTTGAAAGCCTAAAAGAGCTATTCTCCACTTTTGAGGCTCCGGACGCTTATTTTAATATCATCGAGCCTTAAACCTTTCCCGCCTCTTGCATGGCTGGATTAAAAAATTTATCTTTGTGCGATCTTTAGAGAAAGCGATATTACTATAAAATTAGCATAAGGTTTTATTACACTTTAATATAATAAATTAGCGATTATGATTTATTCACATGAAGTTCAACACATGTGTGTTGTAAAGAAGGGAGCTAACCACCAGTGCGCTCCGATTCCTGAAGAAGGAAAGTGGGTTAGAGCAACTCAGATCACTGATATCTCTGGTTTGACTCACGGTATCGGTTGGTGCGCGCCGAAACAAGGTGGATGTAAGCTGACATTAAACGTTAAAGAAGGAATCATCCAAGAGGCTCTTGTAGAGACAATCGGTTGTTCCGGTATGACTCACTCAGCGGCTATGGCTTCTGAGATCCTTCCGGGTAAAACCCTTTTGGAAGCATTGAACACAGACCTTGTTTGTGACGCTATCAACACCGCTATGCGCGAGTTGTTCTTGCAGATCGTTTACGGTCGTACACAGTCCGCTTTCTCTGAGGGAGGTCTGCCTGTAGGCGCTGGCTTGGAAGACCTTGGTAAAGGTTTGCGTAGCCAAGTGGGTACGATGTTCGGTACATTGGCTAAAGGTCCCCGCTACTTGGAGATGGCCGAGGGATATTGCACACGCATGGCATTAGACGCTGATGACGAAGTAATCGGTTATGAATTCATCCACTTGGGTAAATTCATGGATATGGTTAAGAAGGGTATGGACGCTAACGAGGCACTGGAAAAGGCGAAAGGCTCTTACGGTCGTTTCAAAGAAGCTGTAAAATATATCGATCCTCGTAATGAATAAGAAAACATTTACACGTGTCCTCATCGGGCTGAGCGTTATCACGGCTGTGGCTACGCTTATCACGTATTTCGTGATGAAGCCGGAGAAACCGTGGTTGGCGTTTTACGTGGCTTGTTGTGGCGGTGTATTGGTTTTCAACTTTCTGATATCTTTATTCCTAGTAAATAAGAATTTTAAAAAGTAAAAAAATAATATGGCTTTATTTGAAAGTTATGACCGTCGTATTGATCATATCAACGCGGTATTAAACGAATATGGTATCAACGGTATCGAAGACGCAAAGGCTATCTGCGATGCTAAGGGTATCGACCCTTATACAATGTGTAAGGAAACTCAACCGATTTGTTTCGAGAACGCTTGCTGGGCTTACGTAGTAGGTGCCGCTATCGCTATCAAGAAAGGTTGTACGAACGCTGCCGAGGCTGCCGAGGCTATCGGTATCGGTTTGCAGGCATTCTGTATCGCTGGTTCTGTTGCTGACGACCGTAAGGTGGGTATCGGCCACGGTAACTTGGCCGCTCGTTTGCTTCGCGAGGAGACTAAGTGTTTCGCTTTCTTGGCTGGACACGAGTCTTTCGCCGCAGCTGAGGGTGCTATCAAGATCGCCGAGATGGCAAACAAGGTTCGTAAAGAGCCTTTGCGTGTTATCTTGAACGGTTTAGGTAAGGATGCCGCTAAGATTATCTCTCGTATCAACGGTTTCACGTATGTACAGACTCAGTTCGACTACATGACAGGTGAGGTGAACGTTATCGAGGAGAAAGCTTACTCTAACGGTCTTCGTGCGAAAGTTAAGTGCTACGGCGCTGACGACGTTCGCGAGGGTGTGGCTATCATGCGTAAGGAAGGTGTTGACGTATCTATCACGGGTAACTCTACGAACCCGACTCGTTTCCAACACCCGGTAGCCGGTACTTATAAGAAAGAATGTATGGAGAACGGTCACCCGTATTTCTCTGTTGCTTCTGGTGGTGGTACGGGCCGTACTTTGCACCCGGACAACATGGCCGCTGGTCCTGCTTCTTATGGTATGACGGACACAATGGGCCGTATGCACGGTGACGCTCAGTTCGCTGGTTCTTCTTCCGTACCTGCTCACGTAGAAATGATGGGATTCCTAGGTATGGGTAACAACCCGATGGTAGGTGCTACGGTTGCCGTAGCGGTTGCTATCGAGGAAGCTATGAAGAAGTAATCAACTAAACAATAAAATAATTGTTTATATATAGACTCCTGTAATCTTGATGGTTGCAGGAGTTTTTATTTTACTTATCAAAAGGAGGAAAAGGATGACACTAAACATAGACCAAGAGAGTTGCATCAAATGCGGGAAATGCGTACGGGTATGCCCTTCGGATATATTCACGCAAGAAAGGGCCGGAGAGACGATCGGGCTGGTACGTGTGGAAAGCTGCATCGTTTGCGGGCATTGCGTGGACGTATGTCCGACGGGCTCCGTGTCGCACAGCGAATTCCCGCCGGAGAAAACGCATACGATCGATTACAGCCAAATGCCTACGCCGGAGCAGGTGATGTTGCTGATCAAGTCACGCCGTTCCAACCGGACATTGACCTCGAGGCCCGTCCCCAAGGAGATGCTGGACAAGATCGTGGAGGCCGCTCATTCTGCGCCGACGGCGACAAACTCCCAAAGCCTCTCGTTCACCGTCGTCACCGATCCGCAAAAGCTACGGCAGGTGAGCGATTATACGATAGGCGTGTTCGACTCCTTGGCGAAGCTATTATTGAATCCCGTCGTGAAATGTGTGGTCAAGCCGTTTATGAAGGATGTCTATAAATACGTACCGGTATTCAATCGGTTGAAAGAGGAACACAAGGCGGGTAAAGATCCGATTCTCCGGAAAGCCACCGCCCTGCTACTGATCCATACACCGAAGTCCAACCGATTCGGAAGTGAGGACGCTAACCTCGCTTATCAAAACGCCTCCTTGATGGCGCAATCGCTTGGGGTAAGCCAGATCTATATGGGCTTTGTGCTCACCGCTATCCGGCAGGAAGGAAAAGATACGCTCGCCAAGACTCTAGGGATCGACGGCAAGATACAAGCGATCATGGCGCTCGGCATACCGGCTTTTAAGTATCCGAAGTATACGGACCGGAAAGAGATCGTCAAGAACTATATCGAATGAGACTTGATGGAGACAACCTTGTCGACCGGGGTATGCGATCCATTGGATTACGCATCGTAAGTCAATGGATTACGATACGTAAGTCATTGACTTATGGTTCGGATCTCATAGGTTTACCGGGCTAGGATCACTCCCGATCACCAGAACTTATTATGCTCCGGGCTGTATTCAAAACCAGCGTCTTTAAGCTTTGTAAGAAGGGATTTCTTGTTCACTTGCAAATCCTCGCATAAATCGTCGAGGGAAGAATAATTGTCACGAAGTTTCATATTGACGAAGCTGAATAGCATCATCGGATCGTTTGGTAATGACATAATCTTACGAATAAAAATGTTATCTATGTTTTACAACACAAAGATAATGCTTTTTCGCCAGATGGAACCCAGACACGATCCTTATTATTTGAATATCGGTACGCAACAAAACAACCTACAAACTGGTTTTAAATAACGAGAACTTATAATTCAATTGAATGACATGAAAAAATATGTATTAGTAGTAGCGGTAGCCGCAGCCCTATTCAGCTGTAGCGGCAACCCAAAGGCAGACGCCACGCAAACAGACAAGAACAAGCAGGAAACCGCCCAAGTACCGGATATGCACAACGCAGAGACTTCCTTGGATTACTGGGGTGTTTACGAAGGGACATTACCGGCCGCCAGCTCGCCGGGTATTAAAACGACCTTGACATTGAACAAGGATAAAACCTTTACCCTCCGCTCCGAATATATTGACGAGAAAGACGGTATTTTTAATGATAAAGGAACTTACACGCTGGACGGTAACGTCTTGACAACGAAACAAGAAGGGGGAGACATCACGTATTATAAGGTAGAGGAAGGCCAACTGAAAATGCTGGACCAGCAGAAGCAACCCATCACGGGCGACTTAGCCAAGTTCTATATCCTGAAGCAAACAAAGAAATTCTAGGCTTTATCCCCATAAGTATATACTTTCAAGGGCAAAAGCATACCCTTTTGTACATGAAAGTATATACTCATTTGCCTAAACCCAAAACTATTCCTACCTTTGCGTCCCTATATAACTATATAATTACTCCAATGAGAATAGCCGCTTAATTTATCTCAAGATGTCGTTCTTTCCATCCGGAAAGCCCTCTATCCGTATAGAGCTGATTTCGTGACGACATACTCGAGGCTATCGCAAGACCGATCATCATCGGTATTTTTTATCCATTTTAGTATCTCACATTTTAAATCAGTTCACACTATGAGTATCGTAGCGCAAAAAATCACGTATATACATCCGGACAATCAAGTCTTATTCAAGGGGATCGACTTAACGATCAACAAGGGGCAAAAGGTAGCCTTAGTCGGAAACAACGGATCGGGAAAATCTACCTTCCTCCGTATCTTGGCTGGAACCTTGCAAGCGCAGGAAGGGGAGATTATCTATCCGACCCCACCCTATTACGTACCCCAGCATTTCGGGCAATATGATAACCTGACGGTGGCTCAGGCCTTACGTATCGACGGGAAACTAGAAGCCTTGCGGGCGATCACTGAGGGCGACGCCTCCCTCTCTAATTTCAATACGCTGGCGGATGACTGGACGATCGAGGAACGGAGCCTCGCCGCCCTGCACGCTTGGGGTTTGGAGCATATCCTCCTCTCCCAACCGATGCGCACATTAAGCGGAGGCGAGAAAACCAAGGTTTTCCTCTCCGGAATCGAGATCCACCAACCCTCGATCCTGCTATTGGATGAGCCGACCAACCATCTGGATAGGCGTAGCCGGGAGAAGTTATACGATTTCATCACGTCTTGCCGTATCACCTTGCTGGTCGTCAGCCACGATCGTACCTTATTGAACCTATTAGCTTCCATAGCGGAATTATCCGTCGGGGGGATCACCCTTTACGGGGGTAATTATGATTTCTACAAGGAACAAAAAGAACAGGAACAGGCTTCCATGCAAGAGAAACTGGAAGCGAAGGAGAAAGAGCTTCGCAGGGTCAGGAAAACCACCCGTGAGGTAGCCGAGCGAAAACAAAAGCATGAATCCCGGGGAAAGAAACAAAGCATCCGGAAAGGAATCCCCCGGATCATGATGGGCGGATTGAAGGAGAACGCCGAGAAAAGCGCCTCCAAACTAAAAGAGGTTCACGAGGACAAGATGGAGAACCTTGCCAACGAGCTAAAGCAAATGCGCTCCTCCCTACCCGACCTTCAAGGCATGAAACTGGATTTCAGCGCATCCGGCTTACACGAAGGCAAGATATTGGTTACCGCCAAGGAGATCAATTTCGGTTACGCCGAGGCCGGCGATCTATGGCCCTCCCCGATGAGCTTCCAGATCAAGAGTGGGGAACGGTGGCTGATACAAGGCGATAACGGTTCAGGCAAGACGACTTTGCTGAAGTTGATTACCGGCCAGTTACCGCCTCGTAGCGGTTCCTTGATCCGTGCGGATTTCTCCTCTATCTATATCGACCAAGAATACTCGATCGTCCGGAACGACCGGACGGTGTACGAGCAAGCGCAAGCCTTCAACGAGCGTCATTTCCAAGAGCACGAGATCAAGACATTGCTAAACCGTTTCCTCTTCCCGCACGACACGTGGGAGAAGAGCTGCGGGAAGCTGAGCGGAGGCGAGAAAATGAGGTTGGCATTCTGTTGCTTGATGATCAGTAACCAGACTCCGGACCTGTTTATCCTAGATGAGCCGACCAATAATCTCGACATCCAAAGCATCGAGATTATCACCTCCATGGTCCGTGCGTACAGGGGCACGATCTTGCTGATCTCGCACGACGCTTATTTTATCCGGGAATTGGGTATCCACCAAATAATAACTACCTTCGCGGGTAGGTTAAAGACGAATTTATGAAGACGTTACTTGACGTGCATACCCATACGGTAGCCAGTGGGCATGCCTTTAGCACCCTGCAAGAAATGGCAGCGGCCGCCTCCGAGAAAGGATTGAAGTTACTAGGTATAACAGAGCATGCCCCCGGCATACCGGGGACGTGCTCCCCGATTTACTTCCGCAACCTGCACGTGGTTCCCCGCCGGATATACGGTGTCGAGTTATTGCTCGGAGCGGAATTGAACATCATCGATTATAAGGGTACGATCGATCTGGGCGAGGAGTACTTCCCGATGCTGGATATCCGGATAGCGGGCATCCACTCGCTTTGCTACAAACCGGGAACGGTCGAGCAGAATACGGAGGCGATGATCGGGGCGATCCGCAACCCGCATGTCCACATCATCAGCCACCCGGGAGACGGCACGGCCGAGGTGGATTTCGAGCCTATCGTATTAGCGTCCAAAGAGCATCACACGTTGCTGGAGATCAACAACAGCTCTCTCAACCCGGTCCGCAAGAAACTCACCGCCCGGGATAATAACCTCACGATCTTGCGCCTATGCAAGAAATACGAGGTTCCTGTGATTTTAGGTAGCGACGCGCATATATCTTTCGATATAGCCCGGTACGATCATATCTACGAGTTATTGCAAGAGACACGATTTCCGGAGGAATTGATATTGAACGACAAGGTAGAGGCGTTCAAGAAGTTCATAGGGAGATAAGCGGTGCCTTACATCCGGGCAGATACATTCCTGCAACCGCGCAGATACGGACCTGCAACCGCGCAGATACGGACCTGCAACCGGACAGATACGGACCTGCAACCGGGTAGATACGGACGTGCAACCGGACAGATACGGACCTGCAACCGGACAGATACGGACTTGCAACCGGACAGATACGGACGTACAGCTGGGTAGATACGGACGTGCATACCTGCCCGGATATCTCGTCACTTACAATGTTCCTTTATTAATTTGTCCACGACAGGATCACCCAACTCCTTCGCCTTGTTGAAAGCCTCGCACGCTTCCGCCTTCTTACCCTGACGGACGTAGCAGATGCCTCGCAGACGGTAGCAAGAGGCGAAATCCGGAGCGATCCGCAAGGCATTCTCTAAGCTCCTCAACGCCTGATCATAGTTTTCCATACGGATATATACGGACGCTTCCTCCGCCGGATAAGTCGGGTCGCCCGGATTCAAGCGGATCGCGGATTGGATATCGGCCAAGGCGCCGGGGAAATCGTTCATGCGGAACTTCGCTTGCTCGCGGTAATAGAAGAAGCGGTCGCCGACCTGTCCTTTCAAGAGATCGTAGTATAAATCATAATCGTCCACGGCCTCCTTGTATTGCATCAGTTTCAAGCGGAGATCCACCCGTTCCAAGATATAGGGAGCGGCCTCGTTCGTTGGCGGGTTGCCGCATTTGGCGATGGCGCTATCCAGCAAGGCGATGATATCCCCGAAGTTAGCGCCCCGGATATTCGCCTTCGCCTTCGCCGCCCAATACCAAGAGGTAGAGGATGCCATATCGCTATCGTTCACCTTCATATAATCATCGAACGCCTGCTCGAAATCTCCTTTATAAAAATGGATGTCCCCTTCCAATTGGCGATAGACCGGCAAGTCCTCCTCCCCGATCGCTTTTTGTATCGCCTCGGTAGCGGCATCGACGGTCCACTGCTCCTTATTCAAGGTCGTATCCGCAGCGGCCACGCCGTAGATCAGCTTGGCTCGGTTGAACCAGACATCCCCTTTCCGCTCGCTGAAGCGGGAAGCCGTGTTTATATCTTCCAACGCCTTATCCAGACAAGCCCCCTGCTCGGCCTCCGTAGGAGCCAGATCCGCACGGTGGTAAGCGTAATGATTGGCACGGTTCAAATACCCGTCGGGAGAATCCGGGAAAGTGGCGATGAAATCATTCAAGGTAGCCAGATACGTCTTTGGGTCTTGCGAGCTTGCCATCAGATATAAGGAAACCTGCGCTTGGCTCACGTCCGACGGCCACGCCTTCCGGATACCAATCCGGCTATAGGTGGAATTAAAGGCGTCCGCCGACTGGATCGTCAGGCTATTCGCGTATCCCGCCGAGACCGCATAGGAATCTTCTTTCTTCCCCGACGCATCTTCCTGCGCCAAGCCGAACACCTCGCCGTCCGCCGTCAATACAGGAGCGTTTACCTGCCCGCTCTCCAGCGCCATCGACAATTTATAATAGCTGAACGGCTCCTTCAACTTACTGACCTCCGAGACCGGTCCTTCCCCGAACTTCGTGATCTTACCGGTCGAGTAAGGCATCAGATAAGCGATAACTCCTTGCGAGATCGGCTCACGGGCGATCGGCAAGAACACAGCTTTCTTCGGAACCTCTACCTTGAACTTGATCACATCATATAATTCATCAGCCCCCAAGATGCGGCTTACCGGATATTCTTTTCCGTCGGCGTCGGTCACGGTCGCCCTCGCTGCGTCCTTAAACAAGGAATAGCCGGACAACGCCTCACCGGTCTCGGTAATGAAAAATCCCGTACCGGACGCTTTCTTCTGGTTATCTTTTCCATAAGTAGTGACGGTAACCACCGCCTTTCGTTGCTTATCCATCCATTTGGGCGCTTTCTTTTGCGCCGCCACCCAAAATACTTGGCAACAAATCGTAATCAACAGAACAATTCTTCTCATTTCGTTTTCATGTTATCAGAATATACGTCGCAAATGTAAATATTTATACCGGATAGGCGAACAAATTAGGGAATTAATCTATTATGAGTATATTCGCGGAAACACTAAAAAAACCGCGAGATTATGAGACTAAAATCATGTATGCTTATGTGTAGTTTATTCATGGCGAGCTTAGCCTCCGCTAGTAACTTCGCCTCGGATTCTTTCAAGACCAAGAGCGGAAAAGAACTGACCATCACGTTCATCAAGCACGGCAGCCTGATGCTTACGTACGACAATCATTCGATACAGGTAGATCCTGTCTCCGAATACGCCGATTATACGACTTTCCCGAAAGCCGATATCATCTTGATCACCCACGAGCATGGCGATCATCTGGACCCGAAAGCGATACAAGCCGTCGAGAAAAGCGATACGGAAATCATCGCCAACGAGAACAGCCAAAAGAAGCTGGGAAAAGGGAAGGTCCTGAAAAACGGCGATACGGATACCTCCATCAGCTATATGAAGATAGAGGCCGTCCCCGCCTATAACACCACACCCGGCCGGGATAAATATCACCCCCGCCACCGGGATAATGGCTATATCCTCACGTTCGACGAACTAAGAGTCTATATAGCCGGCGATACGGAAGACATCCCGGAGATGAAAGACCTGAAAGACATCGATATCGCTTTCCTTCCCGTCAACCAGCCTTATACCATGACCGTCCCGCAAGCGGCGAAAGCGGCCCGGATGTTCTCGCCTAAAATCTTATACCCTTACCATTACGGGAATACGAAGATCGGCGAGTTGAAAGACGCCTTGAAAGGTAGCGGCATCGACGTGAGGATACGGGAGCTACAATGACGACAAGGCACGGCTCGCCTTTAAGATATTCCGCCGGTACACCCAGCAAGCCAAGAGGAAATAAACGACACATTGCACCCACAACGTCACGTACTCCACACCGACTTGCTCAATCGACGCTCCCATCGAGTTGAGCTGTACATAGGCCAGCGTAGCGGGAGCCGCCGGAATGATATAATGGGCCATTTGCCAATACCAAGGCATCAATTCCAAGGGATAAGAGACTCCGGAAAGGAAGATCAAGCCTACCGAGAAGAAGGCGATCATCAATAACGGAGCCTCCGAGTCCGTAAAGAAATAAGAGGCGGCCAGCCCAAAGAAGCTGGTAGCCAGCAGGAAGGGTATCAGCAGGATCAAGGTGTTCAGATAATTACCGATATCCGGCAGGCCAAACAATAGCGGTATCAAGCCCAACAAGAACAAAGCGAAAATCGTATACAATACGCAATACACAAAGGTCTTGCTGATTATCACCCTAGCGATCCGGCCAAAGGATAATCCCTCGGAGGCGAAACGAACGATGGTACCCGAATCCCGCTCTTCCCCGCTTATCATACCGATCACCATCAACAAGGTCTGGAACATAATGACGATCAATACCGCCGGGATCAAATAGGTTCCATATCCTTCCGTAAAATTATACAACGCCGTCCCGACCACTGATATGGGTTGCGCCGAAACGATCTTGGAAGCGTCTTGCTGGGGCAAGAACACCAACATCTCCGGACGATACCGATCGTTCAACGCCAACATGGCACCGCTGGAAGCCTCCTGCATCGCCATATAATATAGGAAAGCGCTTGTCGTCTGGTACATGATAAACAGGGACTCATTCCCTCGTGCCACCCGGGTCTCGAAATCAGAGGGAAGATACAAGATACCTACGGCATCCCCCTCCTTCATCCACTCCTGCGCCTCGGCGTAATCCAAACCATCGGCGATTACCGAGACTTGCGGAGTGGCGTTCAGCAAACGGATGTACTCCCGGCTCAAGTCGGTCTTTGAGTCATCGACGACTACCACCGGGGCGTTACGCACCAGATCCGGGGCATACATATAATTATACAGCAGGCCATAGAGAAATATACCTCCTACCAAGACGAGCAAGATAGCGTAGCTCGTGGAGATCGTCTTAAACTCGTCCTTGACCAAGGAAGCGATATCCGCCAAGGTTCCTTTCATATTATCGGATGTTCTCATATTTATGACTTAAAATAGCGGTTTTCAAATGTGGCAACAGCACCAATGCCAATAACATAAACGCAAACAACGAACTTACGTTTACCCATGTATAAGGGAATCCGTAATCGCCATACAATAAGTTCTGGTTGATCTCCACGAAATGCCGTACTGGAAACAGGTACGAGGCGTAATGTACGGGAGCGTACATGGAATCGACCGGGAAAGTAACGCCGCATAAAGTAGCCCCCAGCGAACCGACCATCGACACCACACTAATCACGATCGCTATAGCGGGAAACAACGAGAACAGGAATACCGCCAACGCTTGCGTAGCGACCACGAATAAGATCGCCGTCAAGTTCAATGGCCAGAAACCGCAAGCGAAAGGAATATGCATGACCCCGAACATGATATAGTTAGCGAAGACGCTCATGATACAAAAGATAATCGTATAAGGGAGCAGTTTGCCCACCACCGCCACGAACATGTTCATCCGTGCCGCCTCCAGCCACTCATCGCCTGTCCGGAACTTGATCTCGCTACCGATAGCGTACACCGTAACCAGCAAAATGATCACTTGGAAAAAGACAAAGAAAAAAGGATTGCTCAGATAAACGGAATAATCCAGATCCGGGTTGAACAGCGGGTGGCTACTGGATCGTACCGGTAATAGGAAGGTGGTTATCTGATTCTCCCCCAGCCCCATCGCCGTAGCTTGCACAACCACCGGGGCGAGGGAAAGCGTACGCAGCAGGGTCTCGAAGGCCCCACGTACCTCACCGCCCACGCTCAACAAGGCATAGTGGTAATAATACGATAAAGTAGCGTCACGCCCCGCCGTGGCATCCGCCTCAAACTGATTGGGGATCACTAGATAACCGTAGATTTCTTTTGCTTGGGTAGCATGGCGAGCGGTCTCTTGGTCCGTATAATGCCGGGTTACCCGGAAAGTCGGTACCGCCTCTACCTGCCGGATGATCTCCCGGGACATGGAGGTGTTGTCTTGGTCCACTACCGCTATCGGTATATTCTCCATCTGCCCGCTTCCGAAAATCGTAGACATGAAGAATATACAGAACAGAGGCAGCACGATACACACCCCGAAGTATAACCTCCGGGAAACCATGCGATCCAGTTCCCGACGTAAAACCATATAGAAAGGACTCTTCTTTAGCATAGCGACAATAAATTATTTAGTTGTAGAGACGGGGGCGTGCCCCGTCTCTACAAATGGATAGTATTAAGGGAGTTGATAGAGTACGGACATACCGGGACGCAATCCCTCCACCTTCTCCACCGGTAAGGCATGTATCTCGAAGGTCCGCAAGTCATAGCTACCAGTCTGCTTGGTAGATTTCCAAGTAGCGAAACTGCCCAACGGACTGATATAATTGATCTTGAACTCAATATCCTTCTTATCGATCGCCGGTACATCGGCGACAAACGTTCCTCCCATCTTAAATAAAGGCAAACGATCCTCACGTACGTTCAATACCACATGCACGTCATCTAATACGACTAAGTTCATGATTGGCATCCCGGCCCCAACCAACTCTCCCCGTTTCGGGAAGATAGCGGAGATTTGTCCCGATTCCGGAGCCGTCAACCGAGCGTCCTGTAAGAGAGCCGCCACCTCCTCCACGGTTCCTTGTGCCGCCGTCACCAACGAGCGGGCGCTCTCCTTATCTTGTATCTGCGCCCCGTCTACCGCCATTTGATATTGGCTATAAGCGGCACGTTCGGCGGCCTCAGCCGCTTTATACATGGCCTCCACCTCATCTTTACGCTGTGAGGTTACCACGCTATCTTTATACAAGGCATTGACCCGATCATAGGTAATCTTCGCCAATTGTAAATCCGATTTGGATTTATTCCACAATTGTTGCAAGGAAGCGATGATTTGCTTTCGTGTACCCTCATCCACTTTCTGGTGCTGATACTTCGCTATGTTCTCCATGGCGTTCACCTGTTGATATTTAGCCAATGCCTCCGGACTATTGATGACTACCAAGGTATCGCCTTGGCGTACATTCTGTCCCTCTTTTACCAGAAAGGTATCGATACGCCCCGGTAACTTACCGGAGATACGTATTTCCGTTGCCTCGATCTGCCCTTGCAAGATCACCGGCTTCTTTTTCAACAAGATCATCCCGATCAACGAGACAACTATAACAATCGCCAAGACTGCGACGAAGGCCACACTCAAATATCTCTTAGTTTTATCCATAACTCCTAAATTTTCAATTTTCAATTCTCAATTTTCAATTCCCCAAAAGCTCCTCGGTCTTTCCCTCCATCTTGTATTGGTGGAACTGCTCCGGCGTACCGCAGACAGACAGCAGATTAATCAAGGCTACATCATACTGATAATAAGCCAAAAGAAAAGCGGTCTTCACCTTCGCCAGCATAACCTCAGCATCGACTACCTCCGTAGAAGTAGCCATTCCCTCTTGGAAGGATTTCTTCCGCACCCGGACCAGTTCCCGGCTCATCTCGATCGTCGTATCCAAAGCTTTTACATTGTCCAAGGCATTTTGTAGCTGGCTGTAGAATTTATCGATACCGACCTCCAGATCCGTAATCGCCTTCTCCTTACCCAAATGAAGCGACTGACTAGCGATCTTTGCCTGCCGGATGGTTTTCTCCCGATTCAAGCCGTCAAAGATATTCCACGTAAAACCAACTCCCACCATCGTACGAGGCAACAAATATTTATCCAGTCCATCAGCGTACAAAGTCTGTTTGCCGAATAAAGCGATATTCGGGACATAAGCGGACCGGCCGATCTTTAGTTGATTATCGGCTACAACCTGCTGCAATTTCAATTGATTGACTATATAATTATTCATCGGAACCAGATCCTTGAAGTATTGGGCCGGAGGAAGCGCCTCATTAATAAATAAAGGAGTCGTGGTACGTACGTCGCTCCCCTCCTCCATATTAATCAAGCTTTTAAACGCCTGTTGGGCGACCGCTAAATCCTTACGGGCCGATTCCAGTTCTCGTTTCGCCTCGTCCATACTCACCTGAGCGAACAGACGCTCGGCCCGATTGATCATCCCGTTTTGCTCTAATTTAAGGGCTTGGTCATAATGGGTTTTCAAAGAATTGTACACTTCTGTTTTTACGTCCACCACGCTTTGTCCCAGACGAAGCCCGAAATAAGCCTCGATCAATAAGGATTGTTGGTTAGCATCCACTTGGCTCCTATTCACCTCCGCTATAGAGACCATCGTCTTTCCGATCTTGTTCGCGTAGATACGTTTTCCTCCCGTGAAAACAGGCCACGTCACCGTAGCGTCTATAGAAGTGATGTTTTGGGAGATTAGCGGAAGCGAGAAAGTACCTTGCCCGATCTTATCCAATACCGACATGATCAACTCATTATCCGGGATATAATTATGGACAAACTCCTTCGCCGGTTCCGTATATTTACTCAGCGACTGCCGTACCTCTATCGGATTCGACATATGTACGAAAGCACCCGCGGCGTTCACCGACGGATACCAAAAAGCGTTTAGCTTTTGATGCTCATTCCGAGCCCATTCCACTTCTTTCCCGGCTATTTTCAAGCTTTTATTTTCCTTATGAAGCAGGTCGAGAGATTGTTCCAAGCTTAAATCCACATCGTTCCCTTGGCTCCATGAAGCGCATGGAAGAAGATACAGCAAAAGAATACTGTAAGATACTATATTACTCACCATAAACTCATTTAGTAATTGACGTTCAGTTGGAGTAATAACAGCGAAAAAGGGAGGATTGTTTTTACTTCTTTTTCAAGTTGGGAAGGAACCAAGTAACCAGTCCTAAAAGAGGCATGAAGCCACATACGTTGTAGACAGCCTCTATTCCATAATGATCCGCCATATTTCCTAATACGGCCGAGGCTATACCCGCCACACCGAAAGCAAATCCAAAGAAAAGTCCCGAGATAAGACCTAATTTATAAGGAAGCAACTCTTGCGCATACAACAAAATAGCCGGGAACGCCGATGATAAGACCAACCCCACGCAAAAACTAAGCACGATCGTCCAAACGAATCCCACATGCGGCATCAACAAGCTAAATGGGGCTGCCCCTAGAATCGATCCCCAAATCACATATTTCCGTCCTATCTTATCACCGATAGGACCACCCGCCAAAGTTCCCATGGCCGTAGCGATCAGGAAGACGAACAAACAGATCTGCGAAGTCTGTACACTCACCCCAAATTTATGGATCAAGTAAAAGGTATAGTAGCTATTCAAACTAGCCATATAGATATATTTAGAGAAAATCAAGGTCAGCAATATCGAGATCGAAAAGACTGTTTTTCCCAAAGAAAGAGGCATCTCCACATGCGTCTCACCCGACTTCTTCTGCCATTTCACCCGACTCAAATACGCCTTATACCAACGGCAGATAGGAATCATCACCAAAATAGCGACGAATGCTAGTATAGAAAACAAAGCGATATGAGTCCGTCCATAAGGCGCCACCAATAGAGCAACCAGTAGCGGACCTAACGATCCGCCCAAATTACCACCCACTTGAAAAAGCGATTGCGCCAATCCCCTACGCCCTCCCGACGCTAGCGAGGTGATCCGGGACGCTTCCGGATGCAAAACCGAAGACCCGATACCTATCAAGAATACGGAGATCAAGACCCAATGGAGCGTAGAGGAAAAAGCGAGATTCAACAAGCCGACCAACGTAAAACTCATACCAATAGGTAACGACCAAGCCACGGGACGCTTATCAAAAACCAAACCGGTTATAGGCTGGAAAACAGAAGCGGATAATTGATAAACAAGCGTAATCAACCCGATTTGGGCGAAGCTCAACGCTAAATCATCCTTGAAAAGTGGATAAACCGCCGAGATAACGGATTGCAACGAATCATTCAAACAATGCGTAACACTTAACGCCACCAATACCCGGAATGCTGTTTTATTTACCGGCTGTTGTTTAGGAACCTGCTCCATGACTGTCCATATTTCTATTTAACCTCGTGCTCATTAACATTTCAAAAACCACACAAAAAGTTAGCTAATTTCTAGAAAAACAAACCCTAAGAGCCTATTTTAACCATAGTTAATACAACTATTCTTTCGGTTCTTTTCATTTCTTTATGTTAATCGGCTTAATCTTAATACCTATGAGCCTTGTTTTCTCAGTGATACTTCAGAGCTGTATCCCGGAATGAGCATATATCTTATAACTCACTCCCAAAACAAACGCCAAAATCCCTTATCTGCCATCATTCCGACCCGAAGTTAAAGATCGAGATCATTAACGGGAACAGCCTCTGAAGTTTTTTATATTTATTCCTCTTCTTCTCCCTCGTTCGCCGAATGTAAGATAAAAGTAGTAGCGCCAATCGTTACGATCGTACCCTCCCCGATACGTACTTGTTCTTTTTTACCGACCAATACATTTTTCACAAAAGTCCCGGTCAAGCTAGGAAAGTCACGCACCATATAAACGAACTTGCCATTAGTGTCTTTCTTTACATTAATCACACAATGCTTACGCCCCATACTTGGATCGCTCGTGATAATAGGGACATCTACACCTTCCGTATCCTTATTACGGCGACCAATCACATTATCTCCCATCACTAATGGTAGATCTTGCTTAAAAGCAAAACCATTCTCGATAATGGTAATATAACCGCAAGAGAAATCCGGTTCCTTCACCTCTTTTTCCTCACCGGTAGCCGTCTTCACCACCTTTCGGCCCAATTTAATCTTAAATTGCGCTCCACACTGCGGACAGACGAAGGCTAATACCTTCCCTTCCGGATATTTGGTCTCATCAAAAGACAACTGATTATCACATTTTGGACAGAATACTCTTTTCATACACTTAAATACAGGATCTAGTATTACAAACGGAGCGCAAATTTACGAAAAAACCTTCAGCTACACTCCTAAAATCTCATGGTTATGATTTTTTGAAACAAAAAAGGCTATCCATCACGGACAGCCAATCTCAATTGTTAACCTTAAATCTAATACCATGAAAAACACAGTGCAAATATAGAGGTTTTATGTTATGTAGCATAATATTTTATTTGCAAATCTCATATCCTTAACCAGATTTAACAAAAACCATGCTTTAAAACATATCCGTAAAATAATATATATCCCCTTAGAACTTAGGTTCATTCTCTTTAATCTCCTTCAAAGGCAAGGTAAACCAAAAAGTGGAACCTACTCCCAATGTAGATTCTACCCCGATTCGTCCCCCTAGTTTCTCGATAATATTTTTGCAAATCGCCAATCCTAATCCGGTACCTTGTTTGCAAGCGTTCAACTTAACAAAGCGATCGAATATAGTTCTACAATCTTCCTCCGAGATTCCCATTCCCGTATCCGAGACCGAAACTCGTATTTCATCATTCGATACCTTATAGGCTAATTTGATCTCACCTTCCGAAGTAAACTTAATCGCATTTGTCAAGAAATTAGAAATAACCTGTACGACTCGTTTCGGATCTGAGAAAACGGTCACGGGTTGTGAGCCCTGGTCGAAAACAAATCGAACGTTTTTCGGAATCTTCAAGGCATGTACCGCATAAGTTTCCTCACAGATCTCCTTAAAATCAAAATTTCTCTTCGTAATGTCAAAGGTTCCCGCCTCAATCTTTGAGAAATCAAGGATATCCTCAATCAATTGCAGAAGCAATTCACTATTCTTGTCAATGATATCCACATAAAACTCTCGTTCCTCCTCCTCTATCTCCTTGGTCTCTGCCAGTATATTCGCAAAACCAACAATAGCATTTAAAGGCGTACGGATCTCATGACTCATATTCGCCAAGAACATAGACTTAAGCCGATTCGCCTCTTTAGCCTTAGCTAACTCATATTCTTTCCGTTGACGCTCTCGTTCCACCCAGCGCAATTTATCTTGCATGGCGATCTCATCCGTTATGTCCATCAAGTAATAAAGGATTTTCGCTGGTCTTCCCGCCTCATCATATTTATAAGGGTACGCATACGCTCTCACCCAAACATATTGCCCCTCAAAAAGCTGTCGGTATTGAATACTATATTCACCGATCTCACCCGTAACAATCTTTTCAAAGCCTTGTACAAGTACCCTTTCCCGATCTTCCGGATGTACGATCTCACAAAAATCTTTTTTCGTTGTCAAGTTACTTGCTCTCAATCTGGATTTATTACCTAAAACACGTAAATCCAGATCGATATGCATCTTATCGGTTTTAACATCATATTCCCACAGCAAGGAATCACTGCAACGCATAACCGTTTTCAACTTCGTGAACAGTTCCTCTACTTTCTCCGACTTTTGATATTCTTCCGTCTCATCCGTAAACATTAGTACATATCCACAGATATCTTCAGCCTCTCCTTTCAACGGCACACATTTAATAGACAGACGTAAATTTGTACCTTCCTTTTTTGGGTCTATGTTATAGTACTCATTCGTTTGTATATTATCAAATTCATAATTACAATCGAACACAACCATTTCTCCCTGTTTCAGACGAGCGATCTTGTCCTCTGGAAAATTAGGATTCTCGAAAAGATTTATTCCCATAATATCCTTCCGGCTTATAGCGAACAAATTCTCGTCCGTCCTATTGAGATCCACTAGCTGCCCCCTCTCGTCATAAACTTCAATTCCAACAGGTAATTTCTGGAATAGGGCATTAAAGCTCATTTCCTCTAGCATTTTATTACATTGTCCCATCGTCATATTAAATTATAACCACTAATTCCCAACTTTAAATCAATCAAGCAATCTCCTCTATTATTTATACAACAAATGAACGATAATAACGATTGCAGCAGAAGTTTAAAGTTATAGAAATAATATGAAAATCAAACATAATTATGTTGAAAATATATGTTTTCGATATTGAGAAAGAGTCATTCCCGTCCGTTGACGAAAAAAGCGATTCAATGTCGATTGAGACGGAAAATTAGTCAATATAGCGATCTCCTGTATATTTAATCGAGAGTCACGTAGCAACGACTTTACCTCTAACACTATATAGATAGATAAAAACTCCTTGGCTGAAATGCCACACCTTTCATTCATGATCGCACTTAAATAAGTTGTCGTTATATTCAATTTATCCGCATAAAATCCGACATTCTTGTGATTCTTGAAATTCTCTGCCACGAGACTACAGAAATCATAGATCAATTGCTCTTTTCTCAAACTAGTCCTGAAAGGGATTTTCTTACGCACTTTCACATAATAGTCGTAAACATCCATGTAAAAAATCCCCAAGTAACATATAATCCGCTCCCTCAGAAGCCCATTACCCCGATACCGCTCAAGCTCATTCTCTATCAATTTGCAAAATGATTGAAAACGCTCAATACCATTATTATCCTCTATATTATAGTAAAAATGATCCTTCACGAAAAAATGAAATCCCGGATCAAAATGACGTAAGGAACTTAATACATCCCCATGTAGTACATGTGGTATGATGATAAACTTCGCCGAGAAGTCCTCACTCACGTTCCGCATTGAGCATAACTGTCTCGGAAATAAGAAAATCAATTCATTCTTATTCCATACATGCTTATTATCAAGCAAATGAATGATCGCACTACCTCTATTACATACTGCTATTATCCCGTAATCCAAAAAAGAAGGTTCTGAAGTCAATGGACTATCTTCAATCTGTTCCGTAATAATAAAGTCTTTTTCTAATCCGCCTAAAAAACGATCACATGTATTATACCTATTCTCTTGCATATACTCTTATAAATTAAGGGAATACGAAATCTTACCTCCAACAACAATCAACAGAATAATATTATATTTTGTTCTGTCCGTTAAGGTCCCAAGTATATTCGTTTGATATTTTTCTTTCCTTACCCCCTCTTCTATTAGCCATCAAACCTTATATATCAATTGGTGCTAACAGCTAACCAAGGAAATCATAAAAAAATACAAGACAAAATTATATAATAAAAAATTGACTATTAAATGCATAACTAAACTAAAAGCGTACAAAAACACATCAATTGTATACAAAATCGAAACAGACAAAGAATAACCGAAAAAGATCACAAAAATACAGTTAGCTTCATTGACAAAGTAAGTTAACTGAAATACCAAAGCAAGTCAACTTACTTTGCCGATGAAATTAGCTTACTTTGAAAGTATGGATGTTACCCTCGGAAAGGGGCGCTTAAGCAGTGTTCTCAAAAATTCGTGTATTCATGCCTCTATACAAAAAAGGCTATCCGTCACGGACAGCCAATCTCAATTGTTAACCTTAAATCTAATACCATGAAAAACGCAGTGCAAATATAGGTGGTTTTATGTTATGTAGCATACTGAATTATTTGCAAAATTCATTCACTTAACTCGATTTAACGAAATCATGCCCTAAAACATAGTTATTAACAAGAAAACTATTCGTTCAGATCTAATAGCTTCCCAAGAAATCGTCGAGGGAACGAGTATCATCATCTGGCATCAATTCTTTTTTCAAACGAAATTTGCGTTTATAGATAGCATCCTTCGTCACATTCAAGACTGACATCAGCTCCGCCGAAGTTAGCCGCAATTTGATCAAGCAACAAAAACGAATGGCATCCTCCGTCAAATCCGGATAAGCGACACGTAAACGACTTATAAAATCATCATAAAGAGTATTTACGATCTCGATCAAGTTTCTCCAATCTGAATCCGGCAATATCGTTTCCGATTTAGAAAGTATCTTCAGCTTCTTGAACGTATCCAACTGTTCCAGCAAACACTTCGCCAAACGCTCCTTTTCCTTGATCAAGGATTCCACGTCACGATGCGCTTTCCACTGAGCCGCATGCTGGTATTCCTTCAAACATTTCTCCTTCGCTTCCAATTGCTCCTTGATGTGCGACATCTCACGACTATAACGTTGTATCAAGATTTCATTTTTATCCACAAGACTCGCTATTTCTCTCAGTTCTTTCTCCTTTTTTGTCTTATAAAGGTGATAACGCAAAAAAGATAACAGAAGCAGGGTAAAAGCGACGATGATTAAAATGATCAGATAATAAATATCTACATAGAAATGCTCCGGCTCCTTTAGAACCGAGCTTATGGCAGTAGATGTGTGCAGCGCAAACTTCATATAAATAGTATTTATTATCTTAATACTTCTTTCTTAGAATTCCCTCTCTCCAAATCGCTTCCAAAAAGCCTGTCCCATATCCGATCAATTGGACAAAAGCCGCTATGATAGATAACAACGCAACGATTCCGTTCTTATTTCTCACTAAAGCGTCAAAAAAGATCAGCGAAATATAAAATAACAATAGCCCCCATACCTTTGGAACGAAAAAAGCGGAAATACATACCCCCAGCAGACCTACCACAAATAAGGCCGGCAGGCAATGTACCCATTTCAATGATTCCGGGTACTTCTGGTACAAGATAATCCTAGCGTACCCCGAATGCCATACTTGCCGGAAAAACTGGACGAAATTTGTTCTTCGCTTATGATAGACCCAAGCGCCCGGAAAATAACGGCATTTATAGCCTGCCGCAAAAATCCGGATACTAAAATCTATATCCTCTCCATAACGCATATCAGAGAAACCACCCAAGGCTTCATACACCTCTTTCCGCATTCCCATATTAAAACTCCGGGGATAGAATGCATCTAAATGCCTCCGGCTTCCTCGGATCCCTCCTGTCGTAAAAAAAGAAGTCATCGAGTAATTGACCGCTTTCTGTATAGCGGAAAAAGAAGAATGCGCCCTGTCAGCACCACCAAAGGCATCCACCTTATAACGCATTAAGGACTCGTGTACTTGTTCCAGATAGCTGGCCGGAACGATACAATCCGAATCCAAGACAATCACGATCTCTCCTTCCGCATAACGTACCCCTTGATTGCGAGCCAAGCCTGGACCTGAATTCTCTATATAGAAATAGCGAATCCTCAAGCGGTTATTATAGGCATTGACTATGGGCTCACAAGGTATAGAAGAACCGTCGTCCACTACGATAACCTCAAAATGTACATATGTCTGCCGGGTAAGGCTGTTTAATAAATCGTCTATCTCCTCCGGACGATTGTAGACAGGAATAATAATTGAAAATACTTCCATTAAGCTAGATTTAATCTGCCGACAAAAGTAAAGAGTTAAAAAGCGTGTGTCAAAAAAGGGCACTGGACAAATAGAGGACATAGCTGGACATCGAATACCCCCTATTTTTTACCCCATAATAGAAAAACTGGACAAAATCCATAAGATACGCTCAGTTTATCCATACGGAAAAGTCTATTTATCAACAGCTTACAAAATACAATACTATCCGCTACTATTTGGACAAAGACTGGACGCACACAATATTATTTCATTCGCACATCTGCCCCCCACATTAATTTTTCCCGAAGCGTCTGATAAAAAGTATGGTTATAGCGCTTGATGACTTTCGTCGTATAATCGGCCTTGCTCATCTTTAATTCGATACCTGCCGGGAATATTTCCGAACGTCCATCCAAAGAGATCAGAAAATATTTATTCCGGCTCTCTACCCGAAGCGTTATTATATCTGAATCCGGAATCACCAACGGACGCACGTTCAAGGAATGCGGAGCGACCGGACTCAAGACAATGCTATTACTTTGCGGGACGATAATCGGCCCATTTACGCTCATCGAATAGGCCGTGGAACCGGTAGGTGTAGCCACTACCAAACCATCCGCCTGATAAGAAGTCAGATATTCCCCATTCAAGAATGTATGAATCGTAATCATCGAGGAACTATCACGCTTCAGCACGGCGATCTCATTCAAGGCGTAATTATATCCGCGAAACGCACGGTCTTCCGTATATAAACGCAAGAGGGTTCGTTCCTCTACCTTATAGTAATTCTTAAAAATCTCATCCAGCGTATCCTCAACCTCATTACTGCTGACATCCGCAAGGAAGCCTAGCCGTCCGGTATTAATACCTAAAATAGGAATATCCTGTTTATTTACCCGGGCCGCCGTACGAAGGAACGTACCATCTCCTCCCACGCTAAGCGCTATATCCAGATCAAACTCATCACCCACTAATAGCCCGCTCACCACTGGCTCAAAACCAAAAGCATCGGTAAGGAATGTATAAAAAGGGCTGTCCACATAAATATCAGCCTCTTGTTCACGAAGCTTCTCAAACAAGCGTTTAATCAGATTCTGTCTCTCGATCTGATATTCACTTCCAAATATTCCAACTTTCATTCTACGCTCCTTACTTTACATATTCATATAATGTAATAACTCATTCATCCGCTGCTGCAACATATCATCCACCATCCCCTTCTCCATAAAATGATAAAGCACCGTATAATTGAAACGCTCGAAACTACGGATCACGGGAGAGGCATCTTCCAAATCAATCTTAAGGGTTATAAGCAGACGGCCCGTATCTTTATCTTGATGGGATAACAAATTAAGGACATGGGCATTATTCGCCTCTACCAAACGGGCGATATCCGTTAATGAATAATCCTGTGGCATCATTTCCAATACGATCACGCTTCCAGCCGCCTCCGCATTACATAGCTCGGATAAAGCATCTACCAAACGATCCCGGGTAATCGCCCCCAAATAAGTTCCGTCCACGGAAACCACAGGCAACAGGCTCAATCCATATCGGGTTATCATTGCCAACGCTTCATGTAAATGTCCATTTTCCGAAATCGCCGGAGCGAATAAAACCGGCTCACCGATCGTAGCCGAAGGATCCGGCAGCGCCAATAAGTCTTTTTCCGACACTAAACACTGGTATGCGTTATCACTCAATAACGGAAGATGCTTGAGTTTAAAATCCTCCATTAACGCCAACGCATATTCCGCTGTGTCAAAACTTTTTAACACCGGAATTTCCTTTGTTATGAAATCTTTCACCAACATTATTCTGTTAATTCCCTAAATCCTGCTAAATTTGCCGATACTTTTGTGCAAATGTAATGAAAGAAAAAAGATATACGATATACAATGACAAATTTAAGTGTAAACATTAACAAGGTTGCTACTATTCGTAACGCGAGAGGTGGCAATATGCCAAACGTGCTGAAAGTAGCGCAAGACTGTGAATTATTCGGGGCACAAGGAATTACGGTTCATCCCCGTCCGGATGAACGACACATACGCTATAGCGATGTTTATGGACTAAAACCTCTTATCCGGACAGAATTTAACATAGAAGGTTATCCTTGTGATAAATTCATCGACTTGGTATTGAAGGTAAAACCGACCCAAGTCACACTGGTTCCGGACGCTCCGGATGCCATCACGTCGAACTCAGGTTGGAACGTAAAGGACAATTTCGATTACTTAAGCGAATTGGTAGACACCTTTACCTCACAAGGAATCCGTACATCCATCTTCGTCGGAACAGACTTGGCGAATATCGAACTAGCGGCGAAAACAGGTACGGACCGTATTGAGCTATATACGGAACCTTATGCGACCTTTTATCCGGAAGATCGTGACAAAGCGATCGCTCCTTTTGTAGAGGCCGCTCAATTAGCTAAAAACTTAGGATTAGGCGTAAATGCCGGACACGACTTGAGCTTAGAAAATCTGGCTTTCTTCAACAAGAATATCCCTTGGCTGGAGGAGGTTTCTATCGGCCATGCCTTGATTTGTGATGCGCTCTATCATGGTTTGCAAGAGACGATCGCTTTATACAAGGCATGCTTGAATAATTGAGAATGGAGAAGAATTGAATATTGAAAATTATAACCTATAATTCAAAACGATGAGTATTTTACTTTCACTACAGGCCGTGGGCTCTCAGGCGGCAGATCAAATGCCGGATTTAACGGCTGTAACCCTTCCTACGGAAGCGGAAATCAATGTGATAGACCTTGCCTTTAAGGGAGGTTGGATTATGGTGGTATTGTTACTGCTCTCTCTGATGGCTATTTATATTTTTGTTCAACGTCTGATCATCATTCGCCGTGCGGGAAAAGAAGACGAGACGTTCATGAATCGTATTAAGGACTATATCCATGAAGGAAAAGTGGACTCGGCTCTCAATTTATGCCGGAGCACCAACACACCTTCCGCCCGTATGATCGAGAAAGGCATTACCCGTTTGGGCCGTCCGATGAACGATGTGCTCGTAGCGATCGAGAATGTCGGAAATTTGGAGATCGCTAAACTGGAAAAAGGTTTCCCCTTGATCGCGACGACCGCCGCCGGCGCTCCCATGCTTGGTTTCCTTGGGACAGTAACCGGTATGGTACGTGCTTTCTTCGATATGGCAAACGCAGGCACCAATGTTGATGTCTCCCTATTATCCGGCGGTATCTATGAGGCCTTGGTAACAACCGTTGGCGGTCTGGTAGTTGGTATCATTACATTGTTCGCGTACAACTATCTGGTATCTCAAGTAGATAACGTCGTGAACAAGATGGAGGCTCGTACGATGGAATTCATGGATTTATTAAATGAACCGGCTAATTAATTGATAATGGAGAATTGAAAATTGAAGATGAGCCAACTCTCCTCTATTTAATTTTCAATTCTCCATTTTCAATTTTCAATTATAAAAAATTATGGCTCTAAAAAGAAGAACAAAGGTAAACGAAGCGTTCAGCATGGCCTCTATGACCGACGTCATATTCCTCTTGCTGATCTTCTTCATGGTTACCTCTACCGTAGTAATCCCGAACGCCATCAAGGTTACCTTGCCGCAAGCGCAAAAGCAAACAGCGGCGAAACCTCTTACGAGGGTAACGATAGACGCGAACTTGAATTACTACGTGGCATTTGGAAAGCAAAAAGAGGTACAGGTCTCATTTGATGAGATCACTCCTTTCTTGCAAGATAGTTACGCGAAGGAACCGGAGATGTTCGTCGCCTTATATGCCGACGAGACCGTGCCTTACAAAGAGATTGTAAAGATACTGAATATAGCGAACGAGAATAAATTCAAGATGGTGCTTGCCACCCGTCCGCAGAAATAACAGATATGAGACTGAATAAGGATGACATATACAGTTTAATCGGTACCGTTGCTTTTCACGGTGTCATTCTACTGATACTTTGGTTTACCGTATTGAAAACCGAGGTACCGGATGAAGACGGGGGTGTACTCGTTAATTTCGGGAATGTAGATGCCGCCGCCGGAATGTTCGAGCCCAAGTATACCGGGCAAGAACCGCCTCAGGAAACGACCACTCCCCCTCCTCCCGTACCGGAGCCGCAAGTGGAAACACCCAAGCAGGAACTCATCACTCAAGATATCGAGGAAAGCGTAGCCCTTGAGGACGCTAAAAAGAAGAAAGAGGAAGAGAAACGCAAGAAACAAGAGGCTGAGAAGAAACGGAAAGAAGAGGAGGAGAAAGAACGTATCCGCCGGGAAGAAGCCGAGAAGAAGCGTCTGGCCGAGGAACGCCGCAAGAAGGAACAGGCCATTAGCAACAAGGTGGCCGGAGCTTTTGGTATGGGAAACGCCGAGGGTAACAGCCAAGGCGACGCTGAAAGCGGAACCGGTAACCAAGGAAGTCCGTTCGGTAACTCTGATCACGGGGCGAATGAAGGCGTAGGCGGTTACGGATCATTTAATTTGAACGGCCGTTCCATTGGTGCCGGAGGTCTCCCTCGTCCCGCTTACACGATCCAAGAAGAAGGTCGTATTGTTATCAATATAACCGTAGATCCGAAAGGCAATGTTATATTTGCCGAGGTAGGCCGGGGAACTAATATCGACAACGCCTCCATGCGTAAAAGCGCTTTGGACGCAGCTCGAAAGGCGAAGTTCAACAGTATCAGTGGCGCTAATAACCAGAGTGGTACTATTACTTACGTGTACAAATTTAAATAATTGAATCTTATGAAGAAAGCGATCGTATTCTTAGCGAATGGCTTCGAGGAAATGGAAGCCACGGGAACCGTAGACATTTTGCGTCGCGGAGGTATAGACACGAAAACAGTCTCCATCACAGACGACCGTAAAGTGGTGGGTGCCCATCATATGGAATATATGGCAGATGCCCTACTTTCCGAAACTGATTTTTCAGGTATAGACGCCTTGATCTTACCGGGAGGTATGCCCGGAGCATCCAATCTAAACGAGTCTGAGGCGGTAAAGGAGGCCTTATTGCAACAATATCGCCAAGGAGGTATCGTAGCCGCTATCTGCGCCGCCCCGATGGTATTGGGCGGCCTTGGCTTATTAAAAGGCCGTAAAGCGACTTGCTACCCCGGGTTCGAACCGAAATTGATTGGTGCCACGGTAACAGGCGAGGCTGTCGAGGTAGATGGAAATGTGGTAACCGGTAGAGGACCGGGCTTGGTATTCAATTTTGGCCTAGCTTTAGTATCTGTACTAAAAGGTGACGCGGTTGCGGAGGAAGTTGCGGCCGGATTACTATTATAAGATTTAGATCATCAGTCGAAACCCAATAGAATAGGGAACGTAATCCATTGAGTTATGTTTCCTATTCCATTGAGTTTTATCACCTATCCTATTGACTTACGAGATATCCCCCAAAGAGCTCCCTGCCCTATTCTATTTTGATCGTTTCAACCGCTTGTCGCTTCGTCCCATCCATGGATACCGCACGATAACGAACCGTGGAGAAATCAATGGAACGTAAATCTATATTCCGAATAACGCTATTGTACATCGTACGGTAATAAATCACATGGTTTCGCATATCCGTAACCGAAGTCCATTGAGTAGCGCTCGGTATATCGCAAGGTACTTGCCCTAATGGGAATTCGATCCCTACGGGAATATCAAAATTATTCAATATCTGGAAACACTGGAAGACCGTTTCCAATGCGGTTTCTTGTTGTGGGGCCGAAGCTTGGTAAAAAGCCGCACGAACGAAACGTGACGGTGGAGTTACGTCGCCCGGAATCCCAAGGAAACCGCTTCCCGCACCCAATGAAGACAACTCGATATTTCCTAATTGTTGATTGGGGGCCGTACCCGGGAAAAGATTAACATAATTATTCAGGTTCGTCAGATGCCACTCGAAACTGGGAGAATTAGTCAGAACTCCTAACGTATTCTCATAGAAGTGTAGCTCACCCTTAATAATCTCAAGAACCAGTTGACACCCCGACGGCTCGGCAAACCGCCAATGAACGGTAGACGCACGGGGATATATATTGATAACATGCACTTTCTTAACAGCCTCTTTCACCTCCTCTACATTTGAACATTCCCCCAACAGCCAAGACACTAATTGCAGATCAGAGATACTTTTATCCCGAACTGCGGCATTATATTTCTCATATTCACCGTACTTTGGAAAATAAAACAATCCAGCCGATAACCCAACCTCATTGAGTCCTTCAGCGATAAATTCCTTTTGCTCCACTGCCAAGCCCACATATCCATAACGTGCCGTGAAAGTCATTCCATCAACCCCATTCGGAGTATACGATCGTTCGGTGTATCCTCTTGGAACCACGACATACTGGCTGTTCAAATTACTTCCACCCCATTCTATCGTACGTGCTACAATAGTCGTACTGTCCTTGCTTTTTAAGGTAATACCGGTGCAAGCCTCTGCAGCGGAAGGATTAATAAGCAAGCCGGCAATCGCAAATAAAATAAAGAAATATCTCATAAACATCATTTTTGATAAAAACAAGCGACAGGAGAAGGTTGTTTTCAAGATTTCAAGACTTTTTCGTATGTTTGCGGTCATTTTATCAAAAAGTATAATATGAATAATAATCTAAAAGGTTTCGCTTATGGAATAGCGACTTCTGTTACATTCGGTTTAATCCCTTTGTTTACATTGCCTCTTATGGAGAAGGGTATGCGGTTTGATTCGATATTGTTCTATCGTTTCTTATTCGCGGCCATCGCCTTATCGGGTATGCTTCTAGCAAAAAAGGAATCTTTCAGAACAGAGATGCGAAACCTACCGATATTGATTTTATTGGGTGCTTTTTATACAGGCTCGGC